>DDWF01000246.1:0-1964 GCA_002345845.1 Betaproteobacteria bacterium UBA2293 | reverse complement strand
GCAGGTTGGTCTGGTCGGCGATTTCGCGGATGGTCTTGACGATGGAAGTGATCTGGTCGGATTGCCGTCCAAGATCCTCGACGATCTTCGACGAGGCTTGTACCGCCTCCGAAATCTTGCGCATCTCGCCGGCTGCCGTGTGGATGACGGTGGCACCTTCCTGGGAAATGTTTCCTGCGTCCTGCGAAATGCCGTTGGCTTCGGCAGCATTCTCCTTGACCTGATCGATACTGACCGACATTTCCTCGACCGAGGCAGCCATGGAGGAAGCGGCATCGCTCTGCTGGCGCGCCCGGTCGGCCACTGCCTCGCTGGCCTTGAGCAGTTGGTCGGCCGCCGCCGCGACCTGTTCGGCATTGCCGACCACGCTGCTGATCATCTGGCGCAGGGTTTCCTGCATGCTTTGGAGGTTGGCCATCAGGCTGTCGCTGTCGCCGCTGCGCAGGTCGACCGGCGTCGCCAGGTCACCGGCGGCAATGCGCCGGGTGATGGCCGAGGCGACCGAGGGGTCGCCGCCCAGCGTGAGGATGATGCTACGCGAGACGAGCAGCAGCGAGCCGGCGATGAAGCCGCCGATGCCCAGGCCCCAGAGCAGCAATACGATGGCATCCTCGCGGAAGCGGGCATCAACGTCGTCGATGTAGATGCCGGAGCCGACCACCCAGCCCCAGGGCTGGAAGCCCATCACATAGGAGATCTTTGGTACGCCTTCCTCGGCACCCGGTTTTGGCCACAAGTAGTCGACAAAGCCGGCGCCCTTGCTCTTGACGACATTGTTGAATTCCTGGAAGAGGAACTTGCCATTCTTGTCCTTCAGCTGGTCGAGTTTCTTGCCCTCAAGGTCGCGCCGGATCGGGTGCATGACCATCAGGTCGTTGAGGTCGTTGATCCAGAAATATTCGATCTTGTCGTAGCGCACGCCGCGAATGGTTTCGGCGGCCGCTTTCTTTGCTTCGTCCTCGCTCATCCGGCCGGCCTTGGCCTCGGCCTCGAAGTGCGCGATTGTGCCGTGCGCGGCTTCGACCAGGTTGCGTACCTTGTTCTGCCGGTCTTCCATCATCCGCTGCTTGCCATCAACGAGCAGTACGGCGAACAGAATGGCCAGGGCACCAATTGTGGCCAGTGTCATCGCGGTTAATTTGCCGCGTAGTGTCATTTTTGCTCCGCTCATACGGGTTTCTCCCTTGTGGTATTTCATACCACGATAGGTGGCGAGGGTACCTGTATTTTCCTTGCCGGAATAGTGGTTTTGTCAATTCCGCGCATGTTTGGTGAGTACTGAGATAAGGGGTATTTCAATGGCTGGCGACGGACCTCTGCCTGGGGTAGTTGCCGGAATTATTTGCTGGATGCAGTTGAAATTTCCGTGCTGCATCCGCATCTGGCGTTTATCAGAATTTCGCCATAAAAGGGATCAACATGCGTCTCGACAAATTCACTACCAAGTTCCAGCAGGCTCTTTCCGATGCCCAGAGTCTGGCCATTGGCGGCGACCAGCAGTTCATCGAACCGCAACACCTGCTCCTTGCCCTGATCAGCCAGGAGGACGGTGGCACGAACTCGCTGCTGGCCCGCGCTGGCGTCACCGTGCCCGGTCTGCGCAGCGATCTGGAAGCCGCCATCAAGCGCCTGCCGCAGGTTTCCGGTCACGGCGGCGACGTCTCCATCGGCCGTGATCTGGCCAACCTGCTCAACCTGACCGACAAGGAAGCACAGAAGCGCGGCGACCAGTTCATCGCCAGCGAGATGTTCCTGCTCGCCCTCTGCGAAGACAAAGGCGAGACCGGTCGTATCGCCAAGCAACATGGCCTTTCCCGCAAATCCATCGAAGCCGCGATCATGGCCGTGCGTGGCGGGCAGGGCGTCGATTCGCAGGAAGCCGAAGGCCAGCGCGAATCCCTGAAGAAATACTGTATCGACCTGACCGAGCGCGCCGCCCAGGGCAAGCTCGATCCGGTGATCGG
>DDWF01000014.1:23099-23276 GCA_002345845.1 Betaproteobacteria bacterium UBA2293 | reverse complement strand
CCAGCACCAGTTCGACAAGGTGGAATTGGTGCAGATCGTTCACCCGGATCAGTCTGCCGCTGCCCACGAGGAACTGACCGGCCACGCCGAAGCCATTCTCGAGGCGCTGGAACTGCCGTACCGCCGCGTTGCGCTGTGCTCCGGCGACATGGGTTTCTCCGCCGCCAAGACCTACGA
>DDWF01000014.1:0-23092 GCA_002345845.1 Betaproteobacteria bacterium UBA2293 | reverse complement strand
CGCGAGATTTCCTCCTGCTCCAACTTTGGCGCCTTCCAGGCCCGCCGCATGCAGGCCCGTTTCCGCAACGACAAGAACAAGCCGGAGCTGTGCCATACGCTGAATGGTTCCGGCCTGGCCGTCGGTCGCACGTTGGTGGCCATATTGGAGAACAACCAGCAGGCCGACGGCAGCGTCGTCATCCCGGCGGCACTGCGTGGCTACATGGGCGGTCTGGAACTGCTGACGCCGCTGCGCTGATTGTCCCGGCGTCGGCAGGATAGGGCCTACGGGCCCAGCTTCAGCGTGGGTATGTCGTCCTGGCGGCCGAACATGCCTTCCATCTTGGGCGACAGGCCGTTCAGCGGTGCCTGGTTGCGCAGCAGGATGTCGTAATAGCTGCGGATATTCTCGACCAGGATCACCGCTTCGCCGCCGCGCGCCCGGCCGGCTTTCAGGCGGGCGTAGTACTGCGGCCTGGCCAGTAGCGGCAGGATGCGCTTCATCTCGTACCAGGCGTTGGGGTCGGCCTTCAGCTGTTTGGCGATGGTGCGCGCCCCGTTCATGTGCCCGGGGCCGATGTTGTAGGCGGCCAGTGCCAGCCAGGTGCGGTCGGGTTCGCCGACCTCGGCTGGCAGCATGTCACGCAGGATATTGATGTAGCGGGCGCCGGCCATGATGCTCTGGCGCGGGTCGAGGCGGTTGCTGACGCCCAGGCGGTCGGCCGTTTCCTCGGTGAGCATCATGATGCCGCGGACGTTGGTGTAGCTGGTGGCATTCGAGTCCCAGTGCGATTCCTGATAGGCGACGGCAGCGAGCAACCGCCAGTCGAGGCCACTCGCCGCTTCGGCAGCCTGGAACAGCGGGCGCAGTTTGGGCAGGGTGCTTTCCATCATGCCGAGGAAGCGGGTGACGTCGGCCTGCTTGAGGCGGCGGACATGACCAAAATAGCGTTCTTCCAGGCGGGCCAGCGTGCCGTCGCGCCGGATGCGCTCGACAAAGGCGTTGGCGCGGGTGGCCAGTTCGGCATTGGGGTGCGGGCCGAGCAACCAGACGATGGGCTGCTCCTCGCTCAGGCGCAGCGAAGTGCGCAGATTGGGTACGAACTGGTTGGCTAGGTCCTCCATATGTCCGTCCATGACTACATATTCCACCTGCCCATCACCCAGCTTCCCGAGTAGGTCGACGATGGTCCCCTGGCCAATTTCGACAATGCTTACTTCCGGCGTTTTGGCTGCCAGTTGCCGCAGGGTTGCCGCCTGGCGTGAGCCGGCCATGACGTGCACAGTCTTGCCGGACAGCTGGCTGACATCGGTCAGCGGCAGCGCCGCGTCGTGCTGGGCCAGCACGTCGCGCGTCATGAACAGGGGCGGCGTCGCCGCGATGCCGGCATCGGCCAGCGGCGACAGCCAGGCTGCAGCGATGTGGTAGGCGCCGTCGGCAATGCTCTCTTCCAGGTCTTCCGGATGGACCACCTTGAACTGAACGCCAACGCCGAGTTCCTGGGCAAAGGCTTCGGCCATATCGCGCTCCAGGCCGCTGATACCGATCGTTTCGTCACCGGTATGCGTCAGCGGGCCGGGCCGGGTGAGGACCACAAGGTCGTGCTGGGCCGGCGTCGGAAAGGGCAGGGGCGCCGCCAGCCAGTCGCCGCAGGCAGCGACCGCAAGCGTCGCGATCAGCAGTAATAGTTTCTTGGTCACCGACATCTGTTGTGCTATTATGCGGCCCGCTTCGGAGAGGTGGCAGAGTGGTCGAATGTACCTGACTCGAAATCAGGCGTAGGTGCAAGCCTACCGTGGGGTCGAATCCCACCCTCTCCGCCAAGCGACCAACACGAAACCCGCACAGCTCAAGGCTTTGCGGGTTTTTTGTTTTTGGCGAAGCGGCTGTTCCCATCAGTTGTTCCATCACTGAAAACGAAGTGTCGAAGCGGGGTCTTATTAAACGAATTACCTGCTCAACAAACGTTTCGTCAGAATCGTCGGGTAGTCCTGCCTGTGCCCGGCAATGAGGTATAGATAGGTGTCGTTACCGATCCGCCGGTAGACCAATTTGTGATGCGAGGTATAGATGTTCTGGTAATCCAGGATGCCTACTGATGCAAGTTCCTGAACTGGCGTTCCGGTGAATATTCCGGAGTCAACCTTCTCCAGCTTTTCGAAAATCTCGTCCTCCGCTTTCAGCCATGCAGATTCGCCCCATTTGTCGAGCATGTACTCCTGAAGTGAAAGCAAGTCCGCTTGGGCATCGGGAAGAACGAAGACTGCCATTATTTGCGGTTTTGACGAGCGGCGAGCAGTTGTGCCCTGGAATCCGCCGCGGAAATACCCTTGTCTTGAATGCGGTCCTTCTCACCCAAGGCAATGATTTTCAAAGCGGCAATGAGCGCTTCTTTTTCCTGAAACTGCTTGATGCCCTCAATCACCATGCTGGCCTCACCATTCTGGGTGATAACAAACGGATTCCCGTTCATTTCCAGGTCTTCTGAAATCTTTGCCGCATGGCTTTTCAGATACGAAATGGACTTGATGTTGGCGATGGACTGCATGTTGCCTCCTGTGATTCTATGGACCCAAATCTAGTACCGAATTTGGTTGGCGTCAATGATTTGCCTGTTTCCGCTAGATTGCCCTGCGCGCAGCCCGGAGGGAAGGAGGCGGGATACAGATTGCGGCGGGATTATACCTTGTAGTGATTGATGAAAATGCCGTTGGCATTGATCGGGTGGCCGGCCGCCGGCGTTTATTGTGCCGGCAGCCAGCGCACCGTCGCCATGAATAGATAGCCGGCGCCGTAGACCGTTTTGATCAGCGCCGGGCTGTGCGCATCAGGTTCCAGCTTGCGGCGCAGGCGAGAGATGCGGACGTCGATGGCGCGGTCGGTTGGGTTCAGGTCGCGTGTTCCCATCAGCTTTTCGCGCTGCAGGATGCGGTTGGGATGGCGGACGAAGACGCCCAGCAGTTCGGCCTCGGCCGTGCTCAACAGGTGGTTCTCGCCATCCGGAGCGATGAGCGTGTTGTTGCCCGGATTGAAGTGCCAGCCGGCAAATTCGGCGACGTCGCAGTGGACGGCGCTGGCGCTGTTTTCGCGGCGGCGCAGGATGCTGCGGACGCGGGCGACCAGTTCGCGAGGTTCGAAGGGTTTCAGCACGTAGTCGTCGGCGCCCAGTTCCAGTCCCATCACCCGGTCGCTGACATGGGCGCGGCCGGTCAGGATGAGGATGCCGCAGGAAGACTGGGCGCGCAGACGCTGCATGGCCTCCAGGCCGTCCATGTCGGGCAGACCGAGATCGACGATGCAGAGGTCGGGCGACAGCGTGCGCAGCCGGCGCAGCAGTTCGCCGCCGCTGCGGCACCAGGCGGTGTGAAAACCGAAATCGGCAAGCACTTGTTCGATGATGCGGGCGACGTCCGGGTCATCTTCGACGATGAGGATCAGCTTGCCGCTATCCTGCTCGTTCATGGGCTCTCCTTGCGGGTTCGTTGCAGGGCACCGGCGAGGTCTGGCCGCCCGAAAGGCTTGGCCAGTATCGGCAGCGGCGCTCCGTCGGCATTGGGAAGGCTGTCGTCGGCGTAGCCGCTCATCAGTACCACGCGCAGTTCCGCCCGGCGCTCCAGGGCCGCTTCGGCGAGCTGACGGCCGTTCATGCCGCCGGGCATGATGACATCGCTGACCAAGATGGCGATGTCGACAATGTGCTCGATCATCTCCAGCGCCTGCTCGCCGTTCTCTGCTTCCAGCACCGGGTGGCCGAGGTCGATCAGTTGCTGGCGGACGACACGGCGGACGCTGGCATCATCCTCGACCAGTAGCACCAGTTCGCCGTCGTTGGCGTGGATGGCATCGGTAACCGTGGTCTGGGCTTCGGTATCAGGGGCGATTTGCGGCAGGGCGATGAGCACCGTCGTGCCCTGGCCAGGCTGACTGTGCAGGCTCATGCCGCCGCCCGACTGGCGGGCAAAACCGTAGGCCATGGCCAGGCCGAGGCCGCTGCCGAGGCCGAAGCGCTTGGTGGTGAAGAAGGGTTCGCAGGCGCGGGCGAGCGTCGCCGCCTCCATGCCGCAACCATTGTCGGTGACCTCGATGACCACGTAGCGACCTGGCGGTGCATCGAAGGCGTTGTTGCCGCTGGCCAGTTCGACGGCACGGGCCGCGATGTGCAGGCGGCCGCCGTCGGGCATGGCATCGCGGGCGTTCAGGGCGAAATTGAGGAGGGCGCTTTCCAGCTGGCCGGGGTCGGCCAGGGCATGAATGTCGGCGGCGGTGAGATCGGTCGACACGCTGATCGATTCCGGTAGCGAACGGCGGACCAGCTTGCTCAGACCGCTGACCAGCTGGCCGATGTCGACCGTTTCCGGGGCCAACGCTTGCTGGCGGGAGAAGGTCAGCAGGCGCTTGATCAGCTGCACGCCGCGGCGGGCCGATTGCAGGGCGGGAGCGACGAATTCGTTGACGCCGGCATCATCCGGGCGGTGATCCTGCAGGGCCGCGAGGTTGCCGATGATGACGGTCAGCAGGTTGTTGAAGTCATGGGCCAGGCCGCCGGTCAACTGGCCGATGGCCTCCATTTTCTGGGCCTGCACCAGGGCCGCCTGCATGCGTTTCTGCTCGGTGATCTCGTGCGAGAAGACGAAGAAGCCGAGCGGTTCGCCGTCGGCGGAGATTTCCGGGACCAGCGTGCTGCGGGCGAAGACGGTCTGCCCCTGGCGTTCCATCTGGTACTCGTAGGTGACCTGCTGGCCGGCCAGCGCCTTGCGCACCGAGTCGCGCACCTGGGCATAGACGTGCGGGCCGATGACATCGAGCACGGCGCGGCCGGTAACTGCGCCTTCCGGGTGGCCGTACCAGTCGGAGTAGCCCTTGTTGGCGTACTGGTAGACCTCGTTCTGGTCGACGTAGCCGATGAGAATCGGAATGGTGTCGTTGATCAGGCGCAGGCGGGCCTCGCTGCGGCCGAGGGCGGCGGCGATGCGCTCGTTGTCGCTGCTGACCCGGCGCAGGTTGGCGTTGGCGTTTTCCAGCTGGGCGGTGCGCCGGCGGACGCGTTCCTCAAGCTGGATGTTCTGGTGCTCGGTCAGGTTCTCGATGTAGCGCTGCTCGGTAATGTCCGTGTACAGCGTGACGAAACCGCGGCCGGGCAGCGGCTCGCCGCGCAGCAGCAGGACGCGGCCGTTCGGCCGCTGGCGTTCGCGGACATGTGGCATGAAGTCGGCGGCAGCCAGCAGACGATCAGCAACCTGCGCGTCGACATCGCCGGGACCGTATTCGCCGCGCTCGGCGTTGTAGCGGATGAAAGCCGCGAATGGCGCACCGACGTAAGCCAGCGTTTCCGGAAAATCGAGCAATTCGAGGAAGGTCCGGTTCCACGCCATCAGCCGCAGTTCGGCATCGAAGATGGTGATCCCCTGGTCGAGCAGGTCGAGGCCGGCCTGCAGCATGTTCAGGCGGGCGGCGGGGGTCGGGGCGCGGGGCTGGTCGGACATCGGGCGATTCTAGTGCAGGCCGAAGCCCTGAGTGATGGATGCAATCATTCGTTACATTCGACCAATAGTTGCGCAAAGGTGTTTTGTCATTCTCCCGCACACAAAAAAACAGAACTGCCGAGAACAGCGTCCGGCAAACAACGTGTGAGGAGATAAGTCTTGGTTAACCCGTATTCCGTCGGGCTGGACCGCAATCCGGCCAACTATGTCCCGCTGTCCCCGCTGAGCTTCATCGAGCGTTCGGCCTTCATCTATCCGAAACGTATTTCCGTCATTCAGGGTGAGCGTCGCTACACCTGGGCCGAGAGCTACAGTCGCTGCCGGCAACTGGCCTCGGCGTTGCAGGGCCGGGGCATCGGCAAGGGCGACACGGTAGCGGTCATGCTGCCGAATACCGCACCCATGTTCGAATGCCATTTCGGCGTGCCGATGGCCGGGGCCGTGCTCAATACGCTGAATACCCGTCTCGATGCCGAGGCCATTGCCTTCATGCTCGGCCACGGCGAGGCCAAGGTACTGATCACCGACCCCGAATTCTCGGCGACGGTCAAGGCGGCGCTGGCGCTGCTCGACGGGCCGAAGCCGCTGGTCATCGATACCCTCGATCCCGATTTCAGCAGCGGCGAAGCGCTCGGCGAGAAGGACTACGAGGCCTTCCTCAAGGAAGGCGATCCGGACTTCGCCTGGGCGCTGCCCGAGGACGAGTGGGATGCCATCTCGCTCAACTACACCTCCGGCACCACCGGCAACCCGAAGGGCGTCGTCTATCACCATCGCGGCGCCTATCTGAATTCGGCGTCCAACATCATCTCCTGGGGCATCGCGCCGCATTCGGTCTACCTGTGGACGCTGCCGATGTTCCACTGCAACGGCTGGTGCTTTCCATGGACGCTGGCGGCCAATGCCGGCACCAGCATCTGTTTGCGCAAGGTCGATCCGGCGCAGATCTTCGGCCTGATCAAGGAACACAAGGTCACCCACATGTGCGGTGCGCCGATCGTGTACGGGATGATGATCAACGCCCCGGCCGAGCTGAAGCAGGGCATTGAGCATCAGGTCAACGGCCTGATCGCCGGCGCCGCACCGCCGGCCGCCATCATCGAGGGCGCCGAGCAGATGGGCTTCAACATCACCCATGTCTACGGCCTGACCGAAACCTACGGCCCGGCCGCCGTCTGCGCCAAGCACCCGGAATGGGACAAGCTGCCGATCGACCTGCGCGCCGCCCGCAACGGCCGTCAGGGCGTGCGCTATCACATGCAGGAAGCGATTGCCGTGCTCGACAGCCAGAGCATGCAGCCGGTGCCCTGGGATGGCGAGGCGATGGGCGAAATCATGTTCCGCGGCAATCTGGTGATGAAGGGCTACCTGAAGAATCCGAAAGCCACCGAAGAAGCTTTCGAAGGCGGCTGGTTCCATACCGGCGACCTGGCCGTCGTCCATAGCGACGGCTACGTCAAGATCAAGGACCGCTCCAAGGACATCATCATCTCTGGTGGGGAGAACATCTCCTCGCTGGAAGTCGAGGATGTGCTCTATCGCCATCCGGCGGTGGTCGCCGCCGCCGTCGTCGCCAAGCCGGACGAGAAGTGGGGCGAGGTGCCGGCCGCCTTCGTCGAGCTGAAGGCCGATGCCGTGTGCACCGAGGCCGAGATCATCGAGCATTGCCGCAGCCACCTGGCGCGCTTCAAGGTGCCCAAGCAGGTCATTTTCGGCGTGTTGCCGAAGACCTCGACCGGCAAGATCCAGAAGTACGTCCTCCGCCAGCACGCCCAGTCCGTTCTGGCCATCGAGTAAATCACCCGCCAGCCCGCCGGCTGCCTGCCGGTCGGGTCTGTTCGTCTGTCTGACAAGGAATTCCCATGAGCAATTACACCGCCCCGCTGCGCGACATGCAGTTCGTCCTCAATGAAATCGCCGGTCTCGAAGACATCTGCGCCCTGCCGGGCAACGAGGATTGTTCCGTCGAACTCGTCGAATCCATTCTTGAGGAGGCCGCCAAGTTCGCCTCCGGCGTGCTCGACCCGATCAACCGCGGTGGCGACACCGTCGGCTCGAAATGCGAAGCCGGCGTGGTCACCACGGCACCCGGCTTCAAGGACGCCTACCAGCTGTTCTGCGAAACCGGCTGGAACGCCATGCCCTTCGCGCCGGAATTCGGCGGCCAGGGCTTGCCGGCGGCCGTCACCATGGCGGTCAACGAAATGTGGAAGTCGGCCAACATGGCCTTCGCCCTGTGCCCGATGCTCACCGGTGGCGCCATTGAAGCCATCGCCCATCACGCCTCTGACGAACTGAAGCAGAAGTACCTGCCGAAGATGGTCGAAGGCACGTGGACCGGCACCATGAACCTGACCGAGCCGAATGCCGGCTCCGATCTCGCCGCCATCAGCAGCAAGGCGACGCGCGCCGCCGACGGCAGTTTCCGCATCACCGGCACCAAGATCTTCATCACCTGGGGCGAGAACGACTGCGCCGAGAACATCATCCACCTGGTGCTCGCCCGCCTGCCGGACGCGCCGCCGGGACTGAAGGGCATTTCGCTGTTCCTCGTGCCGAAGTTCTTGGTCAATGACGACGGCTCGCTCGGCGCCCGCAACGACCTGATCTGCGCGTCCATCGAGCACAAGCTCGGCATCCACGGCAGCCCGACCGCCGTCATGTCCTACGGCGACCACGACAATTGCGTCGGCTACCTGATCGGCGAGGAGAACAAGGGCGTCGGCTACATGTTCACGATGATGAACCACGCCCGCGTCAACGTCGGTCTGGAAGGCGTCGGCATCGCCGAGCGCGCCTACCAGCACGCCCTGTGGTATGCCCGCGAACGGGTGCAGGGCAAGATCATCGGCGACAAGTCGAATGACAAGAAGACCATCCTGCATCACCCGGATGTGCGCCGCCTGCTGATGGAGGTCAAGTCGCGCACGGAAGCCATGCGCACCCTGGCCTACTACGCCGCTGCCCAGATCGACAAGGCACATGCCGGCGATGCCGCCGCCCAGGCGCGCATCGACCTGCTGACGCCGGTGGTCAAGGGCTGGAGCACTGAGCAGGGCGTCGAACTGTCGTCCACCGCGCTGCAGGTTTTCGGTGGTGTCGGCTTCGTCGAGGAAACCGGCGCTGCCCAGTACTACCGCGACTCGCGCATCACCACGATCTATGAAGGCACGACCGCCATCCAGGCCAATGACCTGGTCGGCCGCAAGCTGGCCCGCGAGAAGGTGCCGGGGGCGGCGATGAAGGCGCTGCTGGCCGAGATCGACGGCACGGTCGCCGCCCTGGCTGGCAATGCGCAAACCGCCGACATGTCCACCCATCTGAAGATCGGCGTCCAGGCGCTGACCAATGCCGCCGAGTGGATTCTCGAAACCTACGAAGCTGCGCCGGCGGCCGTGCATGCCGGTTCCGTGCCTTTCCTCAAGCTGACCGGTATCGTCGTCGGCGGCTGGCTGATGGGCAAGTCGGCACTGATTGCCGCGCAGCGTATCGCCGAGGGCAGCACCGATGGCTTCTACACGGCCAAGCTGGCGACGGCCAACTACTTCGCCGCCCACCAGCTGCCGTTTGCCGCCGCCTACGCCGCCGAAGTCACCGGCGGTGCCGCCTCGGCCCTGAGCCTCGACGAGTCCCTGTTCTAAGGCGATGAGCATGCGCAACGATCGCGATGCGATGGATTACGACGTCGTCGTCGTCGGTGGCGGGCCGGCCGGCCTGTCGGCGGCGATCCGCGTCAAGCAACTGGCGGCCCAGGCCGGCCGGGAGGTTTCTGTCTGCCTGCTGGAGAAGGGCTCGGAAATCGGCGCCCATATCCTCTCCGGGGCGGTCATCGAAACCCGGGCGCTGGCCGAACTGTTCCCCGACTGGCGGGAACGCGGTGCACCGCTGAACACGCCGGCGGCCGAAGACCGTTTCCTGTTCCTCACCGAAGGCGGCTCGTTCAAGCTGCCGACGCCGCCGCAGATGGCCAATCACGGCAACTACATCGTCAGCCTGGGCAACTTCTGCCGCTGGCTGGGCGAGCAGGCGGAATCCCTGGGCGTCGAGATCTACCCCGGCTTCGCCGCTGCCGAAGTGCTCTATCACGAGGATGGTTCGGTCAAGGGTGTCGCCACCGGCGATCTCGGCATCGGCAAGGACGGCCAGCCCGGCCACAATTTCCAGCCGGGCATGGAACTGCTGGCCAAGCAGACCCTCTTCGCCGAGGGCTGCCGCGGTTCGCTGACCCGCGAACTGTTCGCCAAATACAAGCTGCGCGACGGCGCCGATCCGCAGACCTACGGCATCGGCATCAAGGAGCTTTGGGAAATCGACCCGGCGAAGCATCAGCCGGGGCTGATCGTGCATTCGGTCGGCTGGCCTCTGGCCAGCGATACCTATGGCGGTTCCTTCCTTTATCACCTGGAAGACAACCTGGTCGCCGTCGGCTTTGTCGTCGGTCTTGATTACCAGAATCCCTGGCTGTCGCCCTACGAGGAATTCCAGCGCTACAAGACGCACCCGGCGATCCGCGGCTTCTTCGCAGGCGGCCGGCGCATCTCCTACGGCGCCCGCGCCCTGTCGGAAGGCGGCCTGCAGTCGCTGCCGCGGTTGAGTTTCCCTGGTGGCCTGCTGCTCGGCGATACGGCCGGCTTCCTCAACGTGCCGAAGATCAAGGGCACGCACATGGCGATGAAGTCCGGCATCCTCGCTGCTGACAGCATCTTTGCCCTGCTCTCTGAGGATAACTTCGGCGTCGAGGCCAGCGGCTACGGCGAGCGGGTCAGGGACAGCTGGCTGCACGACGAACTTCACCGCGTGCGCAACATTCGCCCGGCCTTCCGCTGGGGGCTGTTCGGCGGCCTGGCCTACGGCGCGCTCGATACCTTCATCTTCCGTGGCAAGGCGCCGTGGACCATGGGTCATCACGACGACCACAGCCAGCTCGGCGACAAGATGGCCTATCCGAAGATCGCCTATCCCAAGCCGGACGGCGTGCTCACCTTCGACCGGCTGTCCTCGGTCTTCCTCTCGGCGACCAACCACGAGGAAAACCAGCAGTGCCACCTGCGGCTGAAGGACGAGTCGGTGCCGATTTCGCTCAATTACGCCAAGTACGGCGCGCCGGAGACGCGTTACTGCCCGGCCGGCGTGTACGAAATCCTCGGCGAGGACGAAGGCCAGCCGCGCCTGCAGATCAACGCCCAGAACTGCCTGCACTGCAAGACCTGCGACATCAAGGATCCGGGCCAGAACATCGTCTGGTCGGTGCCCGAAGGTGGTGGCGGGCCGAATTATCCAAACATGTAATGACAACGAATCAACAACAGAGAAGAGGGGTTTCACATGGCAATGCAAAGAGAACACGGGGCTGAGCACCCGTGCTGGCCGGTCGGGCCGTTCCGCATCCGGCTGCCGTTCATTCACTATCGCTGGGAATACCCGGAGATGATCCAGGGCCTGATCATGTTCGTCGTCGGCCTGGCGATGATTCCGCTGCTGCAGAAATATCTCGGCATGCCCTATGAAGCGGCGCTCGCCGCCTGCGTCATCGCCGGCATCGGCTACATGCTGCCGGCCCTGCTCGGCGTGCCGCTGGTGCCAGGGTGGATCACCCCGGCCATTCCTGTCGTCCTGCTTTACCTGCAGGGCTTCGAGCCCGGGCCGGAAGCGGTCAAGGCGATGTTCGCGCTGCAGGTCGAGGTCTTCATCATCTTCCTCATCCTCGGTCTGACCGGGCTGGGCAACAAGCTGGTGACGGTGATTCCCAACTCGCTGAAATCGGGCATCATCATCGGCGCCGGTATCGCTGCCATGATGGGCGAACTGAAGGCCGGCGGCCGTATCGACGCGACCCCGGTGTCGCTGCTGATTGGCTCCATCGTCTCCGCCTACATCCTGTTCTCGCTGTCCTTCAAGCACGTCGTCGAGACCAGCAAGTTTGCCAAGCTGATCTCCAACTTCGGCATGATTCCGGGTCTGGTGCTGGCCATGCTGGTCGGCTGGATCATCGGTGAATATGCCTGGCCGGACGTTCAGTGGGGCATCACCCAGCCGGATTTCGATCTGCTCGCCGAGTACCTGATCTTCAGCGCCGGCATGCCGAGCCTGGACATGTTCCTGCTCGCCATTCCGACGGCAATCATCGCCTATGTCATCGCCTTCGGTGACATCCTGGTCGGCTTCACGCTGTGCCGCCGTGTCGATCACCTGCGTGAGGATGAGAAGATCGAACTCGACGTTACCCGCGTGCACCTGGTGACAGCCATCCGCAACGGCCTGCATGCCCTGTTCGCCCCCTGGCCGGGACTGGCTGGTCCGCTGTGGACGGCTGCCCACGCGACGGTGGCCGAGCGTTATGCCCTGGGCCGCAAGGCGATGGATTCCATCTATTCCGGCGGCGGCACCTTCTGGATCACCGGCATGATCGCCATCTTCATCCTGCCGCTGGTCTCCATCTTCAAGCCGGTGCTGCCGATTGCCCTGTCGCTGACCCTGGTGCTGACGGCCTACATCTGCATCATGGTCGGCATGGAAGAGTTGAAGAACTCGACCGAACGCGGCGTTGCCGGCATCGTTGCGGTGACCCTGGCGATGCCCGACCCGAAGGCGACGGTCTACGCCGTGGTCATCGGCCTCGTGCTGTACTGGCTGATCGAGCGCCCGAACGCCGCCCAGCGCGCCAAGGAAGACCTTTCCATCCTCAGCGACAACACGGCCGACATCGAGGCCGGTGACAGCCACGGGGTGGCGCACAAGTAGGCGAAAGAACTCTGCGGAGGAGACCTCGGAGAACAGCAAACCGTTGTCTCGTTCCTTTTTCGGGGGCCATTTGGTCCCCGTTTTTTTTGCTTTTTCCGGTATTTGGCAAAACTGATATTGCCTGAGCGGCCGCGTTACAATGCCCGGCTACCGGCCAGCGACGAGCCGGGTGTTAACAACAGAGATCCGCCATGTTCGGTTTCATCAAGAAAATATTCGCTGGCCAGGGGGCAAGCCAGGCCACCGACGACCCTTTCGGTCGCACGCCACCACCACCCGCTGCTGTCATCGTTGCGCCGCCACCACAGGTTCCGGCGGCGGTCGTCCAGCGTGACGAAATCATCGATGCCCGTACCCGCATCGCCGGCTACCGGCTTTCGGCGCGCCTGCCAGATGGTGGTCGCGAGGCCAATGCACGGGCAACGCACGCATTGCTGTCGGCGGCCAATGTGGCCGCCCTGGCTGAGCGGCGCATCGCCCTCGTGCCCATTGCTGCCGCTGACTGGTTGGCAGCTGATTACCGCCCGCTGATCGGGCCGAACACGGTTTTCCTGTTGCAACTGCCAGGTGCCGACGAGGCACTGGCCAACTGGCGCGAGACGGCAGCGGCGATACACGCGGCCGGCGCCCGTGTCGCTCTGCCGGGCGCTGCCATTGGCGACGTGCGGGAACTGATCGGCGGTGTCGCCGATTTTTTGCTCGTCGATTTTGCCGCCTACACGCTGGCCAGTTTCGAGAAAGCCATCGCCGCGCTGCGCGCCATCAATCCGCAACTCCAGGTAATTGCCGAAAACGTGACGCGTTGGCCGGAGCATCGCTATTGCCTGGCACATGGTGCTTCTTACTGCATCGGTCCGTTCACCACCGGCGAGGATGAAGAACAGCCAGCCGGCGAAATCGCCCAGAGCCGCCTGGTGCTCATCGAAATGCTCAACCAGTTGCGTCAGGATGGCGATCTGGCGGACATCGCCGAGGTGGCCAAGCGCGATCCGGGCGTCGTCGTCAAGGTCGTGGCCATGGCCAATTCGCCGCTGCTCGGACGGAACCAGACGGTGACCGGCATTGATCAGGCGATCATGGTTCTCGGTCGCGAGCAGCTTTATCGCTGGCTGTCCATCGGCATGTTCACGGCCGGCGCCGGCACGCCACGCGACGTATTGTTGCTGGAAATGGCTCTGGCCCGCGGTCGCTTCCTTGAAGTGCTCGGCCAGGGGCGGCAGGACAAGCGCGAATGCGACGAATTGTTCCTGCTCGGTCTGCTGTCGCTGCTCGACTGTCTGCTTGGCGTGTCGATGGCCCGTGTGCTCGAACGCATCCATCTGTCACCGGCAATGAAAGAAGTCCTGTTGAGCAGCAGCGGTCCGCTCGGCCGCTACCTGCTGCTCGCCATCGCCGTCGAAAAGGGGCATGCCGCCAACGTTGCCCGTCTCGCCGGCCAGTTTGGCTATCCCCTGGAAGACGTCGAGGCAGCCGCGCTCGAATCAATCGCCTGGGCCGAGGAGGCGGTGCGTCTGAGCGCCTGAGCGGCGGCGCTTTCGGGCAGAATGCCGGCATGTCTGCCTACGGATTGTTTCCCGCCGCCCATTTTGTCGTCACCAGCGGCCGCTGTGCCGATGGAGACAGCCTGCCGCAGGCGCTCTGGTACTTCCGCGACGAAACCATTGCCGTGCCGGCGCCGGGCATGCCGCTTGCCGGCTACGCACCGGAATTGTCGCTGGCGGCCGATCTCACCGCCTGGCGGGGGCAGGCGACGATCGGTGCCGATCCTGGCTATCCGCCGCTGGTCTGGCTGGGGGCGCCGGAGGTGTTACGCCATGTCGCCCTGTCTGCGGACGGCCGCCAATTGTGTGCTGCCGAGGGGGCGCTGAAACTGCGTCTGGCGCCGCGGCTGCCGCTCAACCGTTCGTGGTTCGATGCCAGCAGCCTTGCCTTTTTCCATGGCCAGCCGCTGAAACTGCGCGGCCGGAAGGATGACGGCGCCTACGTTGCCCGGACTTTCTGGCCGGAATCCTTTGCCCTGCCGAAGCAGGCTCCCACACTAGCGCTGGTCGCCACAGCGGCGGCATTGCGCGACTGGCTGCGGGCGCGGCCGCAGGGTGGGGCGCGGGAGCCGTTTTCGGTGGTATCGGTCTGGCGGCGCTCGGACAGCACCGGCGTTCAGCCCGGCCAGCCACTGCTCGGGCTGATGCTCAACGGCGCTCAGGGCGACGATGACGAGGCGCACAGTGGACATTTCGCGCTGATGACCGGGCGCGTCGGTGAGGCTGGCGCCATCGACGACTGGCTGGTAAATAACTTCTACTCGCTCGATGCGGAGAGTGAAAAGGGCATCCTGGCGGCGCCGGTGCCGCTCGACAACTACCTCGGTGACCTCAACAGCGGCCAGGCCTGGTATCGACCATCGTGGCTGCTGGTGGCGACGCTGCGCCGGCCGGAGGCGGCCGTGCATCTGCAGGCGGCTTTCGGCCGGGTGTACAACCAGTTCTACCGGCATCAGTTCGCCTATCACCATGCGCGGGCCAATTGCACCGGCATCAGCGTGACGACGGCACGGACGCTCGGCTGGCAGGTGCCGGCGCGCGGTGGTGAAAGCTGGCTGACGGCAATTGCCGGTCTGCCGCTGCTGGCCCTGCGCGACCGCAGCCTGGCCAAGGGCAAGGCGATGTTTGACTACCTGACCGAGGATCGGACCCGTCTCTATCCGGCGGTGGCCTTCGCCGAGGCCGGGGCCGACCTGCTGCGCCTGGTGCGCGGCGAGGCCGGACGCGATCTGAGCGATTTCGAGCGCCGACTGGCCGAGGACATCGACGAAATCCTGCTCGTCCGCATCCCGCAGTTTCCCTCCAGCCGCGCCTGGGGCGACAGTCCGGCGGAGAACAGCGTCGAGTACCGGGCGCGCGTGCCGAAGGATCCGGCCCAACGGCAGATCATCCCGGTGCCGCCGCGGCCATTTCCAGCGGAACTGCGCGACCCGCGTGCGCCAAAGGAGCCGCCGTTGCGCTCGGATTACGCGGTGGCGGCCTGGGCCATCCTGCTGATTGTCACGCTCCTGCTCATTCTATAATCCGGCCAATGCTCGCCTACATCGTTCGCCGCCTGCTCTACGCCATCCCCATCCTGATCGGCGTCAACCTGATCACCTTCGCGCTGTTCTTCGTCGTGAACACGCCGGACGACATGGCGCGCATGCAGCTCGGGGTCAAGCGGGTGACGCCGGAGGCGATCGAGAAGTGGAAGGTCGAACGCGGTTACGACAAGCCGCTGTTCGTCAATGCCACGGCCGGCGGCTCGGCGACGCTGACCGATACCATCTTTTTCGAGAAATCGGCGCGCATGTTCGTCGGCGATTTCGGCCGCGCCGAGGACGGCCGCGACATCGCCCGCGAAATTGCCGCCCGCATGGGGCCGTCGCTGGCCATCGCGCTGCCGACCTTCATCCTCGGCCTCTTCGTCACCATCACCTTCGCCCTGACGCTGGCCTTTTTCCGTGCCACCGCCTTCGATTTCTGGGGCGTCGTGCTCTGCGTCGCGGCGATGTCCATTTCCGGCCTGTTCTACATCATCGGCGGCCAGTACCTGATCGCCAAAATATGGCGGCTGGTGCCCATTTCCGGCTTCGGCGATGGCCTTGATGCCTGGCGCTTCCTGATTCTGCCGGTGGTCATTGGTGTCGTTTCCGGCATCGGTTCGTCGACGCGCTGGTACCGCACCATCTTTCTTGAGGAAGTGAGCAAGGATTACGTGCGCACCGCCCGCGCCAAGGGCCTGCCGGAAACCATCGTTTTCTTCCGCCACATCCTGCGCAATGCGCTAATCCCGATCCTGACCGGTGTCGTCGTCGTCATTCCGCTGCTGTTCATGGGCTCGCTGCTGACCGAATCCTTCTTCGGCATTCCCGGGCTCGGCAGCTACACCATCGACGCGATCAATGCCCAGGATTTTGCCGTTGTCCGCTCGATGGTCTTCATCGGTTCAGTGCTCTACATCATTGGCCTGATCCTGACCGACATCTCCTACACCCTGGTCGATCCGCGGATACGCTTCTCATGAGCGGCTTCCAGGTGGTCGTCCTGTGGTCCGATGTGCTGGTCTGGCTGCTGGTGCTGGCCGGCATCGGCGTCGGCGTGCTGATCGCCAAGAGCCCGCCACTGCTCGCCGCCTGGCGGCGGGTCGGCGCCAACCGGGTCGGCATGGCCTCGGCGACCGTACTGCTCGCCTTTGTCGCCATCGGCCTGCTCGATTCGCTGCATTACCGCGTCGCCCTCGACGGCAAGCCGGGTGAAAAAACGCAGTACGCGATCGAGGTGTTGTCGGCACTCGATGCGATTGTCGGACCGCTGCGCTCGGAAAATGAAAAGACCTATTCGGCACCCTTTGCCACCCATCTTTATGCCAAGGAAACCATTGATCGGCCGGGGCTGGGTACGGTGCGCGAGTACCCGCGCCTGAAGTTTGGCGCCAGCCATCTGGAAGACCCGGCAACACTGGCCGACGATGTTGCCGCCACGGCCCTGCGCACGGGGGCGCTGGCGCTGTTCGGCTGGCTGGCGCTGGCTACCCTCGTCGCTTTTCGCTGTGGTGGCTGGCGGGCCGTCTGGCGCGGCGACACCGCCTTCGCCTGGAACGCCGTGCTGGCGACACTGGCGGCGATCCTGCTGGTGCTCGTGCCCTTGTTCGCGCTGGCCGGCGATTACCACGTCTTTGGCACCGACAAGGTCGGCCAGGATGTGCTCTATCAAATTCTGAAAAGCGTGCGCACGGCGCTGATCATCGGCCTGGTAACGACGCTGGTAATGCTGCCGATGGCGGTGCTCCTCGGCATCGTCGCCGGCTATTTCCGCGGCTGGATCGACGACCTGATCCAGTACCTGTACACCGTGCTCAATTCGATTCCCGGCGTGCTGCTGATCGCGGCTTCCGTGCTGATGATGCAGGTGGTCATCGATACCCATCCCGAATGGTTCGCCACCGCCGCCGAACGCGCCGACCTGCGCCTGCTGGCGCTTTGTTTCATCCTCGGCATCACCAGCTGGACCGGCCTCTGCCGGCTGCTGCGCGGCGAGACGCTGAAACTGCGCGAACTGGAATACATCCAGGCGGCGCAGGCCTTCGGGGTTTCCTCGTGGCGGATCATCCTGCGCCACATCCTGCCCAACCTGATGCACATCGTCATCATCGCGCTGGTCATGGACTTCTCCGGCCTAGTGCTGGCCGAAGCCGTGCTCTCCTACGTCGGCATTGGTGTCGATCCGACGATGACCAGCTTCGGCACGATGATCAACAACGCGCGCATGGAGCTGGGCCGCGAGCCGGTCGTCTGGTGGTCGCTGGCCGCCGCCTTCAGCGCCATGTTCATCCTGGTGCTGGCCGCCAACCTGTTCGCCGACGCGGTGCGCGACGCATTTGACCCGAGGGCCGTCTGATGCTGGAAGTCAAAGACCTGCGCCTCGGTTTCATCAGTGGTCGCCAGACGCTGGCCGCCGTCGACGGCATCTCGTTCGCCATTGCCAAGGGCGAGACTTTTGCGCTGCTCGGGGAATCCGGCTGCGGCAAGTCGGTCACCGCCCAGGGCATCCTGCGCCTGCTGCCGGCGGCCGGGCGGGTGCTCGGCGGCAGCGTCAAGCTCGACGGCGAGGAGTTGCTGGCCTTGCCGGAAGCCGACATGCGGGCTTATCGCGGCGGCCGGATGGCGATGATCTTCCAGGAGCCGGCGACAAGCTTGAACCCGGTGCTGACCGTTGGCCGCCAGATCGGCGAAGTGCTCGAACGCCACCTCCAGATGAGCGGCGAGGCGGCCCGCCAGCGCATGCTGGAACTGCTGCGCCAGGTCGGCATCGCCGATCCGGAACGGCGCCTCGACGAATATCCCTTCCAGCTCTCCGGTGGCATGAAGCAGCGGGTGATGATCGCCATCGCCCTGGCCGGCGAACCGGAACTGCTGATCGCCGACGAGCCTACAACAGCCCTCGACGTCACCGTGCAGGCGCAGATACTTGATCTGCTCGCTGGCCTGCAGGCCGAGCGCGGCATGGGCATGCTGCTGATCACCCACGACCTCGGCGTCGTCGCCCGCATGGCCCACCGCATCGGCGTCATGTACGCCGGCGAACTGGTCGAGGTGGCCAGCCGCGAAGAGTTTTTTACCAATCCTCGCCACCCCTACACCCAGGCGCTGTTCGCCGCGCTGCCGGAAGTCTCGCGCCGTGGCCAGAAGCTGGTGACGATTGCCGGCCAGGTACCGTCGCTGGCGGCGATGCCCACCGGCTGCCGCTTCGCCGACCGTTGCCCGCAGGTGATGCCGGTTTGCCGCGAGCAATCGCCGACGTGGCGGGAGACGACTGCCGGTCATGTCGTGCGCTGCCATTGGCAGGGCGAGCGGGCGGTCGATGACGCAGCGCGCCACAGCGTGACCGAGCTCGATCGGCAAGCTGCGCAGCCCTTCCTCGAAGTCGCCGACCTGAAAGTGCATTTCCCGATCCGCAAGGGCATCCTGCAGCGTACCGTCGGCCATGTGCGGGCGGTCGACGGCGTCGCGCTGGCCATCGCCCCGGGGCGCACGCTGGCCTTGGTCGGCGAATCTGGCTGCGGCAAGACGACGGTCGGCAAGGCGCTGCTGCAACTGATCAAGCCGAGCGCCGGCAGCGTCCGCCTCGGCGACAACGAGCTGGTCGGCCTCTCGGGCCGGCACCTGCGTGCTGCCCGGCGGCACATGCAGATGGTGTTCCAGGATCCGTTCGCCTCACTCAATCCGCGGCTGCGCGTCGGCGAGATCATCGCCGAAGGCATGGGCGCGCTCGGGCTGGAGAAGGAGCGGGTGGCACAGGCCGCGGCAGTGGTCGCGCTGTTGCAGCAGGTCGGCCTGCCGGCTGAGGCGGTCGACCGCTTCCCGCACGAATTTTCCGGCGGTCAGCGCCAGCGCATTGCCATCGCCCGGGCCCTGGCCGTGCAGCCGGAATTGCTGATCTGCGACGAGCCGACCTCGGCCCTCGACGTTTCGGTGCAGGCGCAAATCCTCAATCTGCTGAAGGCGCTGCAGGGCGATCTGGGCGTCGCCTACTTGTTCATCACGCACAATTTCGCCGTGGTCGAATACCTGGCACACGACGTCGCGGTGATGTATCTCGGCCGCATCGTCGAGCGGGGCAGGGCGGAGGAAGTCTTGCGCTCGCCGCAGCATCCCTACACCCGGGCGCTGCTGTCGGCGGTGCCGGTGCCGCGCCTGGAAGGCGGCGAGCAGCGCATCCGTCTGCCCGGCGAAGCGCCGTCACCGGCCAAGCCGCCGGCCGGCTGCCATTTCCATCCGCGCTGCCCGAAGGCCACCGATATCTGTCACCAGACCTATCCGGAAACCACGGCCGCCTCGGCAACACACAGTGTCGCTTGCCACTGGCCGGGATAAATTCTCCGGGGCGTGGACGGCCTAGCGCTTGACGGTCGTCTTCTTCGCCGGCACCTTGCTCTTGGCCGCAGCGGGTGTTTTCTTGGCCGTGGCTGACTTGCCGGCAGCCTTCGCTGGAACAGGTTTCTTGCCGCCCTTCGCCTTCGTGCCCTTGACCGCTTTGCCCTTGCGCGCCCGTACTTCCGGCTGAATGATGATCGGCGAGCCGTCACTGGCCAGCAGGCGGTGCAGGTTGTCGGCCGAGCCGTTGCCGGGAACCAGCAGGCGCGAGCCGGCGGCAAGCCGAACATTGCCCTTCAGGCCGTTGGCCTGGATCAATTCGGCAGTCGAGGCGCCAAAGCGGCTGGCGATCTGGTCGATGCGCTCAGGATGGGTCACCGTATAGGCCTGCCACTGGCTGAGCGGGGCGTGGTAGTTCAGCAGATTCTGGTGAAAGACCTCCAGCTTGTCGGCAGGCAGGACGACTTCGGTCTCTGCCTTGATGATCGGCCGGTTGTGCGAGGGGTTGAGTTGACGGAACTCCTCCAGCGACATGTTGGCCAGGCGCGCCGCCGTTTTCATGTCCATCGGCTGCGGCATTTCGAGCGTGGCGAAATAAGGGCTGTTTGGAATCTGCGGCACATTCAGGCTGGCAAGCAGGGCCGGATTGCCGAAAATATTCTTCAATGCCTGCAGCTTGGGTACGTAGTGCCGGGTCTCGTTCGGCATCTTCAGGCTGGCGTAGTCAGCAGGCATGCCGCGTGCCTCGTTTTTGTCCACCGCCCGCTTGACGGCACCTTCGCCCCAGTTGTATGAGGCCAGCGCCAGGTGCCAGTCGCCGTGCATGTCGTAGATGGTCTGCAGGTAGTCGAGAGCGGCATTGGTCGAGGCGACGACATCGCGGCGCTCGTCCTGCCACCAGTTCTGTTCCAGGTTGAAGCGCTTGCCGGTGGCCGGGATGAACTGCCACAGGCCCGAGGCCTGGGCCGGCGAGTGGGCCATCGGATTGAACGAGCTCTCGACCATCGGCAGCAGCGCCAGTTCGCTCGGCATGCCGCGCGCTTCCAGTTCCTCGACAATGTGGAAGAGGTAGGGGCGGCTGCGTTCGACCATGTTGCGCAGGGCGCCGGGGCGGTTCTGGTACCACTGCTGGTAATGCAGCACCAGGTCATCGTTCAGGTTGCTCATGGCAAAGCCGTTGCGCACACGGTCCCACAGGTTGTCGGTTGGTGCGGTGAGATCGATGGTCGCCGGGTGGATGGGCGTGTAGCCGATTTCCAGCGGAACCAGGCTGTCGGTGCGGATGCCGGGTTCTTCGACGCTGCTCAGGCCGAGGGTCGAGGCCAGTTGCAGGGGGCCGTCCGCCGCCTGTGCCATCGTCGGCAGTCCGGCCAGCGCAGTGACCAGGAGCAGCCAGCGCAGGCGAACGAATGGCGACAGAACGTTGCGGTGCTGCATGGAAAACTCCTGTCGCGAACGGGGTCGACAAAGGGGACGATTATACCCGAGGGCAAGGAGCTGATCCGTCCGCAGACGGCGGTAAAAGGATTACTGCCAGAGGTGATCAGCGGATGAAAGGCAGTTCCAGCGAGTCGGTGCTGTGGGCGCTGCCAGTGCTTTCCCGGCACAGGGCGAGGAATGCCTGCATGGCGGTGCTGACGTGGCGTTGTCGGTGCCAGGCAAAATAAAAATGGCGCTTGAGATCGAATTGCGGCGTGGCAATTTCGACCAGGCTGCCGCGGCGGAAAGCCTCACGCAACGACAGGCGCGACAGGCAACCGATACCCAGCCCCGATTCGACGGCGCGCTTGATCGCCTCGGTGTGTTCCAGTTCAAGCTGGATGTGCAGCTCGGGGATGGCACGGGCGATCACTTTGTCAAACAGGGCGCGGGTGCCCGAGCCGCGTTCACGGACGATCCAGTTCTGCTTCGCCAGCAAGGCTGAATCGGCGCAAGCGGCGGCGGCCAGGGCGTGCTGGGGGGCGCAAAAGACGACCAGCGCATCGTCCAGCCAGGGTTCGAGCAGAAGTTCCGGATCGTGGGTCTCGCCTTCGATGAGGCCGATGTCGAGTTCGCAGCGACGCAGGCGCTCGACGATGTCGTGGGTGTTGGCGACATGCAGGCCAATCTTCGAGGCGGCATGGCGTTGCAGGTACTCGGCGACGACCAGCGTCGCCAGATAGTTGCCAATGGTCAGCGTGGCGCCAACCACCAGCGGGCCGAGCGTGCCACCGGCCAGATAACCCTCGATCCCGGCCGCCCGGGCGAGCAGGTCCTCGGCCTGTGCCAACAGGCCGCGGCCGGTGCTGTTCAGGCGTAGCGATTTGCCGATGCGGTCGAACAACGGGCAATCGAACTGCCGTTCCAGTTCGACCAGGGCGCTACTTGCCGCCGACTGCGACATGGCCAGTGTGGCAGCAGCACGCGAGACATTCTCGCTGCGGGCAATGGCAGCGAACACTTCAAGTTGGCGCAGGGTTAGCTTCATATCGATTTTGCGGTTAAGCGATAGCGAAATTATCCGCTTATACATCTATGTCAACTAGCCTACGATGCACCGCATGTCCAGCTTTTACCCCGAGTACCTGCCATGAGCGCTTTAGCCACCGAAAAAATCCTCTCCGTCCATCACTGGAACGACACCCTGTTTTCCTTCCGCACCACGCGCGATCCCGGCCTGCGCTTCATCAACGGCCAGTTCGTGATGATCGGCCTGGAGGTCAACGGCCGGCCGCTGACTCGCGCCTACAGCATTGCCAGCGCCAATCACGAGGAGCATCTGGAGTTTTTCAGCATCAAGGTGGCCAATGGTCCGCTGACCTCGCGCCTGCAGCACCTGCAGCCAGGCGATCCGATCATCGTCAGCAGGAAGCCGACCGGCACCCTGGTCCTGCACGACCTGAAGCCGGGCAAGCGCTTGTTCCTGTTTGCCACCGGCACCGGCCTGGCGCCCTTCATGAGCCTGATCCACGATCCCGAGGTCTATGAGAAGTTCGAGAAGGTCATCCTCGTCCACGGTGTCCGCAAGATCAACGAATTGGCGTACCACGACTACATCGAGCACGAGATCACCCAGCACGAGTTCTTCGGCGACTGGGCAAAGGAAAAGCTGGTTTATTACCCGACCGTAACCCGCGAATCCTTCCGCAATGAAGGCCGGCTGACCGACCTGGTCGAGTCCGGCAAACTGTTTGCCGATCTCGGTATGGCGCCACTCGACCCAGCCAGCGACCGCGCCATGATCTGCGGCAGCCCGGCCATGCTGACCGACACAGCGGCCATGCTCGACGCCCGCGGCTTCCAGGTCGGCAATCACCACACCGGCGTCCTCGGCGACTACGTCATCGAACGGGCTTTCGTCGAAAAGTAGGAATCCCGGCCGGAAAAGCGAAAAGCCGTTGAAATCATCGATTTCAACGGCTTTTCAATGTTGGCGGAGTGGACGGGACTCGAACCCGCGACCCCCGGCGTGACAGGCCGGTATTCTAACCAACTGAACTACCACTCC
>DDWF01000156.1 GCA_002345845.1 Betaproteobacteria bacterium UBA2293 | reverse complement strand
CGGTTCCAGTTCGTCGATGATTTCCATGGCCCGCACCTTCGGCGCGCCGGAAACGGTGCCGGCAGGGAAGGTGGCCTTCAGCACGTCGAGGGCGTCGAGCCCTGGCTGCAGCCGGCCTTCGACGTTGGAGACGATGTGCATCACGTGCGAGTAGCGCTCGACGATCATGTTCTCGGTCAGCTTGACCGTGCCGATGCGGGCGACGCGACCGCAATCGTTGCGCCCGAGGTCGAGCAGCTGGGTGTGCTCGGCGCGCTCCTTCTCGTCGGCCAGCAGTTCGGCAGCCAGCGCCGCATCCTCTTCCGGCGAGGCGCCGCGCTTGCGGGTGCCAGCGATCGGCCGCACGGTGACGCGGTCGCCTTCGAGGCGAACCAGGATCTCCGGCGAGGCGCCGACGACGTGGTAATCCTCGAAGTCGAAATAAAACATGTAAGGCGACGGGTTGAGGCTGCGCAGCGTCCGGTAGAGCGCCAGCGGGCTGGCGTGGAAGGGCTTGGTCATGCGCTGCGACAGCACCACCTGCATGATGTCGCCTTCGGTGATGTATTCCTTGGCCTTCCTGACCGCCTGCTTGAACGGGCCTTCGCCGAAGATGGAGACGGCCGGCTCGGAAGCCACTGGCTGCTCGACCGGCATGTTGACCGGCGTGCGCAGCTTGCCGAGCAGTTCCTTGAGGCGCGCCCGCGCCTTCTGGAAGGCGCCGGGGAAGCCCGGTTCGGCATAGACGATCAGGGTCAGCTTGCCGGACAGGTTGTCGACGACGGCGATTTCCTCGGACAGCAGCAGGCCGATGTCCGGCGTGCCGATTTCGTCCGGTTTGTGGGTACGGGTCAGGCGGGTTTCGACATAGCGCACGGTGTCGTAGCCGAAACAGCCGACCAGACCGCCGCAGAAACGCGGCAGGCCGGCGCTCGGCGGAGCGCGGAAGCGCTGCATGAACTTGCCGATGAAGTCGAGCGGATTGCTGTCTTCCTCGCGTTCGGCGATACGGTTACCGGTCAGCACCAGCACCTGGTGGCCATTGACGACGATGCGCGTCGAGGCGGCCAGACCGATGATCGAGTAGCGACCGAAGCGTTCGCCGCCCTGCACCGATTCGAGCAGGTAGGTATAGGGCGCATTGGCCAGCTTCAGGTAGATCGACAGCGGCGTGTCGAGATCGGCAAACGTTTCCAGCGTGACGGGAATACGGTTGTAGCCTTGCGCGGCGAGCGCATTGAATTCGGTTTCGGTCATGGGGATGCCTCGAAGAATGACGGGGTACTGCGAACTGGAGCGGGGCGCCGGACGGGCGCGCGAACGAAGATCAGGGACGCCAGCGGCGCCAGCCTTGCCATTCGGTCCAGAGTCGCAGAGTGGTCATTGGTGCTTGAGGTCTTGAAAAGTGAGGGCCAGCCGGTAGGCGGCAAGCAGGTCGGATACTAGCGCATCGCATTCAGCACTGTCCACCGGCACTCCCTCGTTGTAGCCATAGGGCACACAGAAGGCGGCGCAACCGGCGGCGCGGGCGGCTTCGATGTCGTTTTTCGAGTCGCCGACATGCAGATTGTGGATCGGCTCGACGCC
The DNA here is from genome assembly GCA_002345845.1 of Betaproteobacteria bacterium UBA2293. The sequence continues at coordinate 7,623 of DDWF01000156.1, read as the reverse complement.
CAGCCAGCGGCAGGCGTGCAGGATCGGTTCCGGGTGCGGCTTCTTGTGTTCGGTGGTATCACCGGAGACGACGACGTCGAAGAAATCGGCGATGCCCATGCGTTCGAGCAGCGCCTCGGTGAAGATGGCCGGCTTGTTGGTCACGACGCCCATACGGAAGCCACCGTTGCGCCAGGCTTCCAGCCCCTCCAGCACGCCGGGATAGATGCGCGTGTGGCGGCCATTGACCTCGGTGTAGTGGCGCTTGAACGACTCGATGGCTGCCGCCAGATGCTCCGCCGTCGGTGCCCGGTCGCGGGTCAGGCAACGCTCGACGAGCACCGCCAGGCCCTTGCCGACGAAACTGTGCACTTCCTCCGGCGTACGCGTCGGCTCGCCGAGCTCCGCCAGCATCAGGCGACAGGCCTCGGCCAGATCGGCGATGGTATCGAGCAGTGTGCCGTCGAGATCGAAGGTGACGGAGTGGAATTGCATGTCAGACCTTGGCCAATTCGCTGCGCAGCGCGGCGATGATCGAATCGTAGCGATGCGCATCTTCGGCCTTGCCGGCGCCATAGACCGCCGAGCCGGCAACGAAGGCGTCAACGCCGGCGCGGGCGATTTCGGCGATGTTGGCGGTGTTCACGCCGCCGTCGATTTCCAGGCGGATGCGGCGACCGCTTTCTTTCTCATAGGCATCGAGTTTGGCGCGGGCGGCGCGGGCTTTGGCCAGTGTGCCGGGGATGAACTTCTGGCCGCCGAAGCCGGGGTTGACGCTCATCAGCAGGATGACGTCGATCTTGTCCATGACGTAATCCATGTAGTCGAGCGGCGTCGCCGGGTTGAAGACGAGGCCGGCCTGGCAGCCGGCATCACGGATCAGCGACAGGCTGCGGTCGACGTGCTCGGAGGCCTCCGGGTGGAAGGTGATGATGTTGGCGCCGGCCTTGGCGAAGTCGGGAATGATGCGGTCGACCGGCTTGACCATCAGGTGCACGTCGATCGGCGCCTCGGTGCACGGGCGGATGGCTTGGCAGACCAGCGGGCCGATGGTCAGATTGGGGACGTAGTGGTTGTCCATCACGTCGAAGTGGATCCAGTCGGCGCCCGATGCAATGACATTGGCCACTTCTTCGCCGAGTTTGGCAAAATTGGCCGAGAGAATACTCGGCGCGATGACGTAATCTTTGACTGCCATGATGGCTCCCTGAACAAGAACAACCGGAATTATCCCATGCCCGACCCCGCCAAGTACTGCATCGAAGTCACCCCGGTCGCCCAGTTTCTCGGCGATCAGTCCGACCCTGACGCCGGCCGCTACCTGTTCGCTTACACCATCACCATCCGCAATATTGGCCAAGTGCCCGCGCAGCTGGTTTCCCGCCACTGGATCATCACCGACGCCAACGAGGCGGTGCAGGAAGTACGCGGCCTCGGCGTCGTCGGCAAGCAGCCGTTGCTCAAGCCGGGCGAAAGCTTCCAGTACACTAGCGGCTCGCAGTTGAATACCCCGGTCGGCACGATGCGCGGCACTTACCAGATGGTGGCCGAGGATGGCACCCACTTCGAGGCCGAGATTCCGGAATTCACGCTGGCCATGCCGAGGGTGCTGCACTGAGCCTCAAACACAGTTATTCGCTGATCGCCCCGTTTTACGATGCGGCGGTAGACCGGGCGACCAGGGCGGCCCGCCGGCATAGTCTGGCCAACCTGCCAGGCGACAGCGGCCGGATGCTGCTGGCCGGTGTCGGCACCGGGCTTGATCTGCCGCACCTGCCACCGCAACACCGCTATGTCGGCGTCGACTTCAACCGGGCGATGCTGCGCCGTGCGCTACCGCGTGCCGGAGACCTCGACTTTCTGCCCGTGCATGGCGACGTGCACACCCTGCCCTTCGCCGAAGCCAGCTTTGACGGCGCCATCCTGCATCTGATCCTGGCTGTCGTCCCCGAGCCGGAACGCTGCCTCGGCGAAATCGCTCGCGTCGTTCGTCCCGGCGGCACAGTGATCATCTTCGACAAGTTTCTCCGCAGCGGCCAGCCGGCCCTGCTGCGCCGCCTGGCCAATCCGCTGATGCGCCACATCGCGACGCGCCTAGACGTGGTCTTCGAGGAGGTCCTGGCGACGATCCCCGGCTTGCGCTGCGAGACCGACCACCCCGCCCTCGCCGGCGGCTGGTTCCGCCTGATTCGCCTGCGCCGGCTCTAGGGGGGCCGGCGGCGGCAGCTCTTCCGGCTCCTTGCCGAGAGCATCCTCGATCCAGGCCAGGGTCAGGGTCCAGGTCACGGCCAGCACCACCGGCCCGACGAAAATGCCGATCAGGCCGAAGCTCAGCATGCCGCCGATGACGCCGGCGAAAATCAACAGCAACGGCAGATCGGCCCCCTTGCGGATGAGGATGGGGCGCAGGAAATTGTCGAGCGTGGTGACGACGATGCTCCACAGCAGCAGGAAGGTCGCCCAGCCGCTATCGCCGACCCAGTACATCCAGGCGACGGCGGGAAAGAGAATCAGGCCGGGGCCGACCTGGGCGATGCACAGCATCAGCATCACCGCCGACAGCAGGGCGGCGAACGGCACGCCAGCCACCGCCAGGCCGATGCCGCCGAGCAGCGTCTGCACCAGGGCGGTGACGCCGACGCCGAGGGCGACGCCGCGAATCGCCTGACCGGCGAGGACAATGGCGTTTTCGCCGCGCTCGCCAGCCAGCCGGCGGCCGAAGCGACGGACCAGGCGGGCGCCGCCCTCGCCGCTGCCATAGAGAATGGCGGCGATGGTGACGATGAGCAGGAACTGGATCAGCATGCCGCCCAGCCCGCCGACCTGCGCCAGGGCCCACTTGCCGGTGCCGGCGGCATAGGGCGTGAGCTTGGCCAGCAGTCCCGGCGCCCCGCCGGCAGCGAATTGTTGCCACAGGGCCGCCAGCCGCTCGCCGATCAGCGGCAAGCCGGCCAGCCAGGCCGGCGCCGCCGGCAGGCCATTGCCGATGATGCCCTGGGTGGCGGCGGCCAGTGCATCGGCATGGTCAACGATGGTGTCGATCGCCAGCCATAGCGGCAACACCAAGAGCAGCAGCAGCCCGAGCGTCATCACCGCGATGGCCGGCAGCCGTCGATGGCCGAAACGCTCCTCCAGGGTGAGCAACCACGGCCAGGTGGCGACGACAATCATCGTCGCCCAGACGGTCGCCGCGAGAAAGGGCAGCAATACCCAGAGGGAGACTCCGATCAGCCCGAGCATGCAGAGAATGGCCAGGGTATTTCGGGTCAGATCGTGACGAATGTCGCTCATCTTGTTCACCTGTTAAATCGTCGTTGGTCCTTGCCCGGCGCAGTCTAGCACGCTGGCATCGAGCGACCTGGCGACGGGAAAAATGCACGTTGAGCGCCGCCGGGCGGCGGTGCTATCCTGGCCAAAGCTCCGGTCAATACGGACGATGAGTGCCGCCGATGGTGCTCCTGGCCGGAACGGCTGCGTCACTTCGGATCAGTTCAGAACAAGGAAAAAATCATGCGGAAAAACATTCCATACAAAGGTGCCGGCTTCACCACCATCCTGCTCGTCGCCCTCATCTCGACAAATCCGGCACTGGCCGCCGAGCGGACTGGCAAGCAGGTCGTCGACGAAGTCTGCGCCAGCTGCCACAGCACCGGCGTCGATGGCGCGCCGAAAATCGGCGATCGGGCCGAATGGTCCAAACGAGCCTCCAAGGGGCTGGGCAACCTGACGCAGAATGCCATCACCGGCGTTCGCAACATGCCGGCCCACGGCGGCCAGGCCAAGCTTTCCGATGTCGAAATGAGCCGCGCTGTCGCCTACATGGTCAGCGATGGTCATGCCGCCGACACCAACAAGGCCTACGCCTCGCCGCAAACCCGGACTGGCCAGCAAATCGTCCAGGCCCGCTGTCAGGACTGCCACGCCGATGGCAAGGGTGGCGCCCCGAAGCTGGGCGACATCGAAGCCTGGAAACCGCGCCTGGGCAAGGGCGTCGATCCGCTGGTCAAGTCGGCGATCAACGGCCACAACGCGATGCCAGCCCGCGGCGGCATGGCTGATCTGAGCGATGTCGAAATGAAATCGGCGGTGACCTACATGGTCAACCAGATCGCCGCACCGAAGAAGTAAGCAAGCGCTGACACGGCAGCGGGGCCGGCAGGCCCCGCGCTGGTCCGATTAACTCCGGTAGTCGGCGTTGATCTTCACGTAATCGTAGGAAAAATCGCAGGTGTAGACCTGCGCCGCGGCTTGGCCGCGACCAAGATCAACGCGAACGGTGATTTCCGCCTGGGCCATGACCCGGGCGCCGTCTTCCTCGCGATAGGCAGCCGCCCGGCCGCCCTGCTCGGCGACCAGCACCTCGTCAAGCCAGACGCGAACGCCATCGACGTCAAGATCGGCGATGCCGGCATAACCGATGGCCGCCAGAATGCGGCCGAGATTGGGGTCGGAGGCGAAGAAAGCAGTTTTCACCAGCGGCGAATGGCCGATCGCATAGCCGACCTGACGGCATTCGTCGATGCTCTTGCCGCCTGCGACGGCGACGGTAATGAACTTGGTCGCTCCCTCGCCATCGCGGACGATGGCCTGGGCCAGCTCAACGGCGACGGCAACAATGGCGGCACGGACATCGCCCCAGCCAGCGTCACTTTCGGCGGCAAAACTGGCGCCGGACTGGCCGGAAGCGATCATCACGAAAGAGTCGTTGGTCGACGTGTCGCCATCGACGGTGATGCAGTTGAACGAGGCATCAGCCGCCTCCTTGACCAGGCGATCGAGCAGGGGCTGGGCAATGCCGGCATCGGTGGCGAGAAAACCAAGCATGGTCGCCATATTCGGCTTGATCATGCCGGCGCCCTTGGAGACGCCGGTGATGTTGATCGTTTGGCCATTGACCACGAGACGACGGGAAGCGGCCTTAGCCACGGTGTCGGTGGTCATGATGGCGTGCGCGGCGGCGTGCCAGTTGTCGGCCTTGAGGTCGGCAGCGGCGGCCGGCAGACCAGCCCGGATACGCTCGACCGGCAGGGACTCGAGAATCACGCCGGTGGAGAACGGCAGCACCTGCTCGGCGGCGACGCCAAGCAGGCCGCCGACCACCTCACAGCTTGCCTGCGCAGCCTGGCGCCCCGGTTCACCGGTACCGGCGTTGGCGATACCGGTATTGATCAGCAGCGCCCGGATTTCCTTGCCGCCGGCCAGATGGCTGCGGCACAACTGCACCGGCGCGGCGCAGAAACGGTTCTGGGTAAACACCCCGGCCACGGTGCAACCCGGATCGAGGGCGACCAGCGTCAGGTCGCGCCGATTCTTCTTGCGAATTTCCGCCTCGGCAACACCCAGGCGAACACCCGCCACGGGAAAGAGTTGTTCGGCAGCAGGCGTGGTGTAGTTGACGGGCATATCGGGATCCAGGATCGAGTTTTTCGGATCAAGGAGTTAGCGACCGACCGGTTTGGCAGGCAGCTAACTCCTAACAGCTATCAGCTCAGTTTGCCGTGGCAGTGCTTGTATTTCTTGCCGGAGCCGCAGGGGCAAGGGTCGTTGCGACCGATCTTAGCCCCCACCTGAACCGGCTGCTGTGCTGCCGGTTCCTCAGCTTCGCCAGCCAGTGCCTCGTCATAGTCAGCGTGCTGATATTTGACGTTGTGCACATCGGCATGCGGCGCGGTTTCCTCGACATCCTCGGGCGTCCGGATCTGCACGGTGAAGACGACGCGGGTGACGTCGCGGCGTACGCGATCGAGCAGGCCTTCAAACAGTTCGAAGGCTTCGCGCTTGTATTCCTGTTTCGGATTCTTCTGCGCATAGCCGCGCAGATGGATGCCCTGGCGCAGATGATCGAGGGCGGCGAGGTGCTCGCGCCAGCTGCCATCGAGACTCTGCAGCATGACATTGCGCTCGAACTGCTGGAAGGTTTCGGTGCCGACCAGCTCGACCTTGGCCTGATAGGCCTGATCAGCCCCTTGCTGAATGCGGGCGAGGATTTCCTCGTCGGACAGTGTCGGCTCATCCTTGAACCACTGGGCGACCGGCGCGGTAATCTGCAGATCGTCCTGCAGGGCGCGCTCCAGGCCTTCCATGTCCCACTGCTCTTCGACCGAGTCGGCCGGCACGTGGGTACGGAAGATGTCGGCGATGACGCCGGCGCGCATGGCGTTGATGGTTTCCGAAATGTCCTGACTTTCCAGCAGCTCGTTGCGCTGCTGGTAGATGACCTTGCGCTGGTCATTCGAGACGTCGTCGTATTCCAGCAACTGCTTGCGGATATCGAAGTTGCGCGCCTCAACCTTGCGCTGCGCCGATTCCAGCGAACGGGTGACGAGCGGATGCTCGATCGCCTCGCCCTCTGGCATCTTCAACTTGTCCATGATGGTGCGCAGGCGCTCACCGGCAAAGATGCGCAGCAAGGGATCGTCCAGGCACAGGTAGAAGCGCGAGGAACCGGCATCGCCCTGACGGCCGGCGCGGCCGCGCAGCTGGTTGTCGATACGCCGCGATTCGTGACGCTCGGAACCGATGATGTGCAGGCCACCGGCGGCCAATACCTGATCGTGCAACTTCTGCCACTCGTCGCGCATGGCGGCGATCTTCGCCTCGCGCTCGGCTTCCGGCAGGGATTCGTCGTGTTTGATCGCCGACGTCGCCTTTTCGATGCTGCCGCCGAGCACGATATCGGTACCGCGACCGGCCATGTTGGTGGCGATGGTAATCTGCCCCGGCCGACCAGCCTCGATGACGATCTCGGCTTCGCGGGCATGCTGCTTGGCGTTGAGCACCGAGTGCGGCAGCTTTTCCTTGTCGAGCAGACCGGAGAGCAGTTCCGACGCTTCGATCGAGGTCGTACCGACCAGCACCGGCTGGCCGCGCTGCGAGCACTCCTTGATGTCGGCGATGATCGCCGCATGCTTCTCATCGGCGGTCTTGAACACCAGATCGTTCATGTCCTTGCGCACCATCGGCCGATGGGTCGGGATGACGACCGTTTCCAGGCCGTAGATCTGCTGGAATTCGTAAGCTTCGGTATCGGCGGTACCGGTCATGCCGGCCAGCTTGCCGTACATGCGGAAATAGTTCTGAAAGGTGATCGAGGCCAGGGTCTGGTTCTCGGCCTGGATCTGTACGCCTTCCTTGGCCTCGACGGCCTGATGCAGACCGTCCGACCAGCGCCGGCCAGCCATCAGACGGCCGGTGAATTCGTCGACGATGATCACTTCGCCGTTTTGCACCACGTACTGCTGATCCTTCTGGAACAGCGTCAGGGCGCGCAGGGCAGCGTTCAGGTGATGCATCAGCAGGATGTTGGCGGCGTCATACAGGCTGGCGCCTTCCGCCAGCAGGCCGTGCTCGACCAGCAGCGCCTCGGCATGCTCGTAGCCGGCTTCCGACAGATGGACCTGATGGCCCTTCTCGTCCACCCAGTAATCGCCCTCGCCCTTCTCTTCCATGGCCCGCGTCAGCTTGGGGACAACGTCCTTCATGCGCAGGTAGAGATCGGTGTGGTCGTCGGCCTGACCCGAGATGATCAGCGGCGTCCGCGCTTCGTCGATGAGAATCGAGTCGACCTCGTCGACGATGGCGAAATTGAGGCCGCGTTGCACCCGTTCGCCGGCCGTATAGACCATGTTGTCGCGCAGGTAGTCG
>DDWF01000111.1:8053-11761 GCA_002345845.1 Betaproteobacteria bacterium UBA2293 | reverse complement strand
GCGATGTGGTCTTCGATGGTGGAGATGAAATAGCACGGGGTCTTGACCTTGGACAGGTCGATCTTGACGCCGCCCAGGGTGATGCCACCCGGCTCCTTGAGCTTGTTGGCCAGATACATGTTGCGCAGGTAGAAGCTGTGCATGGCGGCCGGCATGCGGGTCGAATCGGAGTTCCAGTAGAGCAGGTCGAAGGGGAACGGATCCTTGCCCATCAGGTAGTTGTTGACCACGAAGGACCAGATCAGGTCATTGGCGCGCAGCATGTTGAAGGTGCCGGCCATTTCGGAACCTTCGAGGTAGCCGCGTTCGTTCATGCGCTTTTCCAGACCGGTGACGGCGCCTTCGTCGAGGAAGATGCCCAGTTCACCCGGCTCGGAGAAATCGAGCATGGTCGTGAAGAAGGTTGCCGAAGCGGCGCGCTTGTCCTTCTTGGCGGCCATGTAGGCCAGCGTGGTCATGGTCAGCGTGCCGCCCAGACAGTAGCCGGCCAGATTGACGCTGTCCTCGCCGGTATGGGCGCAGACCTGGTTGATGGCCTCCAGCGAGCCTTCCAGCAGGTAGTTCTCGAAGGACTTCTGGGCCAGCTTCTCGTCCGGATTGACCCAGGACATGATGAAGGTGGTGTGGCCCTGGCTGGTCGCCCAGTTGACCAGCGAATTCTTCTCGCGCAGGTCGAGGATGTAGTACTTGTTGATCCACGGCGGGACAATCAGGAACGGCTTTTTGTACTGGTCCGGGGTCTTCGGATCGTACTGGATCAGCTGGAACAGTTCGTTCTGGAAAATCACCTTGCCCGGCGTCGTGGCGACGTTCTTGCCCATTTCGAAGGCCGAGGTGTCGGTCATCCGGATGCGCAGCTGGCCGTCGCCGGATTCGACGTCATGCAGCAGGTTGTTGAGGCCCTTGATCAGGTTCTGGCCGTGGCTCTTGACCGTCTCGCGGAAAACTTCCGGATTGGTCAGGGCGAAATTCGACGGCGACAGGGCGTCAATGTACTGGCGGGTGAAGAAGTTGACCTTCTGCTGGGTGGCTTCGTCGAGACCTTCGGTGCCGGCGACGGTGTCATGCAGGTGGCGGGCGGTGATCAGGTAGGACTGCTTGACGAAGTCGAAGAGGAAATGCTGCTCCCATTCCTCGTCCTTGAACCGGTTGTCGCCCTTCTTCGGCGTGGCCACCGGCCCGTGCACCGGAACGCCCATCATCTTCATCGAAGTGTTCTGCCACAGCGAGAAGTAGTCCCACATCATGTTCATCTGAGTCTGGGCCATCTTGTACGGATTGGCCATCAGGCGGGACGACAGGTCCATGAAGGCCTTGGCGACGCCGAGTTCATCGCTCGGCGCATTGACGCCATCCTTCGCCTTCTTTTCCATGAACTGGGTGATCACCCGCGAGGCACGCTGGGCGACTTCGGCATAAGTCTTGGCCATCTCGGCCGGGTTGGGCATATTCAAGCCCTGTTCTTCGGTTTGCTGCGACATACGTGAAACTCCCTCTGTCAGTGCGCGGCGGCCTGTTGCTGCAGCCGCAAATATCGAATCGCCCCGTCGGCGTCGACACTGCGTGACAGCCGCCCGGCTTGTTCAAGATAGTTCAGATGGGCGATTGCTTCACCCATCGCAAACATTGTTTGATGCGTATCGAGAGCCCGCTGAAACAACACATCGAGCAACCCGGCCGCGCTCTGTGGCGCGTCTTGACAACTATCCTCCAGTGCACGCAGGCGTTCGGCGTGGTGGGCGTGCAACGCCTGCACACGGGCAGCCACTCCGAAGAAGGGCAAACCATGCGAAGGCAGTACCAGAGTTTCATCCGGAATTTCCCGATTCAGTTCGTCCAGCGAATCGAGATACCAGCGCAGGGCATCGGCATCCGGCGTCGCCGCGAAGACACTGATATTTGTGGAAATTTTCGGCAAAAGCATGTCGCCTGAAATTAACACGCCAAGTTCAGCGCAGTAAAGCGACATATGTTCCGGCGCGTGGCCGTGACCAACGATTATTTGCCAGCCCTTGCCGTCAACAAGCACAACCTCGCCGTCCAGCAGCCGCCGGTAGTGCTCGGGCAAGGCCGGCACCGCCTTGCGATAGCCGGAACCGCGCTCGGCAAACTTGGCCAGACGTTCGCCATCCAGGCCGTGCTGGCGGAACTGCTCGACCATGAAGCGGGCACCATGGCCGCCGACTTCGTGCCAAACCGCGTGGGCAGTCAGGAACTCGCCGCTGGTCATCGACAATTCGGCGCCAGTCTCTTCCTGCAGCCAGGTGGCCAGACCGAGGTGATCGGGATGGAAGTGGGTAACGATCAGGCGCCGGACCGGGCCGTCCAGCCCAGCGATGACCTGGCGCCAGATGGCGCGCACGCCGTCGTCGGGAAAACCGGTGTCGATGATGGTCCAGCCATCGCCGTCGCGCAGTAGCCACAGGTTGATGTGATCGAGCTGGAAGGGCAGCGGCATGCGCAGCCAGAAGACACCGGGCGCCACTTCGATACGCTCGCCGGCGGCGGGTGGCAAGGCATGGGGATAACGCAGGGACATGGGACGACCTTCGACTCGGGAGGTGCAAGTTACCATACGGTAGCGGATTGAAAAATGCCCCTGCTTCTGATTTACTTGCCCGAACTTTTCAAGGATCGCCGCGTGAACCAGCAGGCCACCATCTTCGCCATTTCCGACCTCGCCCGCGAGTTCGGCATCACGCCGCGCACCATCCGTTTCTGGGAAGACCAGGGCATCCTGGCGCCGCAGCGCGAAGGCAGCAAGCGGGTGTTCACCCGCCGCGACCGCGCCCGCCTGAAGATGGCCCTGCGCGGCAAGCGCCTCGGTTTGAGCCTGGCCGAGATCAAGGACCTGATCGGCATGTATGCGTCAACCGAGGACGAGACGCCGCAGTTGCTCGAATGCCTGCGCGTCATGTCCAAGCGCCGGGAAGCCCTGCAGCAGCAGCGCGAGGACATCGAGGCAATGCTCGCCGAAATCGCCCAGTTCGAACAGCAGTGCCGTCAGGAGCTGGCCCGTCGCGATGCCGGCCAATAATTTTTGCCCGACTAGTTGACGTTAACGTCAACGTAAATACAATCGCCAGATCACCGAAGGAGCTAGCCGATGGTCCGCACCCCAGATCCCGATTTTGCCGAGCGCGTTCGTGCCAGCTTCGCCAAGCAGCACGCGATGGCGCTGATCCGCGCCACGCTGCCGGTGGTCGAGGCTGGCCGCACGGAAATCCACCTGCCGCACTGGGACGGCGTCGAACAGCAGCACGGCTTCGTCCATGGCGGCGTGGTCGGCATGATCGCCGATTCGGCGGCCGGTTATGCGGCAATGACCGTCGTCCCGGCCACGGCTTCGGTGCTGACCGTCGAATACAAGATGAACCTGGTCGCCCCGGCCGACTGCGAGCAACTGATCGCCCGCGGCAAGGTCGTACGGCCGGGCCGCACGCTGATCGTCACCCAGGGCGAAGTCTTCGCCGTCAAGGACGGCAAGGAAAGCCTGTGCGCGCTGATGCAGCAGACGATCATGGTGATGCACGGCAAGGGCGAGAAGCAGGATCAAGTTGCCTAGTGGCTTGAGCTGTTGCCAAAACCACTCAAGCTCCTAGGCAACCAGGCAACTAATAACTAACCGGAGACAAACATGAACATACCCAGCCTCGACTTCGCCCTCGGCGAAGACATCAATATGCTGCGCGATGCGGTGAAGGCCTT
>DDWF01000111.1:0-8044 GCA_002345845.1 Betaproteobacteria bacterium UBA2293 | reverse complement strand
GAATTCCCCGCCGACCTGTGGAAGAAATTCGGCGACATGGGCCTGCTCGGCATGACCGCCGGCGAGGAATACGGCGGCACCGGCATGGGCTACCTGGCGCACATCGTCGCGCTCGAGGAAATCTCCCGCGCCTCGGCGTCGGTCGGCTTGTCCTACGGCGCCCACTCCAATCTGTGCGTCAACCAGATCCGCCGCAACGGCACGGAAGCGCAACGGCAAAAGTACCTGCCCAAGCTGATCTCCGGCGAGCACGTCGGCGCCCTGGCGATGTCCGAGCCGGGTGCCGGCTCCGACGTCGTCTCGATGAAGCTGCGCGCCGAGAAGAAGGGCGACCGCTATGTGCTCAATGGCTCGAAGATGTGGATCACCAACGGCGGCGACGCCGACACCCTGGTCGTCTATGCCAAGACTGACATGGCCGCCGGCGCCCGCGGCATGACTGCCTTCATCGTCGAAAAGGGCATGCCGGGCTTCTCCCACGGCACCCACCTCGACAAGTTGGGCATGCGCGGCTCCAACACCTTCCCGCTGTTCTTCGACGATTGCGAAGTGCCGGAAGAGAACATTCTCGGCGGCGTCGGCAACGGCACCCGGGTGCTGATGTCCGGCCTCGACTACGAGCGCGCCGTGCTCTGCGGTGGCCCGCTCGGCATCATGGCCGCCTGCATGGATGTAGTCGTGCCCTTCCTGCACGAGCGCAAGCAGTTCGGCCAGGCGATCGGCGAGTTCCAGCTGATGCAGGGCAAGGTCGCCGACATGTACTCGACCTGGCAGGCGACCCGCGCCTACGTCTATGCCCTGGGTCGGGCCTGCGACATCACCGATCACAGCCGAACGCTGCGCAAGGATGCTGCCGGTGCCATCCTCTACTCCGCCGAAAAGGCCACCTGGATGGCCGGCGAGGCAATCCAGACGCTGGGCGGCGTCGGCTACACCAACGAGTACCCGACCGGCCGTTTGTGGCGCGATGCCAAGCTTTACGAGATCGGCGCCGGCACTTCCGAAATCCGTAGAATGCTGATCGGTCGCGAACTTTTCGCCGAAACTGCATGAATCGCTCCCGCCGGTGCTCCCGGAACGGGGGCACCGCAACAAGGAGCCACACAGCATGACGATCACCCTGCGCACACTCACTGCCAACGATAGCGACGCCCTCGAACAGGTGCGCCAGTACTTCCGCAATTACGCGGGCTGGCTGGGCGTCGACCTGTCGTACCAGAACTTCGATCAGGAAATGGCCTCGCTGCCCGGTGCTTACACACCGCCGGAGGGCCGGCTGTTCTTCGCCGAAATCGACGGCCGGCCGGCGGGCTGCGTTGGCGTACGCCCGTTTTCCGAGGGCGTCTGTGAAATGAAGCGGCTCTACGTGGCGCCAGAAGAGCGCGGCCTGGGTATCGGCCGGGCGCTGGTACTGGCGGCGATCAAGGCGGCCAAGGAGATCGGCTACAAGCGCCTGTTGCTCGACACCATGCCGAGCATGCGCATGGCGGTGAAGCTCTACCGCGAACTCGGCTTCAGCGAAGTCCCGGCCTATTATCCGACGCCGGTCGAGAACACCATCTTTCTGGCGCTGGACCTCGACAACTGGTCGGAAGAAGAAAACTGCAACGAGAACCTCTGCCACCTGTTCGACTACAACCGCGCCTGGGCCCGCCAGATGCGCGAGATCGAACCGACCTACTTCGACAAGCTGGCCCAGTTGCAGAATCCGGAATTCCTGTGGATCGGCTGTTCCGATTCGCGCGTGCCGGCCAACCAGATCGTCGGCCTGTTGCCGGGCGAGGTTTTCGTCCATCGCAACATCGCCAACGTCGTCGTCCATACCGACCTCAACTGCCTGTCGGTCATCCAGTACGCCGTCGATGTGCTCAAAGTGAAGCACATCATGGTCGTCGGCCATTACGGCTGCGGCGGCGTGCTGGCGGCGCTCAATCGCGCCCGCGTCGGCATCGTCGATCTCTGGCTCCGCCACGTCCACGACGTGCATATCAAGCACCTGGCGGCGGTCGATAAGCTACCGCCGGAAAAGCGCCACGATCGTCTGTGCGAACTGAATATTCTTGAACAGGTGGTCAATGTCTGCCACAACCCGGTCGTCCAGGACGCCTGGCAGCGCGGCCAGAAACTGACCATCCATGGCTGGATCTACGGCCTCAAGGACGGCCACATGCACGACCTCGGCATCACCGTCGATACCCTGAACGACCTGCCAACCCGTTACGAGGCCGCGCTGCAGGCGCTGGTCGACTGAACACAGATTCCCATAACAAATCCGCAAGGAGAAAACAGCATGCAAGACCCGATCGTCATCGTTTCCGCCGTCCGTACCGCCATGGGCTCGTTCCAGGGCGGCTTTTCCAGCCTGACCGCCGCCAATCTCGGCGCCGTCGCCATCAGGGCCGCTGTCGAGCGCGCCGGCATCGACGCCAACCTGGTCGACGAAGTGCTGATGGGCTGCGTCCTGCAAGCCGGCCAGGGCCAGGCGCCGGCCCGCCAGGCCGCGCTGCAGGCCGGCCTGCCGATCACCGCTGGTTGCGCCACCATCCACAAGGTTTGCGGCTCGGCGATGAAGGCCACCATGCTCGGCCACGACGGCATCCTCGCCGGCTCCTACGGCGTTGCCGTGGTCGGCGGCATGGAGTCGATGACCAACGCCCCCTACCTGCTGCCCAAGGCGCGCGGCGGCTATCGCCTCGGCCACGGCCAGGTCATCGACCACATGTTCATGGACGGCCTGGAAGATGCCTACTCCAAGGAAAACCGCGGCCGCCTGATGGGCACCTTCGCCGAGGAATGTGCCACCACTTACGGTTTCACCCGGGAAGCCCAGGACGAATTTGCCGTCCGCTCGACGACCCGCGCCATCGCCGCCAGCAACGACGGCAGCTTCGCCTGGGAAATCGCCCCGACCACCGTCGCCGGCCGCAAGGGCGATGTCGTCATCGACAAGGATGAAGGTCCGTTCGCCGTCAATGTCGAGAAAATCCCGACCCTGAAGCCGGCCTTCAGGAAGGATGGCACCGTCACCGCCGCCAATTCCTCGTCGATTTCCGACGGCGCCGCCGCCCTGGTACTGATGCGCGCCTCGCAGGCCGACCAGCTCGGCCTCGCCCCGATCGCCCGCATCGTCGGTCACACGACCGATGCCGGCACGCCGGCGCTGTTCCCCTCGGCACCGGTCGGCGCTATGCAGAAGCTGTTCGCCAAGACCGGCTGGACGGCCGAATCGGTCGATCTGTACGAGATCAACGAAGCCTTCGCCGTGGTCACCATGGCTGCCCTGCACGACCTCAAGCTCGACCCGGCCAAGGTCAACGTGCATGGCGGCGCCTGTGCGCTCGGTCACCCGATCGGCGCTTCCGGCGCCCGTATCGTCGTCACGCTGCTCGGCGCGCTGAAGAAATACGGCAAGAAGCGCGGCGTCGCTTCGCTGTGCATCGGTGGCGGCGAAGCCACGGCGCTCGCGGTGGAAATGCTCTAAGTGACCCAAGCAGTCCGCTCGCTGACCTATGCCAAGTTGGTGGCCGCGATGGCCATGTGGGGCGGCACCTGGATCGCCGGGCGGATCATCGCCCAGGAACTGAGCACGCCGCTGGCTGCCGCCGCCTTGCGCTTCATCGTCGCCGGCCTGGTCGTCGCCGGCGTCATGCTGGCGTCCGGCAGCGGCATCCCGCTGCCGCAAAACAGCCGCGAGTGGGGCCTGGTCTGGGCCCTGGGCTTCTTCGGCATCTTCCTTTACGGCCTGTGCTTTTTTTTCGGCCTGCAGCACATCACCGCCGGACGCGGCGCGCTGGTCGTCGCCCTCAATCCGGTAGTCATCGTGCTGCTCGCCTGGCTCGCCGGCAAGGAAAGCATGAATCCGCGCAAGGCGCTGGGCAGCGCCATCGCCCTGGCCGGCTGCCTGACAGTGATCGGCAACGGCGACCCGCTGGCCCTACTGCAGGGCGAAGTCGGCTTCGGCGAATGGCTGATCCTCGGCTGCGTCGCCAGCTGGGCGGCGTACACCTTCATCGGCTGGCGCGCGAGCGGCCATTTTTCGGCGCTGGCGACGACCTTCTACGGCTGCCTGACCGGCGCCACCCTGCTCGGTCTGGCCGCCCTGCTGCAGGGCGGCATCGCGCTGGCCGACTGGTCGTGGCAGGTGTGGAGCAGTGTGCTGTTCCTCGCCGTCTTCGGCACCGCCATCGCCTACACCTGGTTCACCGCCGCCGTGCAACAACTCGGCGCCGGCCACGCCTCGATCTTTATCAATCTGGTGCCGGTCTTCGCCGTGCTCCAGGCCGCCGTGCTGCTCGACGAACGCCTCGGCCTGCCGGTGCTGTTCGGCGGCCTGCTGGTGATTGCCGGCGTCTGGCTGACCACCTTACAAAAAACAACTCGGGAGAAAACAGCATGATTCTGACGCAAGAACAGGAAATGATCCGCGACGCGATGCGCAGCTTTGCCCAGGAGCGCCTGGCGCCCTTCGCCGCGGAATGGGACAAGAACCACACCTTCCCGGCCGAGGCCCTGCAGGAACTGGCCGAACTGGGCGCCATGGGCATGGTCGTGCCCGAGGAATGGGGCGGCGCCGGCATGGATTACATGTCGCTGGTGCTGACGCTGGAAGAAATCGCCGCCGGTGACGGCGCCACCTCGACCATCGTCTCGGTGCAGAACTCGCTGGCCTGCGGCATCACCATGAAGTACGGCAGCGACAACCAGAAGGAAGAATGGCTGAAGCCGCTGGCCCGCGGCGAAAAGCTCGGCTGCTTCTGCCTGACCGAACCGCACACCGGCTCCGACGCTGCGGCGATCACCACCCGCGCCGACCGCGATGGTGATTCTTTCGTCCTGAACGGCGTCAAGCAGTTCATCACCACCGGCAAGCATGCCCAGATGGCCATCGTCTTCGCCGTCACCGACAAGGCCGCCGGCAAGAAGGGCATCTCCTGCTTCCTGGTGCCGACCGCGACGCCCGGCTTCATCGTCGGCCGTACCGAGGAGAAGATGGGCCAGCACGCCTCCGACACCGTGCAGATCATCCTCGAGAACTGCCGCGTGCCGGCCTCGGCGCTACTTGGCAAGGAAGGCGAAGGCTACAAAATCGCCCTCTCCAATCTCGAAGCCGGGCGCATCGGCATCGCCGCCCAGAGCATCGGCATGGCCCGCGCCGCCTTCGAGGCCGCCGTGCGTTACGCGAAGGAGCGCGTCACCTTCGGCCAGCCGATCATCGAACACCAGGCAGTCAATTTCCGCCTCGCCGACATGAACACCCTGCTCGATGCCGCCCGCCTGATGGTCTGGCGCGCCGCCCAGTTGAAGGACGCCGGCAAGCCCTGCCTGAAGGAAGCCTCGATGGCCAAGATGTTCGCTTCCGAAGCCGCCGAGAAGATCGCCTCTGACGCCATCCAGATCCACGGCGGCGTCGGCTATACCAGCGACTTCCCGGTCGAGCGCATCTACCGTGACGTGCGCATCTGCCAGATCTACGAAGGCGCCAACGACATCCAGCGGCTGGTGATCGGGCGCAGCATCGCCGCCGAGTAAACCGACCCCCGCGGCCGACCGGGCAGGACAAGCCCGGCGGCCGCCCCAACGAGGAGACAAGAAATGAACGCCCCGACCCCGATCGACTTCTGGTTCGATTTTTCCAGCCCCTACGGCTACCTGATGGCCGAGAAGATCGACGCCGTCGCCGCGCAACACGGGCGCAAGGTGCGCTGGCACCCGATCCTGCTCGGCGTCATTTTCCAGGCCACCGGTTCGCGCCCGCCGGCCGATGGCGACAGCGCCAAGGCGCGCTACACGGCCAACGACTTCCGCCGCTCGGCGCGCTTCCACGGCGTGCCCTACAACCCGCCCAGCCGCTTCCCGCTGCCGACGCAGAACGCCGCCCGCGCCTACTACTGGCTGCACGGTCAGGACTGCGCGCTGGCCCGCCGCTTCGCGCTGGCCGTCTATCGCGCCTTCTTCGTCGACGACCGCGACATCTCCTCGCCCGACACCGTGCTCGACATTGCCGCCGGTCTCGGCATTGACCGCCAGCAGCTGGCCACCGCCCTGCAGACGCCGGAAGTCAAGGCGCGACTGAAGGCGGAAGTCGACCAGGCGCTGGCTGCCGGCGTCTTCGGCTCGCCGCACGTGATCATTGACGGCGAACACTTCTTCGGCGCCGACCGCCTGCCGCAGATCGAGCGCTGGCTCGAAACCGGCGGTTTCTGAGCGCCCCATGAAACGCCTGCGCCTGCTCGTCTGGGCCACGCTGCTCGGCCTGACCGGCTGGAGCTTCGGCGTCGAGCCGGGCTGGCTGCAGCAACGCCAGTTGTCGCTGGCCGCCGCCGATTGGCCCGGCGCACCGCTAACCATCGCCGTCGCCGCCGACCTGCATGTCGGCGCACCGCATGCCGGCCTGCCGATGCTGAAAAAGGTCGTCGACCAGCTGAACGCCAGCCGCCCCGACCTGGTCCTGCTGCCCGGCGATTTCGTCATCCAGAACGTGCTCGGCGGCGAGCCGGTCGCACCCGCCGCGATTGCCGCCGAACTGGCCCGCCTCAAGGCACCGCTCGGCGTCTTCGCGACGCTCGGCAACCATGACTGGTGGCACGACGGCGAGCAGGTCCGCCAGGCGCTTACCGAGGCCGGCATCACCGTGCTGGAGAACGCTGCCGTGCCCTTGCCGAGCCCAGCCGGCCCGCTGTGGCTGGTCGGCATCGGCGACGACATGACCGGTCATGCACAACCGGAAAAAGCTTTCGCCGGCGTCCCGGCCGAAGCCCGGCTGATCGTCATGATGCACGACCCGGCCAACGCCCCCGCCCTGCCCGCCCGCACCCTGGTCGCCTTCGCCGGCCACACGCACGGCGGCCAGGTGCGCCTGCCCTGGTTTGGCGCCCTGCTGACCCCAGGCCGGGCGCCGCGCCAGCATGCCTACGGCTGGCTGGCCGATGTCCCGGCACCGACCTTCGTCACCGCGGGAATCGGCACCAGCATCCTGCCCATCCGTTTCAACTGCCCGCCGGAAACCGTCGTGCTGCGCCTTTCGCCCAAGGAATCCTGATGCAACGTTTGTGTGTCTTCTGCGGCTCCAATGCCGGCCACGCTCCCGCCTACCGCGCTGCCGCCGAAGATGTCGGCCGGCGGCTCGCCGCCCGCGGCATCGAGCTGGTCTATGGCGGCGGCAACATCGGCCTGATGGGCGCCGTCGCCGATGCCTGCCTGGCCGCCGGCGGCAGCGTCATCGGCGTCATTCCCGAAGCCCTGATGGGTAAGGAGGTGGCCGGCCGCCCCGTCGATCACCGGGCGCTGACGCGGATGGAAGTCGTCGATTCGATGCATACACGCAAGGCGCGCATGGCCGAACTTTCCGACGGCTTTATCGCCCTGCCCGGCGGCTTCGGCACCTTCGAGGAATTCTGCGAAATCCTCACCTGGGGCCAGCTCGGGTTCCACGTGAAACCGATGGGCCTGCTCAATGTGAACGGCTTCTACGACCCGCTGCTGCGCCTGTTCGACCATGCCGTCGGCGAAGGCTTCCTGCGCCCGCAGAACCGGGCAATGGCGCTGGCCGACGGCGACTTCGACGGACTGCTGACGCAGATGCAGAACTACCGGGCCGAGCCGGTCAGCAAGTGGCTGAAAGAGGAAAAGCAGTTGTAGCACTGGGCATCATTTATTCAGGTAACGCATACATAAAAGAAGCGAGGAGACATGACCATCCTGAAATCCCAACTCAACCCGCGCTCGGCCGAGTTCCAGGCCAATGCCGCGGCGATGCAGGCGGTGGTTGCCGACCTGCACGACAAGGTCGACAAGATCGCCCTCGGCGGTCCGGAAGCGGCGCGGCAGAAGCACCTGGCGCGCGGCAAGCTGCTGCCGCGCGAGCGGGTCAATGGCCTGCTCGATCCCGGCACGCCCTTCCTTGAAATCGGCCAGTTCGCCGCCTACGGCATGTACGGCGGTGACGTGCCGGCGGCCTCGGTGATTGCCGGCATCGGCCGCGTCCAGGGCGTCGAGTGCATGGTCGTCGCCAATGACGCCACGGTGAAGGGCGGCACCTACTACC
>DDWF01000172.1 GCA_002345845.1 Betaproteobacteria bacterium UBA2293 | reverse complement strand
TCCTGATCGTCCAGGATCTGGCCGTGGTGCTGGCGATGATGGCGATGAGCGCCCTGCGCGGCAGCGACGACGCGGCGCTGGCCGCCGTCATCCTGTCGCTGGCCTGGCGCGTGCTGCTCGCCGGCGCCATCCTCTACGTGCTGATGCGCTGGCTGCTGCCGGGCATCGTCAAGGCCATGGCCCACTCGCAGGAACTGCTGCTGATCTTCGCCATTGCCTGGGGTACCGGCCTGGCGGCGCTTGGCGAATGGGCGGGGTTTTCCAAGGAGGCCGGCGCCTTCCTCGCCGGCTTCTCACTCGCCTCCACCGCCTACCGTGATGCCATCAATGCCCGCCTCGCCGGTATCCGCGATTTCCTGCTGCTCTTTTTCTTCATCGATCTTGGTTCCAAGCTCGACTTCTCGACCCTCGGCAGCGAAGTCGTGCCGGCCATCGTGCTGTCGCTGTTCGTGCTCATCGGCAATCCGCTGATCGTCATGGCGATCATGGGCTACATGGGCTACCGCAAGCGCACCGGCTTCCTCGCCGGCCTGACCGTGGCCCAGATCAGCGAGTTTTCCATCGTCTTCGTCGCCATGGGCATCTCGCTCGGCCACGTCGGCGTCGAGGCGCTCGGCCTGACGACGCTGGTCGGCCTGGTCACCATCGCCCTGTCCACTTACATGATCCTCTATTCGCACCCGCTCTATCAGCGCCTGGCCCCGTTCCTCGGCTGGTTCGAGCGGCGCCTGCCGTTCCGCGAGCAGGCGGTGGAGAACGACCGGCGCAGCAACGATGTTCCCGACGTGGTGATTTTCGGCCTTGGCCGTTATGGCGGCCGTCTCGCCCAGCAACTGCAGGATGCCAACATCCGCGTTCTGGGCGTCGATTTCGATCCGGAATGCGTCAGCGACATGCGCCAGCGCGGCATCGCCGTGCATTACGGCGATGGCCAGGAAGCCGGCCTGCTCGATGAACTGCCGCTGAAATCAGCAAAATGGGTGGTCAGCACGCTACCCGACGTCGAGTCCAACCTGGCCTTCCTCAATGCTCTGAAGGAACACCGCTTCTGCGGCGAAGTCGCCTTCGTCGCCCGCGACGATGCCCACGGTCTGGCGCTCAAGCAGGCCGGGGCACCGACCGTGCTCTACCCAATGCGCGACGCTGTTGACTACACCGTCGAGCATTTCGTCGCCCTCATCCGTCCCGAGGAGGAAACCGCATGACCCAACACATCCTGGCTGCCACTGATCTCTCCGCCCCGTCGCGCCACGCGGTGGACCGCGCTTACCGTCTGGCTGCCGAGCGCGGCTGGCAACTGACCCTGGCCCACGCCATCGCCCCCGGCCTGTTCGACGAACTGCAGGCCATGCTCGGCGGCGACGCACCATCCATCGCTGACACGGTGGCCGCCGAGGCACGCCAACAGTTGGCGGCGCTCAACGACGACCCACGGCGCACTCACGGCATCGTCGCTGATTGCCGGGTACTCAGCGGCCCGCCGCTCGTCGCCATCGCCCGCCATGCCGACGAGAGCGCCACCGACCTGCTGGTTCTCGGCGCCCGTGGCGAAGGCTTCCTGCGCCAGTTGATGCTCGGCTCGACCGCCTCCCGGCTGCTACGCAAGACCCACCATCCGGTGCTGGTGGTCAAGCAGCCGCCGCACGAAACCTACCGCCGGGCGCTGGTCGCCATCGACTTTTCCCCGGCCGCGCGGGCGGCCCTGCGCCAGGTCCGCAAACTGGCACCGGAGGCAACGCTGGTGCTGCTGCATGCCGTGCAACTGCCGTTTGAAGGCAAGATGCAGTACGCCAATGTCGATGCGGAGATCATTCGCCGCTATCGCCAGGAAGCACAGCAGGAAGCCTTGCGCAAGCTACGCCAGGTAGCGACCGACGAAGGCTTGGCGGAGCCAGCAACACGCCTGCTCGCCCTGCCCGGCCAGCCGGCCCGCCTGATCCTCGAACAGGAGCAGGAAGAAGACTGCGACCTGATCGTCGTCGGCAAGCACGGCCTCAACATGGTCGAGGAACTGCTGCTGGGCAGCACTACCAAACATGTCCTCGGCGAAAGCCAGGGCGACGTGCTGGTGGCCAACTAGCGCGGGGTTTCAATGCGGCGCTTCGAGCGCTTTCTGCCACGGGCACTTGAGACCGACGCCGCTGATTGCCCCCTGCTCATCCATGGTCCGCACGACCAGAACGAAGCCGCCCAGGGCGACGCGATCACCGACCACGGCCGGGCGGCCAAGGCGCTGGCGCAGGAGTTCGCCGACACTGACCAACTCTTCCCCGTCGGCCAGCGCAAAGCCGTAGGCTTGCGCCAGGTCGCCGGCCAGGCAGGTCGGATCGACGGCAAACTCGCCGAAGAAGCTGGCATTGCGCCCGAGATCAAGCGCCGCCGCGCCAAAGATCCGCGCCATCGGTTCGGCCACTGATTCGGGGGCAATGAACCATGCCGAATCACCCGGACGCAAGCGTAAATCCGCTTCCAGTTCGCGCAGCCGACCGTGGCGAACCACGGCGATGCAGCGCACCTCGGCAGTGCCGGGCGGCACCGGCAGATCATCCGGATGGCGGCCTTCGGCCGTTGACCCGGCGCTGACCCGGTATTCGAACATCGGCAGCGCTGCTTCTTCGCCGACCCAGACTTCCCGTCGGTCACGCGGCTCGTCGGTCGGCGGCAATTCCACCTTCAACAGCCGGGCGGCCGCCGGAATGGTCGCGCCCTGCACCAGCAACGAAAGTATCACGACGGAGAAGGCCACATCGAACAGCAGCTTCGAATCAGGCACGCCCATGACCACCGGGAAAATGGCCAGAACAACCGGCACCGCGCCGCGCAAGCCGACCCAACTGACGAAGGCGACTTCGTTGCGCGTATAGCGGAAGGGCCACAAACCGATGGCCACCGCCGCCGGTCGGGCCACCAACATCAGGAACAGGGCCATGGCCAGCGCCTCCCAGGTGTATTCGGCGAGGTGCGAAGGTGTCACCAGGAGACCGAGAACGACGAACATGCCGGCCTGGGCCAGCCAGGCAAGACCGTCCATCACCCGCAGCACATGCTCGGTGGCGTGGCTGCGCCGGTTGCCGACCATGATGCCGGCGATGTAGACCGCCAGCAGGCCGCTGCCGTCGAGCAGATTGGCAGCGCCGACGATGAGCAGGCCGCCGGACAGGATGAGCAGGGCATAGAGGCCTTCCGCCAGATTCAATCGGCGCAGCAACCAGGCGAGGATCTTGCCGCCAGCGAAACCAAAAAGCAGCCCGATCCCGGCCTGCTTCAGCAGCAGCACGGAAAACGCAGCAAAGCCGGCACGCTCGGGGTGCAACAGGATTTCGACCAATACGGTGACCAGCAGGATGGCCATCGGGTCGTTGGAACCGGATTCAATTTCCAGGGTGCTTTTCACCCGCTCGTTGAGGCGGACGCCACTGTTGCGCAGCAGGGCGAACACCGCCGCCGCATCGGTCGAACCGACGATGGCGGCGAGCAGCAGACCGAGCCGCCAATCGACGTCAAGAAACCAGGTGGCAAAAACGCCGAGCAGGGCGACGGTCCCGATCACCCCCCAGGTAGCCAGAACGGCTGCCGGCTTCAGGGCGACCCGGAAGCTGCGGCTGTCGGTACGCAATCCGCCGTCGAGCAGGATCACGGCCAGTGCGAGCTGGGCGATCAGGTTGGCGGTGAAGAAATCGCTGAAGAGAATGCCGCCAGGTCCATCCTCGCCGGCCAGCATGCCGACCCCGAGAAAAAGCAGCAGCAGCGGCAGGCCGAGACGGGCGGAAATGGTGCTGGCCAGAACGCTGATGAACAACAGCAGGCCCGCCAGCAGGAACAGGGTGCTGATCGTGGTCATGGAGCGAATCTATCACAGGCGGCTGAGCATTCCTGAGCGCTTTGGTCGACCATAGGTTTATTCCTTAATCGAATAACCAGATGCGCACATGTTCTTAATTTAATATTTAGCCATTGCTACAATCACTCCATTCGACAATCCCTGCGGATTACCCTGCAATGACTCAACGTTTCACGCTCTCCCATCTCGACTGGCTGGAAGCCGAAGCCATCCACATCATGCGCGAAGTGGCCGGCCAGTGCGCCAACCCGGTGCTGCTCTTCTCCGGCGGCAAGGACTCGATCTGCATGCTGCGCCTCGCCGAAAAGGCCTTCCGCCCGGGCAAGTTCCCCTTCCCGCTGATGCATATCGACACCGGCCACAACTACCAGGAGGTCGTCGCCTTCCGCGACAAGCGCGCCGCCGAACTGGGCGAGCGCCTGATCGTCCGCTCGGTCGAAGACTCGATGAAGCGCGGCACGGTCGTTCTCAAGCATGAAGGCGAATCGCGCAACAAACACCAGTCGGTGACGCTGCTCGAAGC
>DDWF01000254.1 GCA_002345845.1 Betaproteobacteria bacterium UBA2293 | reverse complement strand
ATGATCGCGAGGGCTTGGGGGCTATCGCCATGGCCGCTAGCCTCGCCGGATTGTCTGGTCAGGCAATCAGCACTGCTAGTGCAGCCGCAAGTGCCGAGGAGGATGCGGACTATCTTGAGTTCGAGATTGACGGCAAACCAGTGAAGGGTTGGGTCTGGCGCAGCCCGTTCAGGGAAGGAGATGATGTGGAGATCGCCGTTGAATGGCGAGGAGAGCATTATGAGCTTTGCGCTATCGCCCGTCCGGCGGATCGGCTTGTCGCACTGTATCCGCATTGCTCGCGTGGTGGCGGCAGCCATTGGCGCAATGCGTGGAAGTGGTGGTTGCTCGGTACAGGTCTACTCATAATCGTCGGACTACTGATTATCGAAATTGCTGCACGCATTCAGGACGTAACAATAATTTTTCACCCTGTCGGAGGTTGGTATTTCTTACTGGGTTTCTTGTTTTTCTTCTACCCCGTCTTCGCTCTAATGACCTGGTCCCTGGCCCGTAAGTGGATGCCCTTCGTACGTCTGTCCGAGAAAGTATTTCATGCGTTCGGCTGGGATGATCCGGCGAATATTGATCTGGTCAAGCGCTCAAAAGAAAGCAGAAAAGGCGATGAACCGCCGGAATATGGCGTTTTCTATTTCCGCTACTGATGTTGATCGAAGATCGCGACACACAACTGCCGCACGTCATTGCCCTGTGGGACGCCATCGGCATCGTGCATGGCCGGACAACGCCCGCTGGGTGAACGTGATGGCGATACTGCGTACGCCGGCATTTCCCATCAACGCCTTGAGCCGCAGTACTTCGTTTCTTGCCCAAGCGGGTTTGCATCTCCGCGCGTTGGTGCCTCGTTCCCGATCGGCTTGGGAATCAGGCTGATGGCTTTTCGCCGATAACGCAGCGATTGCCTTGAGAAATGCGAGCGAAATGTCGCCAGGAGTATCGACAACAAGGCAAGGAGTAACCCTAGCGGCAATCCAATTGGCATGAAGTGCTGGGATGCTATCAAGGGCAAGGACAATGCGCCATCCTCACCAGCCTGGCGCTGCTCACCTGCGGCGCCCCGATCAGTGGCCCGCTGAAAATCGAAGTCGGCTCCTGGCTTGGTCGCAAAATGCAGAACGGTGCAGCGCCCTCAAGGCTCGTAGAGAGCTGGCCCGTCGGGCGAAGTCATCGCACGCAGGATGGCTCAAAAATGCCTGGCCTTTTCATCCGTAATCCGTATAATGCGCGGCTCTGACAGCGCGCCCGTAGCTCAGTTGGATAGAGTATCTGGCTACGAACCAGAGGGTCGGGCGTTCGAATCGCTCCGGGCGCGCCAAGGAACCATGTAGCAAAACGCATTCAGGCCAATCATCGATTGGCCTTTTTGCATTTCGTAGGGACTTTTTGGGGACTCTGCCCCAATTTGATGGGAGTTCGCAATGTTGGCTAGAACCCCGTACGACGGTTGCCCCATATGTGGCAGTGCCGAGGTCAAATCGACGTTGGTGGCCGATTGCTCGAAGCACCCGCTATACCATCCGCTTATTTCGCCGAAGATTAGTTGGCTGCTATGTGCCGCCTGTGAGCATATCTATGCCGATGGCTACCACAGCGAAGCGGCGCTACGAATTATTTTCAGCAAGACAAACGATAATCAGAAGGTCGGCTTCGAGGTGGAGAAGCAACGTGCCATTTCGGCGCGGATGATCGAAAAGTTGTTGCCGTATGTTGACCATGGCGATTGGTGCGATATCGGCTTTGGCAATGGCTCTCTGCTGCTGACAGCGCAGGAGTACGGATTCAACCCGGTCGGCATTGACTTGCGGACGGACAATGTTGAAACCTTGAAACAGCTCGGGATCGAGGCACACTCCATTGACCTGGGGGAATTTACACAGCCAGACCGCTTTGCTGTCATCAGTATGTTCGATGTGCTTGAGCATATGCCTTACCCGGTCGAGAGCCTCAAGCATGTCCATTCGCTCCTTAAGAATGACGGTTTGCTTTTTCTCTCGATGCCGAATACCGATAGCATGGCTTGGCGTATTTTTGATTCGCTGGAGACGAACCCTTATTGGGGGGAGCTGGAGCACTATCATAACTTCGGCAAGAGACGGCTTTATCGATTGCTGGTTGAGAATGGATTCGAACCGATCCGCTACGGCGTCAGCGAGCGCTATCGCTTCGGTATGGAGGTGGTTGCGCGAAAGAAGCACGCTGGCGCTTAGCGCTGCGCAACATTGAAACCACTTGGCTACCGTGTCGATGGCTTTTTTGTTTTTCGGGGGTTATAAGAAGGGCATGTGCGATTGTCATCGGGGGATGCATGTCTGAGAGTCGGCCGGCGGGCGTGTTTGAGGCGCAGCTTGAGCAGTCGCTGGATGCCGTGGCGGCTTGCCTGCGCGGCGCGCGGCGGGCGTTGTTCATTACCGGCGCAGGGATTTCGGCGGATTCGGGATTGCCGACTTACCGCGGTGTCGGTGGCTTGTATGAGAGCGAGACAACGGCGGACGGGCTGCGGATCGAGGAGGCGCTGTCCGGGGAGGTGTTCTCCCGGCGTCCCGACATTACCTGGAAGTACCTGATCCAGATCGAGGAGAACTGCCGGGGGGCGCAGCCGAATGCGGCGCATCGGGCGATTGCCTGCCTGGACGGTCATCTGCAGCGGGTGATGGTGTTCACCCAGAATGTCGATGGTTTGCATCGGGCGGCTGGTAGTCGCGAAATCATCGAAATTCACGGCAATCTGCAGGAGTTGCAATGCGTCGCCTGTGGGCATGAGGAGGCCGCCAGCGATTTCGCCCGGCGGGAGGTTCCGCCGCGTTGCCCGGCCTGCAAGGGAGTATTGCGGCCGAAGGTGGTGCTCTTTGGCGAGATGCTGCCCGAGGAGCCGCTGGCTTGCTTCATCGAGGCGCTTCAGGAGGGCTTCGATATTGTCTTCAGCATTGGCACCTCCAGCATCTTTCCCTATATCAACCAGCCGGTGGTCTTTGCCGCCGGGAGCGGTGTGCCGACGGTGGAAATCAATCCGTCGCGGACACCGCTCAGCGATATCGTTGATTTTTATCTGCCGCTGGGGGCCGCGGTAGCGATGAGCGAGATTCTGGAGCGGGCCGGAATCACTTGTGATTGAACGATTGGTGCGGTGCACAAAAAGTTCTTGACATCGCTCGGTGGCTGGTTAGAATGAAGTCATGCTGCAGTGCAACATATGCAGAACGATAACCACCCCAACCCCAGGAGAAACACCATGATCACCAAGCCCGAAGAGTTCGCCAAGTCTGGTTTCAACTTTGCCCTGTTCTTTGCCAACACCACGTTCGATGGCATCGAGCGCCTGTCCCTGCTAAATCTGGCAGCGGCCCGCTCGGTTTTCGAATCGTCCGTGGCCAACATGACCACGCTGATGGGTGCCAAGGATGTCCAGTCCTTCGTCAATCTGCAGCAGTCCATCGCTTCGCCGTCCATCGAGAAGGGCATGGAATATTCGCGTAACGTGATCGCCATCGCTTCGGAAACCAAGGACAAGATCGCCAAGGAAGTCGAAGTTCACGTTGCTGACAACAATGCCAAGGTTTCCGGCATGGTTGAAAAGGCTCTGGCTTCCGCTCCGGCTGGTTCCGAAGTTGCCGTCGCTGCCGTCAAGACCGCAATCAAGACCGCCAACGAAGCCTACGAAGGCCTGAACAAGGCTGCCAAGCAGGCTGCCGAAGTCGCCGAAGCCAGCGTTTCCGCCGCTACCGAAGCGACCATGAAGGCTGCCAACGTGGCTGCCCCGAAGGCCGCCGGCAAGAAGGCCGCCTAAGCGTCAATCCTTCGATTGAAGCGAAAAACCGGAGCTTGCTCCGGTTTTTTTACGCCCGTATTTCGCACTATGGCTTGTTATCTACCGCCTACTTGCGCGGCGCCTTGACCGGTTTTCCCTTGCCGCCGCGGTTGCCGCGACAGAATTCCAGGCGTTCGCCCTTCAGCTTGCCGGCGACGCCGTCGATGACTGGCAGGATCTCCTCCAGCGCGGTCTTGCCGGGCGCCGCGTCGATCAGCTTGAGGCCACGGCCCTTGGCCAACGGGCGGATTTCCTCGCTGGCAAAAACCAGCGCTCGGCCGTCGCGGGTCAGGCAGGCGATCTCGCCAGTGCCTGGGGCTGGCTGGAAGATGGCCGGCGATTCGTTGTCGTCGAGGGTCATGAAGGCCTTGCCAGCCTTGCCGCGTGACAACAGATCCTCACCCTTGCAGCGGAAACCGTAGCCGCCTTCGCCGGCAACCAGGTAGAGCTTGTCGGCGGACACGGCCTGGGCCAGGCAGGGCTTGCCGCCGTCCTGGAAATCGGCCAGCGAGGTGGCCGGGACGCCGTCGCCCTTGCCGCCGGGAATGTCGGCGGCGGCGATGGAATAGGCGCGGCCCTTGGTGTCGAGCAGGATCAGGTGGTCGACGGTGCGGCAGGGCAGGCAGGCGAGCAGGCTGTCGCCGGAGCGGAAGGTCAGCTGCGTCGGGTCGATGTTGTGGCCGCTGCGCGAGCGCAGCCAGCCGTGCTTGGAGACAATCAGGGTGGTCGGCTCGTCGGGGATGGAGACGCTCTTGGCATCCGACATCGTGACCTTGTCGGCGGTCTCGATCAGCGTCCGGCGGTCGTCGCCGTATTTCCTCGCATCGGCCTCGATTTCGCTGGCGACGCAGGCGCGCAGGGCTTCTTCGGAGTCGAGCAGGTGGTTCAGCCCCTTGGCTTCCTCACGCAGCTTGGCCAGTTCCTCGCCGATCTTGATGCCTTCCAGCCGGGCCAACTGGCGCAGGCGGATTTCGAGGATGTCTTCGGCCTGGATCTCGGACAGCTTGAAGTGCGCCATCAGGTCGACCTTCGGGTCGTCCGATTCGCGGATGACCTTGATCACCTTGTCGATGTCGAGCAGCACGGCCAGCCGGCCTTCGAGAATGTGGATGCGCTTTTCGGCGGCGGTCAGGCGATGGCGCGTGCGCCGTTGGACAGTGGCCAGGCGGAAGCGGCACCATTCCTCGATCATGCTGTACAGCGAAGCCTGGCGCGGCGTGCCGGTGACGCCAAGCACGGTCAGGTTGATCGAGGCGTTGGTTTCCAGGCTGGTGTGGGCGAGCAGCATGCGCACCAGGTCATCCTGACCCTGGCGTGAGGAAGCCGGCTCGATGACCAGGCGGATGGCGTGTTCCTTGCCCGACTCGTCGCGCACACCATTTTCGGAGATGGAGGAGAGGAAGGCCGCTTTCAGGTTGAGCTGTTCCGGCGTGAATACCTTCTTGCCGGCCTTTTCCTTGGCGACCGGGTTGGAGCAGGCTTCGATTTCCGCCAATACAGTGGCCGTCGAGACGCCCGGCGGCAGTTCGGTGATGACCAGCTTCCACTGGCCACGCGCCAGATTCTCGATTTTCCACTTGGCGCGGACGCGCAGGCTGCCGCGACCGCTCTTGTAAGTGGCGGCGATTTCCTCTGCCGAGGAAATGATCTGCGCGCCACCCGGATAGTCCGGGCCAGGAATAAGTCCCAGCACTTCGTCTTCGGAGAAATTCGGATTGCGGATGATTTCGACCGCAGCCTTCGCCACTTCGCGCAGGTTGTGCGCCGGGATTTCGGTGGCCATGCCGACGGCGATGCCGGAGGCGCCGTTCAGCAGGCAGAAGGGCAGGCGGGCCGGGAGCAGGGCTGGTTCGTCGTTGGCGCCGTCGTAATTCGGTTTCCAGTCGACGGTGCCTTCGTCGATCTCGGCCAGCAGCAGTTCGGCGATCGGCGTC
>DDWF01000062.1:6336-6537 GCA_002345845.1 Betaproteobacteria bacterium UBA2293 | reverse complement strand
CCGCGCTGGTCCTGCCCCTGCTGGGCGCGCTCGGCATCGCGCTGGCCGGCAAGCTGCCCAATCTGCGCGAAGGCATCACGCTCGCGACGGCCGCCGCACTCTTCGCCTGTGTCGTGCAACTGCTCGATCCGGTACTGGCGGGTGTCCGGCCGGAACTTGTCCTGCTCGAACCCCTTCCCGGCCTGCCCATCGCCTTCCGCG
>DDWF01000062.1:5944-6219 GCA_002345845.1 Betaproteobacteria bacterium UBA2293 | reverse complement strand
CGCGGGCAACCTGCTGACGCTGTTCCTGTTCTATGAAGTGCTGACGCTGATCACCTATCCGCTGGTCACCCACGCCGGCACCGAGAAAGCCAAGCAAGGCGGCCGCACCTACCTCGCCATTCTGATGGGCACATCGGTGCTGTTCCTCTTGCCGGCGGTAATTTATGTCTGGCATATCTCCGGCACCACGGATTTTCAGCCGGGCGGGATACTCCCTGCCGGCATGGACAAGGGGGCCATCGCCATTCTGCTGGCGCTGTTCATGTTCGGCATCG
>DDWF01000062.1:0-5887 GCA_002345845.1 Betaproteobacteria bacterium UBA2293 | reverse complement strand
CCGTGGCCGTGGTCAAGGCCGGCGTGTTCTCGGTGGTCAAGGTCGTCGTCTATGTCTTCGGCATCGACACGCTGACCGGCGCCACCGACTGGCTGGTCGCCATCAGCGGTTTCACCATCATTGCCGCCTCGCTAGTCGCCCTGCACGCCGACAACCTTAAACGCCGCCTCGCCTACTCGACGGTGAGTCAGCTCGCTTACGTCATCCTGGCCGTAGCCATCCTCGCGCCGCTGTCCATCGTCGGCGCCGCGCTGCACATCGCTGCCCACGCCTTTGGCAAAATCACCCTGTTCTTCGCCGCCGGGTCGATCTACACGGCCGCGCACAAGACCGAGGTCAGCCAGCTCGACGGCATCGGCCGCCGCATGCCNNTGATCGGCCTGCCGCCGGCCGCCGGTTTTGTCAGCAAGTGGTATCTCGTTTCAGGCGCGATGAGCCAGGGTGCGTGGTTTGCGCTGGCAGTCATCTTGCTCTCTACCTTGCTGAATGCCGCCTATTTCCTGCCGATCATTTGGCGCGCCTTCTTCAAGCCGCTGTCTGCCGAGGCCGTGGCGCATCCGCACGGCGAGGCCCCGCTGCCCATCGTCATCGCCCTGACATTTACTGCCGCCGGCACGCTGGCGCTGTTCTTCTTCCCCGATGTGCCGCTGGCGCTCGCACAGCAACTGGTGAAGTCATGAAGACAACGGAACATTGGCTCGACGAACCACGCAATGTGAAGAAACTCTGGCGCGGTTTTCTCGTCGTGCTGGCGCTGACCGTGATCGCCGGTGCTTTCGTCGATCTGCATCCGCATTTCGAGATCGAGTCGTGGTTCGGCTTCAGCGCCGCCTACGGCTTTATCACCTGCCTGCTGATGATCGTCGGCGCCAAGGCGCTCGGCGTGTTCCTCAAGCGCGGCGATACTTACTACGCGCGGGATGAGCGTGATGAGTAGCGTTGTTCTTCATCCCGCCCTGCTCCTGATCGCCGCTGCGCTGCTGCTGCCCTTTCTGCGCGGCACGGCACGCAACGTCGCCGTCCTGTCAGCGCCGACTTTAGCGCTGATCGCCCTGTGGCTGCTACCCGAGGGCAAGCTGTGGCAGGTGCAGTGGCTCGATTACACCCTCGCGCCGCTGGTGGTCGACAAACTCGCGCGCCTGTTCGCCACCATCTTCCTGTTGATGGCGGCGGTTGGCGGCCTGTTCGCGCTGCGCCAGAAAAGCAAACTCGAAATACCCGCTGCCTTCCTTTACGCCGGCTCGGCCGTCGGCGTGACGCTGGCGGGCGACCTCATCACCGTCTTCCTGTTCTGGGAATTCATGGCGGTCGGCTCGACGCTGGTGCTGTGGAGCGCCGGTACGCCCACGGCCTGGGCTGCCAGCCGCCGCTACGTCGCCGTGCATCTGGCCGGGGGCGTGATTCTCTTCGCGGGCGTGGTCGGGCAGATTCTCACGACGGGCGACGCCAGCTTCCACGCCATGCAGGCAAACTCGCTTGCCACCTGGCTGATCCTGATCGGCTTTCTCATCAACGCCGGCGCGCCGCCGCTTGCCGCCTGGTTGCCCGACGCCTACCCGGAAGCCTCGTGGAGCGGCACGGTCTTCCTCTCCGCCTTCACCACCAAAACGGCGGTGTATGTGCTGATCCGCGGATTCCCCGGCACGGAGATCCTGATCTGGGTGGGCATCTTCATGATTTTCTACGGCATCGTCTATGCCCTGCTGGAAAACGACATGCGGCGCATCCTCGCCTACTCCATCGTGAACCAGGTCGGCTTCATGATCACCGGCATCGGCATTGGCACCGAGATGGCTCTGAACGGCGCGGCGGCCCACGCTTTCGCGCACATCATCTACAAAGCGCTGCTGCTGATGTCCGCCGGTGCGGTGCTCGCCGCGACGAACCGCAGAAAATGTTCCGAACTCGGCGGCCTGTTCCACAGCATGCCGATCACCACGATCTGCGGCACCATCGGCGCACTGGCGATTTCCTCCTTCCCGCTCACCTCGGGCTTCGTCTCCAAGTCCATGGTGACGCAGGCCGCCATCGACGGCCACCTGCAAATGGTGTGGCTGTTCCTCACCGCCGCGTCCGCCGGGGTATTCCTGCACGCCGGCATCAAGTTTCCGTGGTTCGTATTTTTCCAGAAGGACTCGGGATTGAGACCCGCCGATCCGCCGGCCAGCATGCGCTGGGCGATGATCCTCTTCGCCTTCCTGTGCATCGCGCTCGGCATCTGGCCCGATCCGCTCTACGCGCTGCTGCCTTATGCGGTGAACTACGTGCCCTATACAGCGGCTCACGTCATCACGCAACTGCAACTGCTGCTGTTCTCTGGCCTCGCCTTCTTCGTCATGCTCGACTTCCTGAAGCGCACGCCGACCATCACGCTCGACTTCGACTGGCTCTACCGCGTCGCCGCACCCGCGGTAGTCAAATTTAGCGGCGGCTTGATTGGTGGTGTTCAGCGCGCAGGTAGTGCGCTCTTCAGTGGCGGAATCCAGCTTGTCGCCGATTTTGCGCGCCGTGAAAGCCAGCCACAGGGCCTGCTGCGCCGCAGCAGGCCCACCTGCAGCATGGGGCTGTGGGTCATGCTCATGCTGGCAGGCTACCTGCTGCTATATTACGTTGGATGAAAATCTTCTCCCCGCTCTACCGCCGTGCGATGGCCTGGTCCCGGCATCCGCGCGCGCCCTGGTACCTGGGCGGCATGAGTTTTGCGGAATCGTCATTCTTTCCGGTCCCGCCGGACATCATGCTGGCGCCGATGTGCCTCGCCAACCCGCGACGGGCCTGGTGGCTCGCCCTGCTGACAACACTGACCTCGGTGGCGGGCGGGCTGCTCGGCTACGCGATCGGTTACTTTGCGATTGACGCCATCCTGCCCTGGTTGCAGGAGAGCCGTTACTGGCCCGCTTATCAAACCGCCGTCGAGTGGTTCGGACTCTGGGGCTTCTGGGCGGTTTTCGTGGCTGGTTTCTCGCCCATCCCGTACAAGGTCTTCACGATCGCCGCCGGCGCCCTGTCGATGGCGCTGCTACCCTTCGCCATCGCCTCCGTGATCGGGCGCGGCGCGCGCTTCTTCATGGTCGCCGGCCTGATGGCCTGGGGCGGCGCCCGCATGGAGGCTGCCTTGCACAAGTACATTGACCGCCTCGGCTGGCTGACCGTTGCTCTGGTAGTCGTCGTCGCGCTCTGGTACAGCCGATGACACGCTGCTTCGGCAGCAACGTCCAGGAGGCCGCACCGGCTGCCCCGGAAATGCCGGACCGCATTGGGCAGGAGACTACGGATGCCGCATCCCGGCTGCATGACTCCCGCCTGGTCCGCTGGATTTTTCTCGCTCTTGGCCTGGCAGCCTTGCTGTTGGCCGTGCTCGGCATTTTCCTGCCGCTGCTGCCGACCACACCTTTCGTGCTGCTCGCCGCGGCCTGCTTCGCGCGCAGCTCCGAGCGCTTTCACAATCTGCTGCTGGCGCACCGCGTCGCCGGCCCGATCATCCGCGCGTGGCGCGAACACCGCAGCATGCCGCCCGGTGTCAAACCCTGGGCTTTCCTGCTGATGGGGCTGTCATTTGGCGCCTCGATCATGTTGATGGAATTAGCCTGGCACCGTGCCATGCTGGCGGCAATCGCGGTAGTCCTGGCCTTTTTTCTCTGGCGCGTGCCAGTACGTCAGTCCAGCAGGTAGGCGATCTTGAGCCGGTCGCCGGCGCGTGGGCGGAAAACCTCTTCGGCGTATTTGTGATGGGCCGGATCGGCCATGTAAGCGCCCTCTGCCGTGCAACTCGCCAGCCGGATCAGCCAGGCGCGGCGGTAGCGGGCACCAGCTCGCCGCCTGCCGTTCGATCCTGCTGGCGCGAGTCGCCGAAGAACCGTTCATCCTGCGGGAAAAAGGCTCGGGAACGCGCCTGGCGACCGAGCGCCATTTCGCCGAACATGGCCTCAAGCTCAAGGTCCGCATGAAACTGGGCAGCAACGAGGCGATCAAGCAGGCNNGGTGAACTGCTTTTTCCAGGTTGATCTGTCACTTGGCACGTCTGTCCACCGGTAGCCGGCACTGGCCTGTATTGTTGCGCTTGCGCCAACGGGTTCCCGTGCGCCAGCGCCACAGAAGGTCGATCAATACATAGGTCGACATCCCTGCCAGACATGCCATGATCGACAACCCTACCACCAGCGGCTTGCCGAGCGCTTTTATGCGTTGCAGGATGGTCTTGTTTTCCTCCGGCACGTCTCTCGTCCCGGCATTCCCGGACGGCAAAGCCGTTTCGCCGGTAAGCCACGCGCCCAAGTGGTAAGCGGTGTAATACAGCGGCGCGAAGGTCACCGGGTTCGAGATCAGCGTACTCGCCGCTGCCGCCGGCAGATTGGCGCGCAACACGATGGCCGCCGCAGCCGTCACCGGAATCTGCGCCAGCGGAATCAGCAGGCCGAAGAAGACGCCGAGCGCCACGCCGAGCGCCACGCCGCGTCGCGACCAGTGCCAGAGTTTGCGATGGCCGAGCCAAGGCGCCAGCCAGCGCATCCAGCGATTGGCCAGCAGTGCTTCACGGGTGGGAATCAGGCGGCGCCAGGACATTCGCTAATATTCCTGTTGCAGGATACGATCACGCCCGCCACGCTTGGCCTCATACATCAATGCGTCTGCTTGCTTGAGCAGCGTACCGAAGTCATGCGGCGTGACTTGATGGCAGGCGACCCCGATGCTGAAGCTTACTGGCCAGCCGTTCTCCTTCATCGCCGCGAGCAAGCGCTCGCGCAGTTTCCCGACGTAGCCGGAAGCAGCCTGGGCATTCATGTTCGGCAACAGGAGCGAAAATTCATCCCCTCCCAGTCGTCCGGGAATGTCGCTGGCGCGAACCTGTTCGCGAATGATGCTGGCCACGGTGGCCAACAACTTGTCACCAACTTCATGTCCCAGCGTGTCATTGACTTCCTTGAACCGGTCGAGATCGATGAGCACCGCCGTGAAAGGCGCGCCCTGCCGCTGCGCCTGGGCGAACGCCTGTTGTCCGCGCTCATGGAACTCGCGACGGTTGGGCAGTTGTGTCAGGGCATCCTCGCGTGCCATGCGCGACTCCCGCAACAGGACGCGACGCATTTCAGCGATAAACCATGCACCAAAAAGAAAAATGACTAGGCGCATGGCGGTGTTGAAGATCAGGGGCAAAGCGTTGGCTTGGTCGCTTGCCAATGACCAGTCGGCGATGAACCAATCGACAGCCGCCAGCACCGCCATCCCATACCCGAACCACTTGCCGTTGAACCAGCTGACAAGCAGTACCGGCAGAATGAAAAAACCGTGGAACTCGTAAGACAGACCGGTCAGGGTGTGCAGATAGCCCACCAGCAGCGTGATCAACATACACAAGACAAGAATGCCCGATCGAATCAAGGGTCCGGGTTGCAACAGCAACAAGGCTTTCAAATTCATGGCAACGTCGCTCCCTGACGATATTCTCGCATGGCGATCAGCTTCGCCCATTCAAGCGGGCTGCCCGGCGACTCGGCGAACATGCCGGCGGCCAGTATCATGAACGCCGTGACCAGCGGCGGCAGGAGCAGCAGCCAGGCGGTCTCGCGCCAACCGCGCGCGGGGATTTGTTCTTCAGGCCACGCGAGCGGCGCGGGCCTGAACCAGGCGCGCCAGAGAATCGGCAGGAAGTATGCGGCATTGAGCAGGCTGGATGTCCACAGCACCCAGATCGCCCAGTCCATGCCGGCGGCTGCCGCGCCATCGGAGAGCCAGGCCTTGCTGATCGCGCCGGCGGTGAGCGGCGCACCCATCATGCCGAGGGCGCCAATCGAGAAAGCGAGCGTCGTCAGCGGCATGCGCCGGCCCGCGCCATTCATCTCGCTGACCTTGTGGATGCCCAAAGTTTCCGCGTAGTTGCCGGCGCAGA
>DDWF01000037.1 GCA_002345845.1 Betaproteobacteria bacterium UBA2293 | reverse complement strand
GTCCCTATCTGCCGTGGGCGCTGGAAATTTGAAGGGGGCTGCTCCTAGTACGAGAGGACCGGAGTGGACGAACCTCTGGTGTACCGGTTATGACGCCAGTCGTATCGCCGGGTAGCTATGTTCGGAAGAGATAAACGCTGAAAGCATCTAAGCGTGAAACTCGCCTTAAGATAAGATTTCCCGGAGTCTTGAACTCCTTAAAGGGTCGTCGAAGACCACGACGTTGATAGGTCAGGTGTGGAAGCGCAGTAATGCGTTAAGCTAACTGATACTAATTGCCCGTACGGCTTGATCCTATAACCTTGTAACACTGCAGCAAACTCATAACAGCAGTCACAACAAACAACCTTCCTCCCTTTTGCGCTTGGCGCGGTAACTCGCGACAGGCATACAAGTTACGCTTGGCGGCAATAGCCTGCTGGACCCACCCCTTCCCTTCCCGAACAGGACCGTGAAACAGCAACGCGCCGATGATAGTGAGTACTACGCTCGCGAAAGTAGGTCACCGCCAGGCTACCCATTCAAAGCCCTTCTAGCTCACGCTAGAAGGGCTTTGCGCTTTCAGCACCGAAAAATCTTCAATCTACTTGATTCATGAAGGCGATAAGCTCGCTTGCAAAGCGTTCGCGCTGCCACTGGTGTGGGGAGTGGTCGGTACCCTCGTAGATACGCAGGATCGCATTGGGTATCTGGTTGGCCACGTAGTGGGCGGTGCTGCTGTGATAAAAATTGCTGGCTCCGCCATAGACAAGCAGTGAAGGAACGTCGATGCGCTGCAGGACGTCGCGATAATCGCCAGCGGTTAGGCTCTGCCAGCATTCGATCAGTGGGGCAGGCTCTTGCTGGCGGAGTGTTTCCCTGGAACGTTGCCAGCCGCTCGCATCGGCAAGGTATTTTTCGCGGGCGCGTTCGTTGAGTCCGAAGGCGGTCAGCTTGAGGACGCCCTCGGCGAAATCCTGGCGGAGAAGGCCAAGTAGGCGATTGGCACTTTCTTCGTCGAAATTTCCGTATATCCCATGCTGCCAGCTATCGTCGGTAAGTAGTTTGGGGGACTGGTCGATGAAGCACACCCGTGATAGTCGGCCGGTGCCGAAGTCGCGAATGTATTGCCAGAGCGTCAGCGCACCCATCGAGTGGCCGACTACGCCAACCTTGTCGAGCGCATAGTGATCGAGAAGGTTGTGCAGGTCGCGGGCCATACGCTCTGCCGTAGGTGCCGTGTACGGGCCTAGCGTGTGGCCACCATGGCCGCGAGCGTCCCAGCGGAAGACACGGTGCACCGTGTTTAGTGCGGCGAGGAAGGGGACCCACTCGTGATGGCTGGAGGTCCAGCCGTGCAACATGATTAGTGGCGATCCATCGCCGGAAATACTGAGGTGAATCTTGGCGCCATCGTCGGCGAAAAAGTGGGGCATGGGCTTGAATGTTGTGGCGATGGCAAAAGTATAATCGGCGCCGTCAATACGGTGGAGTACGGAAATGAATGACTGGCGTGATTACGGAAATGGCATTGTTGCTTTTGATGCCGCCTACGTCCGGCCGTTGCTGGCGGCGATACACATGGTTGTCGAACAGGGGCGCGTCGCCTTCATCGATACCGGAAGTCGTGATGCCCTGCCCGGCGCATTAGTGGCGCTGGAACGCCTGGGCCTGTCGCCGTCTGCCGTGGATTATGTGATCCTGACGCACATTCATCTCGATCACGCGGGTGGTGCCGGGGCGATGATGGCGATTTTCCCCAATGCGCGATTGGTGGTGCACCCGCGTGGCGCCCGGCATATGGCCGAGCCGTCGAAGCTGGTTGCCGGCGTAAGGGCGGTTTACGGTGCCGAGTATGTGGCGCGGGTTTATGGCGACATCCCGCCGATCGCTGCCGAACGCATCATCGAGGCGCCGGATGGACATGTTGTATCCCTGGCTGGCCGCTCCCTTCGCTGTCTTGATACGCCGGGGCATGCCAAGCACCATATCTGCATCGTTGATCAGGCGACCGGCGGCATCTTCACCGGCGACATGTTCGGACTTTCCTACCGGGAGCTCGATGTTGCCGATCACCCCTTCATCTTTCCGACGACGACGCCAACCCAGTTCGATCCACAGGCCATGCGCACCTCGGTCGAACGCTTGCTGGCGCTGCAGCCCGAGGCTGTCTACCTGACGCATTACAGCC
Source organism: Betaproteobacteria bacterium UBA2293 (assembly GCA_002345845.1). Next base: position 8,843 of record DDWF01000037.1, on the reverse strand, counting down.
GCCTGGTCGATGTGGCGGCACGAGGCGCTGAATTGCTCGGGCATCTCGATCATTTGGTGGCCATCGCCGAGGCGGAAGCAACTGCTGGCAGCGAGCGCCATGCGCGGATCAAGGCGGCGATGAGCGATTACCTGATGACCGCGTTACGGGCCCATGGCTGCACTTTGTCTGAGGCGCAGTTGCAGGAGATCTGGGAAACCGATCTCGAATTGAACGCTCAGGGGTTGGTCGTCTGGCTGGATAGCCGGGCGGCCTGATAGTCAGCTGGCAGCGATCAGATCAAGGGCTCTGGCGGCCGCCGTCATGCCGAAGACGGCGGTAACGCAGACCGAGGAGCCGAAACCGGCGCAGTTGAGTCCGCTGGCGGCCGGGGCGGTGGCGCAACTGCTGTCGGCCTGCGGATAGCGCAGGGGCTCAGTCGAATAGACGGCGGCGACGCCGAATTTTTTGCCATCTCGCGGAAAGCCGTGGGCACGCCGCAGTTGCGACCGGACTTTTGCCAGCAAGGGATCCTGGACGGTCTGGCTGAGGTCGCTGACGCTGATCCGTGTTGGGTCCAGTTGTCCGCCGGCCGCGCCGGCAACGACTATCGGCAGGCGCCGTTCCCGGCAGTGGGCAATCATCGCCACCTTGGCGCGCACCTGGTCGATGGCGTCGATGACCACGGAAAAATTACCGCCCAGCAGTTCGCCAACGTTTTCAGGCGTGACGAAGTCCTCAATGCAGTGCACCTGGCAGCTCGGGTTGATAGCGACAATCCGCTCAGCCATCGCCGTCACCTTGGCCTTGCCCCAGACATCGTCGAGCGCATGAATCTGGCGGTTGGCATTCGACTCGGCAACCATGTCGAGATCAATCAGCGTGATCCGGCCAACGCCAGTGCGGGCCAATGCTTCGGCACTCCACGAGCCAACACCGCCAATGCCGACGACAACCGCGTGGGCATTGCGCAGGCGTTGCGCACCAAGATCGCCATAAAGGCGCCCGACGCCACCGAAACGGCGTTCAATATCGCTGCCAGCCATCAGCCTTCGATCGTCTTGCGGATGACCGCATTGAAGGGAGCGATCCATTCCGGCGCGAATTGTTTGTCGCAGGCATTGATCTCGGCGATGGCACGGAGCACCGAACGATTCTTACCGCGGTGTATGTGCTTGAGCATGACCGCTTCGAAGGCGTCGACAATGGCCAGGATCTTGGCGCCCGGGCAAATCGCAGCGACCTGCAACTGGTGGGGATAGCCGGCGCCATCCGGCATTTCGTGGTGCTGGGCGACCATTTCGGCCGCTCCTTCCCAGCCGGGAATGCGCTCCAGGAGTCCGGCCGCCAGGCCCGGATGGTTGCGTAGCAAATGCTTTTCCTCTTCGCTCATCTTGCCGACCTTCAACCATACGGACTCGGGCAGGAACATCATGCCGATATCGTGCAGATAAACGGCAGCTTCCAGTTGCAGCGCATCGATCGGGCTGCCAGCCGTCTTGTTGGTTTCCAGCGCCAGGCGCAGGATGCGCATCGTCCGCCCCTTGAACAACGGTGAACGGCTCTCCAGTTGCAGGGCCAGGGAACGGAAGAACTGCAGGTCCGCCGAAGCATTCTTTTGCTCGCTGCGCCCGCCACCGAGGCGTGGGGCTCGGCTGGATATTTCGGCGATGACCGAGGGAAAGCCGGTTACGGCCTCAATCAACTCGGCGCAATCATGGTCAACATCGGCGACGGTCGCCGCGGCCAGGCGATCCAGTCCGGCGACCAGTTCCGGCAGACGCAGTTGCTCGAGTGTTCGGCCGCCAAGCAGGGCGTCGGTGGCTAGCTCCAGGCGGTCGACGGCGAGCAAAACGAGTTCGGCGAGAAGTTCCGTGAAGGCGATCTCGCCCTCGCGGAAACGCGCCATCATGCTTTCAATCGGGTGGGCGATGGCGACGCCCAGCTCGAACTTGCACAGCGACGCATCACCCTTGATATTGTGGATGGCGCGAAACAGATCGGCGGTGATTTCGCGGTCGGCAGGACTTTTCAGCAAGCGGGCGACGTCGTGTTCGATCTGCGGTGCACGGTCGGTCAGGGCATCGGCGAACTCCTCGAGCGCCTCGCGATCCTGAATCACGGGTCTAACGATCGAGTTGATGTCCATGAGGGCTCCCGGAATGATTTGCAACCGGAGAAGTTTAGCCGAAAGCACCGCAGATTCGCAGGAGATTACCCACTTCCCGGCCTTGACTGCCCCCCTGCCGGCCCCTAAGATTCCGCGCTTCTCCCAAGAATTGCCCAACGTGACTCTGGAACAGCTCTATACCCTGATCGGCCCGGACATGCAGGCCGTTGACAAGGTCATTCGCGATCGCCTGTACTCCGATGTCGTCCTGGTACGGCAGGTTGCCGAGTACATCATCGGTGCCGGTGGCAAACGCATGCGTCCGGCCCTGGTCCTGCTGACCGCCGGCGCCATGGGCTATCAGGGCACTCGTCACCACGAGATGGCGGCGGTCGTGGAGTTCATCCACACGGCAACCCTGTTGCATGATGATGTGGTCGACGAGTCGGCGTTACGCCGTGGGCGCGATACGGCCAATGCCATGTTCGGCAATGCCGCCAGTGTCTTGGTCGGCGACTTTCTCTATTCGCGAGCCTTCCAGATGATGGTCGAGGTGGACAACATGCGCATCATGCAGGTCCTCTCCAATGCCACCAATATCATTGCCGAGGGCGAAGTCCTGCAATTGATGAACTGTCACGATGCTGACGTCGATGAGACGCGCTACATGCAGGTCATCCATTACAAGACGGCCAAATTGTTCGAAGCCGCGGCCCAGCTTGGCGGCATCCTCGGCGGCGCCGACCCGCAGCTGGAGGAAGCGCTGGCCCGCTTTGGCATGCATCTGGGTACCGCCTTCCAGTTGGTGGATGACGTGCTAGATTACTCCGGCCAGGAAGCGACGACTGGCAAGCACCTCGGCGATGACCTGGCGGAAGGCAAACCGACGCTGCCGCTGATCCATGTCATGCAGCGCGGAACGCCCGAACAGGCCGCTTGTGTGCGCAAGGCGATCGAGGATGGTGGTCGCGACGACTTTCCGGCCGTGCTCGCCGCCATTCACGCCAGCGGGGCGCTGGAGTACGCGCGCGCCCGCGCCGTCAAGGAAGCGGAGCTGGCGAGAGCATCAATTAGTGCATTGGGGGATTCAAATTACAAAAAAGCTCTGCTACAATTGACGCTCTTTGCAGTTGAGAGAAACCACTAGGTCTTCTCAGACGGCATCGGAGTGTAGCTCAGCCTGGTAGAGCACTGCGTTCGGGACGCAGGGGTCGCAAGTTCGAATCCTGTCACTCCGACCAATTAGGTCCGGGAAAAGCCTTGAGAAATCAAGGCTTTTTTCGTTTACTTCCTCCCGTGAGCGCTTAAGTTTTTACCCTGGGCAGAACTGCGGTGATTCGGTCGGTGCACCTGATTGAGGCGGCGCAGAACTATGCGAGCGAATGGATGTGGACCTACAATCACCAACGCTCCAATATGGCGCTCGATGGTATTGCCCCAAAACCGAAGTCAGCGCTATTAATCCACTCAGCTTCTGACCGACGCTGAATTGCGGGATTGCCGCGGTTATCTGGAATCAGTGAGGCTCAGATGAAATACCTGCTGTTGTTGGTCTTCCTCGGCGTCGTCTGGTGGGTCTGGAAAAAGCGGAATGTCGAGCCGCTGACGCCACCCGCCAAGAGGCCTGATCCGCAGGCGGAAAAAATGGTCGTTTGCGCCCATTGCGGCCTGCTTCTGCCGGAGAGCGACAGCCTTGCCGCCGGGGCAGAATTCTATTGTTGCGAAGCGCATCGCCAAGCAGGCAGTGCCGACCGCCAATGAGCGGCTGGCTGTCATCAACCTGGGAGCCGAACTGGCGCTCCTTCCAGTATTTCAATCTCTATCGCCTGGTCCTGGCCGGAATCTTCCTGCTGGCCATGTTGTTTCCACACGAGTTCACCGCACGCCTGAACTTGCTGCCTTCGCCGGCCATGTTGGCGCTGACTGGCGGCTATATGGTCGCCGTCATCGGTGGTCTGCTCCTCTCGATTCACTGGCAGAACCGCTTCAATTTCCAGCTCTCCCTGCAAATGCTGGTGGATGTGACAGTCGTCAGCCTGATCATGCTGGTCGCCGGTGGGGTGAGCAGCGGTCTCGGGGTGCTCCTGCTGGTGTCGCTGGCGGCAGCCAGCCTGGTCGGCCGTGGTCACCTGGTCCTGCTCTATGCGGCAATGGCCACCCTGGCAGTGCTGGCGACCCAGATATACGGCATTCTGGCGCGTGGCTTCGACGACTCCTCGGTGGTTCAGGCGGGATTCATTTCGGCCGGTTTTTTTGCAACCGCGATCCTGGCCCGTTTGCTCGGCCAGCGGGTGATGGTCAACGAGGATCTGGCGCGTCGGCGTGGTGTGGCGCTGGACAACCAGATTCGTATCAGTCAACGGGTGGTCGAGCGCATGCAGGACGGGGTGCTCATCGTCGATGCCCAGGGAATGGTCGGTCGCCACAATCCGGTCGCCCGGAGCATGCTTGGCTTGCCTGATGGGCAGATGCCTCCCTTGGCGAGTGCCGTGCCGATGCTCGGGCGGGGGCTGGCCGAGTGGCTGATGGGCGGGGCCGAGACCGTGCAGTTCACCGGTGCCGGTGGCCGCGAACTGCAGGCGCGCTTCGAAAGCACCACCAGTTCCGACCGTGAGGTGCTGATCTTTGTCGAGGACGTGGGACGTATCAAGGAACGCGCGCAGCAGATGAAGCTGGCCGCGCTCGGCCGACTGACTGCCAGCATCGCCCATGAGATCCGCAATCCCCTGTCGGCAATCAGCCATGCCGGCGAATTGTTGCGCGAGGAGCGCCGCGGCGAAATGCAGGACCGCCTGTTGCGCATCCTCAACGACAATGTCGTCCGTCTTGATCGCATCGTTCAGGATGTCCTGCAACTTGGTCGGCAAAACAGTGCACAACCCGAGAGCCTTTCGCTAAGCGACTTCTGCACAAGTTTCGTCGAGCAGTTCGTGGCCGGGGAAAATCTCCCTGGCGATACCGTTCGCCTGATCTCGCCGCCGGTGGTCTCCATCTGCTTCGACCGCTCGCATCTGCATCAGATACTGTGGAACCTGCTGAGCAACGCCCTGCGCCACTCCTCGCGGGGGAGCGGTGCGCTGTGTCTCGAGGTCATCGCCGCGGCCGATGGCCGGGTAGAATTGCATGTGATCGATGATGGGCCGGGTGTTTCCGATGCCATCCGCGAACAGATTTTCGAACCTTTCTTCACCACGCACCACCAGGGAACCGGCCTCGGCCTGTTCATCGCCCGCGAGCTTTGTGCCGCCAACGGAGCCACCCTGAATATTGGCGCAAATGCGCCGGGTGGACACTTCATCATTGCCGGGAGAAACGACAAGTGTCTGTTGCCAGAAGCGAACGACGTCCGCGCGGAGAGTTGAGCCGGGTTCTGGTCGTCGATGACGAGGCGGATATCCGCGAGCTGATCGATCTCACCCTGGCCCGCATGGGGCTGCTGGCCGAGTGCGTCGGTTCGGTGGCGGAGGCCAAGGCTGCGCTGGATGCCGGCCCCTTCCAGCTGTGCCTGACCGACATGCGCCTGCCGGATGGCGTCGGTCTGGACATCGTCCGCTATATCGGTGAGCACCACGCGCAGACGCCGGTTGCCGTGATCACCGCTTTCGGCAGCGCCGAGAATGCTGTGGCGGCGCTGAAGGCCGGGGCTTTTGATTATCTGGCCAAGCCGGTGGGTCTCGAGCAGTTGCGGGCGCTGGTCAAGTCGGCCCTGCGCCTGCCGGATGGCACTGCCGAGGAGGGCTCGGCACTGCCGGGGCTGATCGGTGATTCGCCGGCCATGGAACAGGTGCGGGCGATGATCGAGAAACTGGCGCGCAGCCAGGCACCTATCTACATATCCGGCGAGTCGGGCAGCGGCAAGGAACTGGCTGCCCGCCTGATTCACGCGCGCAGTGCTCGCTGCGCTGGCAATTTCGTCCCGGTCAACTGCGGTGCCATCCCGGAAAACCTGATGGAGAGCGAGTTCTTCGGCTATCGCAAGGGCGCCTTTACCGGGGCCGATGGGGAGCGCGACGGCTTCTTCCACGCCGCCAGCGGCGGCACGCTGTTCCTTGACGAAGTCGCCGACCTGCCACTGGCGATGCAGGTCAAACTGCTGCGCGCCATCCAGGAAAAGCGCGTGCGTAAGGTCGGGGCAGTGACCGAAGAGCCGGTCGACGTGCGCATCATCTGCGCCACCCATCGCAATCTGCGCGACTGCGTCGACAAGGGTTCGTTCCGCCAGGATCTCTATTACCGGCTGAACGTCATCGAACTGCGCATGCCGCCGCTGCGCGAAAGGGTGGAGGACATTGCGCCGTTGGCCGATTGCATCCTTCAGCGGCTGTGCGGCGAGGTGCCGCCGCGGCTGACCGAAGCGGCGCTGAAAGCCATGCAGTGGTATGCCTTCCCCGGCAACGTGCGGGAGCTGGAAAACATCCTGGAGCGGGCCACGGCCCTGAGTTCCGGTGAGCTCATCGATTGCGAAGACCTGCATCTGGAGCCGGAGGATAGCGCTGGCGAAGCGACTGCGCGCGGCAGCGAAACGCTCGACGAATACCTCAATCGTCTGGAACGCCTGGCCATTCTGGAGGCGCTGCAGAAAACCGACGGCAACCGGACGGCGGCGGCCAGACTGCTCGGGGTCACCTTCCGTTCCCTGCGCTATCGCCTGGAACGTCTGGGCATCGAGTGATGGAGTGGTTGCCGGATGGCTGGCTGGCGGGAGTCGAGCACCTGCCTTCGCCCAACTTTGGTCCGCGTCCGGTGGCTGCGGTTGACCTGGTCATCGTCCATAACATCAGCCTGCCGCCGGAGCAGTTTGGTGGCCACTGGGTTGAGGATTTTTTCCTCAACCGACTGGATGCGAATGCCCATCCATATTTCGCCACCATTGCCGACGCTCAGGTGTCGGCCCATTTCTATGTCCGGCGTGATGGGCACATTGTCCAGTTCGTCGGCTGCGATCAACGGGCCTGGCATGCCGGGGCGTCCCAGTGGTGTGGGCGGCAGAACTGCAACGACTATTCGGTCGGCATCGAACTCGAAGGCTCGGACAACCAGCCTTTCACTCAGCCCCAGTATGCCGCCCTCGATCAGCTGATCGAGGCGCTCCGTCGGCGCTATCCGATTGCTTCGGTGGTCGGTCACAGCGATGTGGCACCGGGGCGCAAGAGCGACCCCGGGCCGTATTTCGACTGGGCGCATGTCCGCGCCCGCCACCCCGACCTCGATTTACCGCCCGAAGTAGCGGCGTAGGCGTTCAACTGCATCGGCCAGGCGGTCGATGCGGGTGGTGTAGGCGAAACGGATGTGTTTTTCCGGTTCATTGCTGCCGAAATCGAGGCCCGGTGTTGCCGCGACCCCGGTTTTTTCCAACAGGTCGCGTGCCAGGGCAAAGCTGTCATCGGCCAGCGCCGAGCAATCGCAGTAAAGATAGAAGGCGCCTTCCGGCCGGGCTGTGACACGAAAGCCGATCGCCTCTAGCGCCGGCGCCAGGAAATCGCGGCGGCGACGAAACTCGTTGCGGCGCTCCTCAAGGATGGCGATGGTCTCCGGCGCGAAGGCGGCCAGCGCCGCATGCTGGGCCGGCGTCGACGGGCAGAGGACAAGATTCTGGGCCAGTTTTTCGACATCGCGCAGATAGGGCTCGGGGATCACCATCCAGCCCAGACGCCAGCCGGTCATCTGGAAGTATTTGGAGAAACTGTTGATCACCCAGATGTCGTCGCCAGTGGCGCAGGCCGTGGCGGCGTCCCCTTCGTAGGTAAGCCCGTGGTAAATCTCGTCGACCATGAAGTGGCCGTCGCGGGTGCGGCAGACGTCGGCCAGGGCGGCGATTTCCGGCTGGCTGAGCAAGGTGCCGGTCGGGTTTGCCGGCGAGGCGACGAGCAGGCCGGTGGTTTTTGCGGTCCACGCAGCATCCACCTGGGCCGCGGTTGGCTGGAAATTGCTTTCCGGACCAACCGGCAGGGCAACGGGGCGACCTTCGTAGGTACGCAGGATGTGGCGGTTACAGGGGTAACCGGGATCGGCCAGCAGCCATTCGTCGCCGGGATTGGTCAGGCAGGCGAAGGCCAGGTTGAGGGCACCCGAGGCGCCGTTGGTGACGGCGATGCGACTGGCCGGAACGTCGATGCCGTAACGCTGGCGATAGAAATCGGAAATGGCCGCGCGCAGTTCCGGCAGACCGAAGGCCTGGGTGTAAAAGGTCTTGCCGCTGGCGATGGCATCTATCGCGGCCCGGGCCATCGGTTCCGGCGTCGGGAAATCGGGCTCGCCGACTTCCATGTGAATGATGTCGCGGCCCTCCGCCTGCAGTTGATGGGCGCGGGTGAACAGCTCGACGACGTGGAAGGGTTCGATCTCAGCGAGACGAGCGGCAGGACGGTACATGGAGGTCTCCAAAGTAAAACGGCCACCCGCAGGTGGCCGTTTGATTATCGCTCAGGCGATGCTCAGGCGGCGTCCTTGAAGATGCCCATCTCGAACAGTTCGCGCTTCAGTACCAGCTCGCGCGGCATCTTCTCGCCCATCTTGTCGAACCATTCCTTGTGACCGGCGAGTTCGGCCTTCCAGGCGTCGGCATCGATGGTGCTGAGGGCTTCGAAATCGGCCTTGTTGATATCCAGGCCGGTCCAGTCGATATCCTCGAACTTCGGCATCCAGCCGAGCACGGTTTCCTTGGCGGCGACGGTGCCCTTGCAGCGTTGGACGATCCACTTGAGGACGCGCATGTTGTCGCCAAAACCGGGCCACATGAATTCGCCCTTCTCGT
>DDWF01000126.1:2877-3063 GCA_002345845.1 Betaproteobacteria bacterium UBA2293 | reverse complement strand
CGACTTTTGCCGAACTGCTCGGCGATGGCCAGTTGGTCCTCATGTTGCAAACCAAGCACGGCGACCCTTACCAAAGCGTCGTGCCTCTCGTCGGCGACAGCCTGAAGGCGGTGTTCGAGCATTACCTCGCGCAATCGGAGCAGCAGCCCGCCTGGTTGTTTCTCACTGCCGACGACCAGTTTGCCG
>DDWF01000126.1:0-2825 GCA_002345845.1 Betaproteobacteria bacterium UBA2293 | reverse complement strand
GGCGGCCACGCTCAAGCCGGCGGAGTTGCGGCAATCGCCGGCCAATCTGCTGATGAATCTGTTTCCGGAAGAAAATATTCGCCTGTTCGACCCGCGCCCGGTGAGCTACCACTGCCCGCGCGACGAAGAAAAGGTGCTGGCGATGCTGAAAAGCATGGGCCGCGCCGAAATCGAAGCGGCACTGGCCGAACAGAAGGAACTGGTCATCGAGGACGAGATCTGCCGCCACAGCTATCGCTATGGCGCGGAGATCGTCCCCCGGCTTTTTGACTGAAATTTCATCGAACCCGGCGATCTGATCGCCGACCTGGACCAGGCACTTGCATATGAGTAGTCCCATCTACCTCGACTACAACGCCACCACGCCGGTAGCGCCGGAAGTGGCCGCCGCCATTCGCCCCTGGCTGGAGCAACACTTTGGCAACCCGTCGTCTTCACACGTCTATGGGCAGCAAGCCCGGCAGGCCGTTGCCCAGGCCCGCAGTCACGTCGCCGCGCTGATCGGTGCGAGTGAAGAAGAGATCGTCTTTACCGGCGGAGCCACGGAGTCCAACAATCTGGCGCTGCTCGGAGTTGCCCGTGCTTATCACGCACGCGGCGACAAGAAGCGCCATCTGGTCATCGGTGCGATCGAGCATCCGGCGGTGATGCAGCCGGCCCTGCATCTGCGGGAACTGGGCTGGGAAGTCACGATCTTGCCGGTCGATAGCGCCGGGCGTATTGCAGCAAAGGATCTGGCTGCCGTCCTGCGCCCCGACACGGCCCTGGTATCCGTGATGCACTCCAACAACGAGGTCGGCACGCTTCAGCCGCTCGCCGAGATCGCCGCACTGGCGCGGTCCAACGGCACACTGGTACATACCGATGCCGCCCAGTCGGCCGGCAAGGTGTCCGTCAATGTCGATGCGCTCGGCGTCGATTTGCTGACGCTTGCATTTCACAAATTTTATGGTCCCAAGGGTATCGGCGCGCTTTACGTGCGGCGCGGCACGCCGCTCAAGCCGATCCTCTTTGGCGCCGATCAGGAACACGGCCAGCGGCCCGGCACAGAAAACGTCGCCCTGATAGTCGGCGCTGGCGAGACGGCGCGACTGGCACATGAGCGTCTGCCGGCAGCGACGCAGCATCTCGCCAGCGTACGTGACGAACTGCACCGTCGCCTTTCTGGCGCAGTACCGGGGCTCATGCTGAATGGCCATCCCGAGCATCGGTTGCCGAATACGCTGCATGTCTCGTTCCCCGGTGTCTCCGGACGCGAATTGCTGGCGGCGGTAGCAAACGAGATCGCCGCGTCGGTCGGCTCCGCCTGCCATTCCGAAGCCGATGCCGTCAGCGGCGTTCTCGCGGCCATGGCTTGCGATGCCGCGCGGGCACGCGGCGCCGTGCGGTTATCGGTGGGGCTTGTTACCAGCGAACAAGATGTTGTCAACGCCAGCGCCGCGCTCGCCGATGCCTGGAATAAGCTGGCGATACGCTAACAACAGGGCTTCCAACCCGGGATGTCGTCGTTCGAACATGCCATGATGGCCAACCCGACAAGTTACGATGCCTGGTACCAAACGGCCCGCGGACGACGCTACTCCGGCAGATCGTTCAGTTCATAGCGGGTACTGCGCCCGCCCGCATCAGCTTTCCGCAGTACACCGCGCGTCAGCAAATCGTTGATGTCACGCAAGGCAGTGTCCGGTGAACACTGGGCGATGGCTGCCCACTTGCTGCTGGTGAGTTTTCCTTCGAAGCCATCAAGCAGCTTGTTGAGCAACTTCACTTGTCGCTTGTTCAGCGGCATCGTGGCCCAGCGCTGCCAGAAGCGCGCTTTGCTCAGCACGGCGTCGAGAGTGATCTGCGCCTGATCGACAGCGCGATGCAGGGCATCGAGGAACCAGGCCAGCCATTCCGTGACATCCATTGACCGCTTCTGCGTCCGCTCCAGGATGTCGTAGTAAGCCTCGCGCTCCCGCTGGATCTGCGTCGACAGGCTATAGAAGCGTTGCGGGCTACCGTCTGCGCGCGCCAGCAGCAAATCGCCGATGGCACGGGCGATGCGGCCATTGCCGTCGTCGAATGGGTGCAGCGTAACGAACCACAGATGGCCAAGCCCTGCCTTGATCAGCGGCTGCTCGTTTGGCGTAGCGTTGACCCAGTCGAGGAATCGGCTTGTTTCCGCTTCCAGACGGTCTGCTGGCGGTGCCTCGAAATGCACACGCTGGCGGCTGATGGGGCCGGAAACGACCTGCATCGGGCCGCTGGCATCGTCACGCCAGGTGGCGACGTTGAGCTTGGCCAGACCTGAGTAGCCGGTTGGAAACAACGCGGCGTGCCAGCCGAATAAGCGCTGCCTGGTCAGCAGCGCGTTGCCGTTGGCGGTGGCATCAATCACCATCTCGACCACGCCCTCGACGTGACGATCCACCGGTGCCAGAGCACCGATGTCCACACCCAGACGACGGGCGATGGACGATCGCACGGATTCGACATTGAGGGTCTCGCCCTCGATCTCGCTGGTCTTGACCACATCCTCGGTGAGCGCGGCCAGGCTGGCCTGATCGCGCAGCGCCATGCCCACGTCAGCCAGACGCCCCATCAACAGGCCTTGGGCGCGACTGGCCTCGGCCATGGGCCCAGCCAGTGCTGCCAGATCAAAGCGCCAGTTCGGCCAGTCGCTGGCCTGCCAGATATATTTGTAATCGCCGCTATTCATGCGGAGATTGTGAACCACATTCTCCGCATCTGCAAGTTATTCTCCGCAGAATATGCGTAGATAGAGGCTGATGTTCGCCGCAACGAGAGAAAACCCCCACTGTGTATCATTGCCGCATGCGCTT
>DDWF01000337.1 GCA_002345845.1 Betaproteobacteria bacterium UBA2293 | reverse complement strand
ATTTCGATTTCGAGATCGGTGTGCTTGCGCAGCTGGGCGATGCGCTCGTAGGTGCCGAAGGGTTCGAGCACGCCCAGGGTGTCGGCGAAGCGCAGGCGGCGGACGCCGGCGCGTTCGGCGGTTTCGGCCAGGGCGCAGAGGAAGTTCATATCGGCGCGCGAGGCATCCTCGCAGCCGAGGCCGACTTCCAGGCCGAGGTCGCGGGCGGCGCCGATGTAGCGCGGCAGCTCGCGCAACAGCCAGCTACGTTCCTGCTTCAGCTTGTAGGCCAGATGCTGGTCGGAGGCCGGCACCGAAATGTCGATCAGGTGGGCGCCGAGGTCGGCACAGGCGGCGATGTCGTCCGGGTGCATGCGGCTCCACACCATCAACCGCGGCGCCAGGCCGAGGGCGGCGACGGCACGCACCGAGTCGCGCTCCTCGGGGCCCATGGCCGGAATGCCGACTTCCAGTTCGGGGACACCGATCGCCGCCAGCTGGCGGGCGATGCCCAGTTTTTCGTCCAGCGAGAACGCCACGCCGGCCGACTGTTCGCCGTCGCGCAGGGTGGTGTCGTTGATGGTGACGAAAGGCTGTGGGCTCATGGCATTCTCCTCGCGATCTATCTAGCAAGGGTGGTGCCAGTGTTCAAGCTATTGAAAAATAAGCAGTTTATCTTCTGTTTTCGATGGCCTGTCGGGCAAATGTCGAGAATGCGACAAAGTGTTGACCGCATTGCACCGTGGCGGGGCGGGCTACGCAATGCTGCTCCGGCGGGTGCCGGAACGGTGCATGTACGAACTCCGATACGGATCAGTTGCGCCCAGTGGAATCACCGGAGCAAATTTCGTGTCGAATCGCCGTGGACTGCTTCCGGCAGTCCGCATGTCCTTAATTGGCGAAAGGAGAACAACTATGGAGACGCAAAGCAAACCAGCCGAGCCAGCGCCGATGCTGGCCACGCCACAGGAAGAACACCGGTGGCTGCAGCAACTCGTCGGGGAATGGAGCAATGAGGCGCAGATGACGATGGGACCCGAGTCCGTCGAGACCTGCAAGGGCGCCGAGAGTGTGCGCAGCCTGGGCGGCCTGTGGATTCTGGCCGAGGGGCGGGGCGAGATGCCGGGCGGCGGCAGCGCCACGATGGTGATGACTCTCGGCTATGACCCGGGGCGAAAGCGCTACGTCGGCACCTGGGTCGGCTCGATGATGACGCACCTGTGGGTGTACGACGGTGAACTGGATGCGAGCGGCAAGGTCTTGACGCTCAACGCCGAAGGCCCTGACATGTCGCCCGGGGCGGCTCCCGGCAAAACCGCCAGATACCGGGACGTGATCGAGATCAGGAACGCCGAGCAGCGGACCTTGACCTCGTACTGCCAGGGCGCGGATGGCAACTGGCAGCAGTTCATGATCGCCCACTACCGCCGTACGAAGTAGCGGCTGGTGGTGTTTGCGGCGCGTCCTGGGCAACGTGTGCCCCGCTCTTCGCTCAATAGAGCAGGAATGGTCGGCGTTCCTCGATCCAGGCCGCCTCGTCAGCGGCAGTCAGGGTCTCCAGATCGGCCGGTGTGGCGGCCGGGTCGTCCACCCATTCGCGGAGCAGCGGCGAGCCGTTGATCAGATCGATGGCCAAGCGGTCGTGTTCATATTCGTAGGCGAAATCGCGCCACAACGGATAGTCCGGATACAGCCGGCGGATCGCCTTGAAAGCCAGGCTCTGCAGGCGCCACGGGCGGAAGTCAGCGTGGTCGTAGTGCGGTGCTTCGGCGTGGATGTGCAGGCCGTGGCACAACTGGCCGGCGTGTTTGTGGAAGGTCGGCTCGAACCAGCAGTCGCGCAGTGCGCAGCCGGCCAGCCACGCCGGCGCCAGCGCCCGCATCTCGCCGAGCACGGCGCGGGCATCGATATCCGGCGCGCCGAACAGTTCCAGCGGCCGCGTCGTGCCGCGGCCTTCGGAAAGCGTCGTGCCTTCGAGCATCACGGTGCCGGCGTAGGCGCGGGCCATCGCCAGGTTGGGGGCGTTCGGGCTGGGATTGATCCAGGCCCGTTCGCCCAGCGGCCAGCCGTGGCCGGGGGCGGCTTCAGGCTGCCAGCCGTCCATGGTGACGACCTGGTAGTCGACGTCCAGTTTCAGTGTGGCGATGAACCAGTGGCCAAGTTCGCCCAGCGTCAGGCCGTGGCGCATCGGCATGGCGCCAGCACCGACGAAGCTTTCCCAGCCTTCACGCAGGGTCAGGCCTTCGACCGGCCGGCCGGCCGGGTTCGGCCGGTCGAGCACCCACACCGACTTGCCGTGCGCGGCGGCCGCTTCCAGCACGTAGCGCAGCGTGGTGATGAAGGTGTAGATGCGGCAGCCGAGATCCTGCAGGTCGACCAGCAGCACGTCGAAGCTGTCCAGCATCGCCGCGGTCGGCCGACGCACTTCGCCGTAAAGACTGAACACCGGGATGCCGTGGCGCGGGTCGCGGAAGTCCGGCGACTCCATCATGTTGTCCTGCTTGTCGCCGCGCAGCCCATGCTGCGGCCCGAAGGCGGCGGCAAGCTTCAGGTCGGGCAGGGCGGCCAGCGCATCGAGGGCATGGTCGAGGCCGGCGGTGACCGAGGCCGGATGGGCGAGCAGGGCAACACGGCGGCCGGCCAGCTGGGCGCGCAGGGCGGGATCGGTGAGCAGGCGGTCGAGGCCGGTCTGGAAACGGAGGGTCATGGGCGACTCAGGGCAAGGGTGAAGGTCTGGCGGAGATGGAAGTCCGGGCTTTCGGCCGCATGCGCCAGGGCCCAGTAGTCTTTGCTGCCATCGGCCAACTCGATGACGGCGCTGAGGCCGAGGCGCAGTAGCGGGCCAGGCGGTAGCAGGGGAGCGGGGATGCGGGCATGCAGTTGAAAACCGTCGTCCAGACGTTGGAATTCGGACGATGGCGCTGACTCGGGGACGAAGCTGTGGTCACGCTGCCGGTAGTCGCTGAAGCGATAGCAGGCCCACTGGCCGGAGGGTGAAAAATTGAACTCGTGGTATTCGGTGCCGTTTGCCGTGGCGAGAAAGGCTTCGCAGCAGGTGTGTTGCCAGAGTCCGTCCGCCGCAGCGGGGTTGACTGCCGGCGGAATGTCCAGGGCCGAGAGGTCGCCCAGCAAGTGGTATACGAGGTCAAGCCCGTGCTGTGTAGCGGCCAGGGAGACGGTAAGGCGAAAATCAGTGCGGCCGGGCGCGGTGGGGTGGCGAACGAGAATGGATGGGGCGCGGCCTGGCACGGCGAGGGGTATCCGGAGGGACTGAGGGCGACAGTTTATCTGCCCCTCGGCCCCCGGCAAAACGCAGCCCGCCCGGCGCTGGCCGGAGCGGACCAGATTTTCAGCAAACGGCCGGCGCCGTGAATTGCCGACGGGTGGCGCGCTGGCGGCGAACGACGATGAGCAGCAGCGCGGTGACCAGCAGTAGCCAGGTGGCCGGTTCCGGCACCTGGTTGGTGGCGAGCAAGGCGAGGGCTGCCTCGGCGGCCATGGCGTGTACAACTGCGGTTGGGTGCATCTGGTCGAAGAAGACCGATGCGTCGCAGATATTCACATCGCTGATGCACGGGATGAAGGCGTTGGACAGCCCGTAGGTCGTTCCCCCATTTGCGGCGTCATCGACGAGGGCGGTGACCAAGCTGAAAAAATCGAAACCGGTGACGTGGACGCTGTCGTTGAGGCTGCCGATGGCAGCCGCGAGCAAGGCGTTGTACTGAATGGAGACATCGGTTGCCGCCGGGATGATGCCGTTGACCGCGGCTTCCGGCGTGATGCCGAGATTGGGGGCATTGGCGATCAGGAAATTACTGGCACCCTTGCCGATCAGGTAGTTCAGCGAGGCCGTCACATTGGCGACTGCCATCTGGGCGGCAGCTAGTCGCGCAGCGGCATCGCCGGCATAGGCCGAGGCGATGCCGAACAGGTCGTTACTACCGATGGCGATGACAAACAGATCGTTGGCGCTGGCATTCGAGTGGCCGGCACCCCAATAAGTCATGACCTGCTCCTGCAGTCCGGTGTGGATATTTAGCAGTCCGTCGGCAAGACCATCGCTATTAGTCATGGCGCCGGCCCAGGCGTAATTGTTACCGCCGAGTTGGAAAGGCTTCGCGGCATCGGCATTGCCCAGTCCGGTGGCGAGATGTTCGACCCACAGCGTACCGTTCGAAAAGCGCCCATCGAAGTAAGGCTGCGACGGGACGGCGCCCGAGGATGCTGTGTAGACATTGCCCGTATCGGACAGGCTGTCGCCGAAGAAATAGACATTGCTGTAGGCCGCTTGCGCGGCCAGGCTGGCACCAAAACTCAGGCATAGGGCCAGCAGGGTGCGCCGGCTACGGCGCAGGATGTTCAACATGGCAAAACCCCCGAAATTGTCAAATTCGTAATGATTAAGTGCTTGTTGCACTGTGGAAAAACGAATTTCTCTGATGAAGAATGGATATGAATTTTGGGTGAATTCTAGCAGTGCGCCGGCGGTTCTTATCTGGCTATTGCATCTCGGCAGACGGATGTCGATGGCGGTGTTGCGCCGTGGCACCGCACAGCGTTTTCGGTTAACTTACGGCCTTTTCGGCAAGTGCTTCAGGGAGACACAAATAATGACGCCGTTGCGCATCAACCTCGAACAAGAAGAAATCCCCACCCACTGGTACAACGTCGTTGCCGACCTGGCCAACCCGCCGGCGCCGTCGCTCGGAGCGGACGGCAAGCCGGTGCTGGCGGAAGCGATGGCGGCGATCTTTCCCGATCCCATTCTTGAACAGGAAATGAGTGCCGAGCGCTGGATTCCGATTCCCGAGGAAGTCCGCCAGATCTACGCGCAATGGCGTCCGGCGCCGCTCTGTCGGGCGCTGCGCCTGGAGCAGATGCTGGGCACACCAGCCAAGATCTTCTTCAAGTACGAAGGCGTCTCGCCGGCCGGTTCGCACAAGCCGAATTCCGCCGTGCCGCAGGCTTTCTACAACAAGCTCGCCGGCACCAAGAAACTGACCACCGAAACCGGCGCCGGCCAGTGGGGTTCGTCGATCGCCTACGCCGGCCAGATGTTCGGCCTGCCGGTGCGCGTCTTCATGGTCAATGTCAGCTACCAACAGAAGCCCTTCCGTCGCTCGATGATGCAGACCTGGGGCGCCGAGGTCTTTGCCTCGCCGACCAAGCTGACCAACGCCGGCCGCGCCGCGCTGGCCGCTGATCCGGACTGCCAGGGCTCGCTCGGCCTGGCGATCTCGGAGGCCGTCGAGGAAGCCGCCGCTGATCCCGGTACCTGCTACACCCTCGGTTCGGTGCTCAATCACGTGTTGCTGCACCAGACGGTGATCGGCCTGGAAGCCAAGAAGCAGTTCGCCAAGATCGGTCTCTACCCGGACGTGATCTTCGGACCTTGCGGCGGCGGTTCCAGCTTCGGCGGCATCGCCTTCCCCTTCCTTGCCGACAAGGCGGCCGGTGACAAGCGTGCCCAAAACCTGCGCTGCGTCGCCGTCGAGCCGACTTCCTGCCCGACGCTGACCAAAGGCGCCTACACCTACGATTACGGCGACGCCTCCGGCTACACGCCGATCATGAAGATGTACACGCTCGGCCACGACTTCATGCCGCCCGGCATCCACGCCGGCGGACTGCGTTATCACGGCGCCTCGCCGCTGCTGTCGCAACTGTTCCACGAGAAGCAGCTGGAAGCCATCGCCGTGCCGCAGGTTGGCACCTTCGAAGCCGGCGTCCAGTTCGCCCGCGCCGAAGGCATCATCCCGGCGCCGGAATCCTGCCACGCGATCCGCGCCGCCATCGACGAGGCGCTGCGCTGCAAGGCTAGCGGTGAGGCCAAGACCATCCTGTTCTGCCTGACCGGCCACGGCCACTTCGACATGGCGTCCTACGACAAGTATTTCTCCGGCAAGCTGGAGGACTACGAATATCCCGCCGAGGCGATTGTCGAATCGCTGAAGCACCTGCCCAAGGTCGGCTAATTCATGAAAGCCTTCGTCTTCCTGCTCATTCTCGGCAATCTGCTGTTCTATGCCTACGCCGAAGGCTATCTCGGGCAACCGGAAAATCCGGATGCCGCCCGCCTCACCAACCAGATCCAGCCCGAGCGCATCCGCATCGTCTCGCGTGACCGCGAGCCGCCCCTGCCCGGGGCGGCTGGTGGTGAGCAGCAGAGCACAGCGGTGGCCAGCGAGCCGGTGGTGCTGCAGTCCGCTGCCGAACTTGCCGGTAATGGCGAGGACAAGGTCTGTCTGGCCTGGAACAGCCTGGCGGCCGCCGATGCCGACCGCCTGAGCACCCTGGTCGCCAGCCGCTTCCCGGATTTCCGCATCAACCGTCGGCTGGAGGCGGGTGAGAGTGGCGGCTGGTGGATCTACATCCAGCCGCAGGCGAACAAGGCGGAAGCTGACAAGAAGGCCAGCGAACTGCGCCAGCTTGGCGTCACCGACTATTTCATCATCCAGGACGGCCCCAACCGCTTCGCCATCTCGCTCGGTGTTTTCTCGGCCGAGAAGGGCGGGATGGACCGAATGGCTGAACTGAAGGCCAAGGGCGTGCGCTCCGCCCGCCTGATGCAGCGTCCGGGCAAGGACGGCACGATCAGCCTGCAAGCCGAAGGGCCGGCCTCCGCTCAGGCGGCACTGATCAGTGCGCTGAACGGCAATCTGGCCAAACCGGTGACCCGGGATTGCCCGTGAGCAATTTCGTCGTCGGTCTGACCGGCGGCATCGGCAGCGGCAAGAGCCGCGTTGCCGATCTCTTTGTCGAGTGTGGGGCGGCGCTGGTGGATACCGATGCCATCGCCCACGAACTGACCGCTCCCGGTGGCGGCGCGATGCCGGAACTGATTGCCGCCTTCGGGCCGGGCATCGCCGATGGACAAGGCGCCCTCGACCGCTCCGCCATGCGCCAGCGGGTTTTTGCCGCACCGGAGGAGCGGCAGCGCCTGGAAGCCATTCTCCATCCTTTGATTCGCCAGCTGGCCGATGCCCGCTGCCGGGCCGCCGCGGCGCCCTATGTCATCCTGGCCGTGCCGCTGCTCATCGAATCGGGCAGCTATCGCCAGCGCTGCAACCGCATCCTCGTCGTCGATTGTCTGGAAGAACTGCAGATCGCCCGCGTCATGGCGCGCAACGGAATGTCAGCTGACGAGGTGCGGGCCATCATGGCCGCCCAGGCGACCCGCCAGCAGCGACTGGCGGCGGCCGATGACATCATCGCCAACGACAGCGATCTGGCGACGCTCGAACAGCGGGTAAACGCCTTGCATGAAAAATATCTACTACTTTTAGCCGAGATACCTAAAGCAAGCTGTTGAGATTTGCATGCAAATGCCTCAAAATCCGCAAAATTTTCCGTTTTCCCGGACACCGCTGCGTGATTACCTACGAGTACCCGTTTAACGAACGCATCCGCACGCTGCTGCGTCTGGAGGACCTGTTCGAAAAAACGGTGCACTTCGCGCAATGCGATGGCTCTCTCGAGCACCATACGGCGCTCGTCACCCTCTTCGAAATCCTGGAAGTCGCCGGTCGCGCCGACCTCAAGATGGACCTCATCCAGGAACTGGAACGCCAGCGTCAGACGCTGCTGGCCTACCGCAACAATCCCGACATTTCCGAAGAAGCCCTGTCCGGCGCTTTGTACGAAATCGAACAATCCTCCGCCGCGTTGCTCGGCATGACCGGCAAGCTGGGTCAGTACCTGCGCGACAACGACTGGCTGATGGGCATCAAGAGCCGGGCGTCAATCCCCGGTGGCGTCTGCGAATTTGATTTGCCGTCCTACCACTGGTGGTTGCACCGTGACCCCGAGGTTCGGCGCGAAGCCCTCAGTGGCTGGACCCAGCCGATGACCCCGATGCGCGATGCCGCCGCCATCGTCCTGCGCCTGCTGCGTTCCAGCGGCCGGCCGAAGACCTACACGGCCACCGCCGCCCAGTTCCAGCTCAACCTCGGCGGCACCGCCGCGCAGATGGTGCGCATTTCCGTCGATGACGAGCAGCCGGCGATTCCGGAAGTCAGCGCCAACAAGTACTTCCTCAATATCCGTTTCACCAAGCCGCCGCGCGGCGAGCTCAAGGCGCGCAACTGCGAAGGTGACATTCCCTTCGACCTGACCTTCTGCAATCTCTGATGAAGCCAGTTCGCAAGGTACGCTGCCCGCAATGCGGTGGAGAATCGCTCTGGTCTCCGGAAAATCCGTGGCGCCCGTTCTGTTCCGAGCGCTGCAAGCAGATTGATCTCGGCGCCTGGGCCAGCGATTCCTATCGCATCCCGGTGCCGGTCGAGCCGTCCGAATTCGACGGCGAACTGCCGCCCGACCAGCCGACTTCCTGAATCACCAGCCGCGCATCAGCGCGATGCCGTGGGCGCCAGCCTCCTTGGCGCCGGCCAGCATTTCATTCTTCATCCCCCCCAGTGCAAACACCGGCAGCGTATTGCCGGCGATCCGCTGGCTGAATTCCGCCCAGCCCAGGCCGGGGTTTTCCGGATGCGTTGGCGTCGGCAGCACCGGGCTGAGCAGCGCGTAGTCGAGTTGCAGTTCGCCGGCGCGGGCGATCTCACTGGCCGTGTGGCAGGAGGCGCCGACCCAGGCGAAATCCGGCCGGGCGGCACAGGCGGACAGCGTCCCCGAAGACAGATGCAGACCATCGGCGCCGACGCAACGGGCGAGTTCGGCATCGTCGTTGATGACGACCAGGGCGCCGGCATCGTCGGCCAGGCGCATCACCGCTTCGGCAAACGCCAGGCGCTGTGCCGGCGGCAGTCCCTTGTCACGTAGCTGGATCAGGCGCAGACCGCCGGCCAACGCTGCTTCCAGACGTTCCAGCTGGCGCTCGACGCCGTCGCTTTCGGCCATGGTGACGGCCATCGTCGTTGGCAGGCTCAGCGCCTTGAGGATCGGCGCATTGGCCGGCAGGATCGGTTCAACATGCGGCGCGTCGCCACAGGCCAGCCAATCAACTGCCGAATGTTCGAGCGGGGCGGTGATGCCGATTTCGCCGTCCCAGGCGGTGACGCGCCAGAAATTGAGGCGCACCGTCGCATGCGGATAGGTGAATTGCCGGGTCAGCCACGGCGAGCAGGCGGTGACGGTGATGCCCAGTTCCTCCTGCAGCTCGCGCACCAGCGCTTGACGCACCGTTTCGCCCGGCTCGACCTTGCCGCCGGGAAACTCCCAGTAGCCAGCATAGACCTTGCCCTCCGGCCGCTGGGCGAGGAGGAATTCGCGGCCGTCGGCGCGCAGCATGACGGCGGCGGCGACTTCGACGACGGTGCTCACGACTTCTTCTTTGCCGATGATTTCTTCTGCCGTCCGGCCAGATCGCGGGCGAACTGCCAGGCCACGCGACCTGAACGCGAGCCGCGGCTGAGCGCCCAGTTCAGTGCCTCGCGCTCATTGGCGGCGATGGTCGCTGCGTCCACGCCGAAGTGGCGCAGCCAGTGGCGGGTGATGTCGAGGTAATCGTCCTGGCTGAACGGGTAGAAGGAAATCCACAGGCCGAAGCGTTCCGACAGCGAAATCTTCTCTTCGGTCGTCTCGCCCGGGTGAATCTCGTCATCGACGCGCTTGGTCTCCAGGTTTTCCGAGAAATACTCGGGCATCAGGTGGCGGCGGTTGGAGGTGGCGTAGATCAGCACATTGTCCGGCGGCGCCGCGACCGAACCGTCGAGCACCGACTTCAGCGCCTTGTAGGCGGTTTCGCCAGCCTCGAAGGAAAGGTCGTCGCAGAAAATGATGAAGCGTTCCGGGCGGCCTTCGAGCAGATCGACGATGTCGGCCAGATCAATCAGATCCTCCTTGTCCACCTCGATCAGGCGCAGGCCCTTGTTGGCGTATTCGTTGAGCACCGCCTTGACCAGCGATGACTTGCCGCAGCCGCGGGCGCCGGTCAGTAGCACGTTGTTGGCCGGCTTGCCGGCGACGAACTGGCGCGTGTTGACAGTGATGCGCTCCTTCTGGTCGTCGATGTTTTCCAGGTCGGCCAGACGGATCGGGTGGGGGTGGCGGATCGCCTGCAACCAGCCGCGGCCCTGGCTCTTGCGCCAGCGGAAGGCGATGGCAGCCTGCCAGTCAGGCGGCAGGGGCGGGGCGGGGAGCATGGATTCGAGCCGGCCGAGGACGGCTTCGGCGCGGGCGAGCAGGCGTTCAAGCGGGAGGGTGTCGGACATCGGGCAGGTATACTCCGGACGAAGCTACGCACTCTATCGAAAGCCATGACCAGAATACAAGCCATCCTTGCTCTTTCCACGCTGCTGCTCGCCGGCTGCGCCAACCTCGGTTTCGGCCCCGCTGAGCCGGCCCCGGCCTGCCCGCCGTGTGCCGCCTGCCCGACTTGTCCGCCGTCGACGGTCACCCCGACACCGACCACGCCGCCGCCGTTCTCGCGCACCCTGCAGCCAGCCGCCTGGAGCGATCTGCCGGGCTGGACTGACGACGATGTAGCCGCCGCCTGGCCGGCCTTCCTGCGTTCCTGCCGCGGCATGGCCGGACGCGTCTATGGTGGTGAATGGAAGCGCGTCTGCGACCTGGCGCGCGCCGCCGATGGCCAGCCGGGCCATGATGCGCGAGCCTTCTTCGAGGCCAACTTCCAGCCACATGCCATCATCGCCGCCGACGGCAGCAGCAGCGGCATGGTCACCGGCTACTACGAACCCTTGTTGCAGGGCAGCCGCAAGCGCAGCCGCGGGTTCGCCCAGGCGGTGCTCGGCGTTCCCGACGACCTGCTGACCATCGACCTCTCCGCCGTCTTCCCCGAGTTGAAGGACAAGCGCGTGCGCGGTCGTCTCGAAGGCAAGCGCGTCGTTCCTTACTGGACCCGCGCCGAGATCGGCAGCCGTGGCGAGGCGCTGCCGGCGCGCACGCTGCTCTATGTAGACGATGCCGTCGAACTCTTCTTCCTGCAGGTCCAGGGCTCCGGCCGCGTGCGCCTGCAGGACGGCAGCACCGTGCGTCTCAACTACGCCGACCAGAACGGTCATTCCTACCAGTCGATCGGCCGCCTGCTCGTCGCCCGCGGCGAACTGAAACTGGAAGAAGCCTCGATGCAGGGCATCCAGGCCTGGGCGCGCGCCAATCCGGCGCGTCTCGACGAACTGCTCAACGCCAACCCGAGCTATGTCTTCTTCCGCGAAATGCCGGACAACAACGATGGCCCGATTGGCGCCCTCGGCGTGCCGTTGATCGCCGAACGTACCATCGCCGTCGACCCGCGCTCGGTACCGCTCGGGGCGCCGGTGTTTCTGGCAACGACACGCCCCAATTCGGCGCAACCCCTGAACCGCCTGGTCATGGCCCAGGACACCGGCGGTGCCATCAAGGGCGCCGTCCGCGCCGACTTCTTCTGGGGCTTCGGCAAGGGCGCCGGCGAGCAGGCAGGGCGCATGAAGCAGAGCGGCCGCATGTGGGTGCTGCTGCCAGCGGAAGCTGCCCCGAAATGAGGAATCGGCGCACCGTCGGTGGGCGTAATTCGTAGAAACGCACTTGATCAGTGCGTAATGGCTTGCTCGTAAAAAGCTAATGCACTGATTTGTAACACGTTTGATGCACTGGAATGGTGCTTGCTTTCCAATCCGGATTCTTTGTCCGGGGGTAACATGGAAACGTATCAATCCAGTAGCAATGTGCTCTTCATCCTGCTCGGCGCCATCATGGTGCTGGCCATGCATGCGGGCTTCGCCTTTCTCGAGGTCGGCACCGTCCGCAAAAAGAACCAGGTCAATGCCCTGGTCAAGATCCTGACCGACTTCGGCGTGTCCACCGTGGCCTACTTCTTCATCGGCTACACCATCGCCTACGGTGTCAATTTCTTCTCCGGCGTCGAGACACTGGTCGCCAAGAACGGCTACGAGCTGACCAAGTTCTTCTTCCTGCTCACCTTCGC
>DDWF01000152.1:6506-12900 GCA_002345845.1 Betaproteobacteria bacterium UBA2293 | reverse complement strand
GGCTCGCCGCTGGCGAAGATGCCCGAGTTCTACGAGTGCAAGTGCCCGAAGTGCGGCGGCGACGCCCGCCGTGAAACCGACACCATGGACACCTTCTTCGAGTCGTCCTGGTACTTCCTGCGCTACGCCTGCCCGGACAACGCCACGGCCATGGTCGATGAGCGCGTCCAGTACTGGTGCAAGGGCGGCATCGACCAGTACATCGGCGGCATCGANNCGGCATCGAGCACGCCATCCTGCATTTGCTGTATTCGCGCTTCTTCACCAAGTTGATGCGCGATGTCGGCCTGATCGGCGATCTCGGCGAGCCGTTCGCCAACCTGCTGACCCAGGGCATGGTCGTCGCCCCGACTTTCTACCGCGAAGGCGAAAACGGCAAGAAGCTGTGGATCAACCCCGCCGAGGTCGATGTCGTCACTGACGAAAAGAGCCGTCCGACCGGCGCCACGCTGAAGACCGACGGCCAGCCGGTGGTGATCGGCGGCACCGAGAAAATGTCCAAGTCGAAGAACAACGGCGTTGATCCGCAGGCGCTGATCGACCAGTACGGCGCTGACACCGCCCGCCTGTTCATCATGTTCGCCTCACCGCCCGACCAGTCGCTGGAATGGTCGGACGCCGGCGTCGAAGGCGCTTACCGCTTCCTGCGCCGCCTGTGGAAGACCACCTACGACCACGTTCAGGCCGGCCTGGTTGCCGCCGGCACAAGCAATGATGGTCTGAGTTCCAGCCAGGCCGACCTGCGGCGCAAGCTGCACCAGACCATGGGCAAGGTCGCCGACGACTATGGCCGGCGCAAGCAGTTCAATACCGCCATCGCTGCCGTCATGGAACTGCTAAACGCCTACGACAAGTGCGAGCTCAAGGATGCCGCCGGCCGCGCGCTCGCCCAGGAAACACTGGAAAGCGTCGCCCTGCTGCTTTTCCCCATCGTCCCGCACATCGGCCAGGCGCTTTACGCCGAGCTGAAGCCGGGCGCCGACGCCGGCCTCGCCGCTTTCCCCAAGGCCGATCCGGCGGCGCTGAAGCAGGACGAGATCGAACTCGTCATCCAGGTCAACGGCAAGCTGCGCGGCAGCATCCGCGTTGCCGCCGAGGCCGACAAGGCAAGCATCGAAGCGGCAGCGCTGGGCAACCCGGAAGCGCAGAAGTTCATGGAAGGCAAGCCGGCGAAGANNTCGTCGTCCCCGGCCGCCTGGTCAACATCGTCGTCTGAGGAAAGCCGCCATGCCGCTGCTGCGCACCCTGCTCGTCCTGCTACTCGCCGCCATCGTCGCCGGTTGCGGTTTCCAGTTGCGCGGCACGCAGGGCGGCAATCTGCCCTACAAGACGATGTTCATCGCCCTGCCGGAAACAGCTGACGTCCGTATCTGGCTGGAACGCTACATCCGGGCCACTGGCGGCACCGAAATCGTCGGCACGACCCAGCAGGCAGAGGCCAGCTTCCAGCAACTCTCCGACAGCCGGCAGAAGACCATCCTCAGCGTCAACGCCCAGGGCCGCGTACGCGAATACCGCCTGCAGTTGAGCTACAGCTTCCGACTCGTCAATGGCAAGGGCCAGGAAATCGTCGCCCCGAACCAGATCAGTCTCAGCCGCGACATCACCTACGATGACTCCAGCGTCCTCGCCAAGGACCTGGAAGAAGGCCTGCTCTGGCGCGACATGAACAATGATCTGGTCAATCAGATCATGCGCCGGCTGTCCCTGATCAAGCCCAAAGATCCGAACCAGCAGGAAGACGATCTGTAATGCTGCTCAAGGGCGAACAGCTCGCCGCGCACCTCGAACTCGAGTTGCGCCCGCTGTACGTGCTGTACGGCGACGAACCACTGCTCGTCCTCGAGGCGGCCGACACCATCCGCGCCCGGGCCCGCCAGCAGGGCTACAGTGAACGCGAGGTACTGACCGTCCTGCCACAATTCGATTGGGGCCAGTTGCTGGCAGCCGGCGGCAACATGTCCCTGTTCGGCGATCGCAAACTGATCGACCTGCGCATCCCCACCGGCAAACCGGGCAAGGACGGCAGTGCCGCCCTTCAACAATGGTGCCAGCATCTGTCTCCCGACAACCTGCTGCTGATCACGCTGCCCGAGCTCGACTGGCGTGAGGAAAAAGCTGTCTGGTTCACCGCCCTGGTCAATGCCGGCGTCGCGCTCAAGCTCAACGCCCCGCCGCTCGCTGAACTACCCGGCTGGATTGCCGGCCGTTTGCGCCGTCAGCAGCAGTCGGCCGATATGGACAGTCTGAAATTCATCGCCGAGCGCGTCGAAGGCAACCTGCTCGCCGCCCACCAGGAAATCCAGAAACTCGGCCTGCTCTACCCGGCCGGCCAGCTGAGCGCCGCCCAGATCCGCGATGCCGTGCTCAATGTCGCCCGCTACGACATCGACGGGCTGCGCGAGGCGTTGCTCGCCGGTGACATGGGCCGCCTGACGCGGACGCTCGACGGCCTGATGCAGGAAGGCGAGGCGCCGCCGCTGGTGCTCTGGGCGATGAGCGAGGAAATCCGTGCCCTGGCAAGCATCCGCAGCGGCATTGATGCCGGCCGCCCGCTCGAGCAATTGCTCAAGGATGCCAAGGTCTGGGGACCGCGCCAGATGCCGGTGAAGAAGGCCCTGCAACGCCTGAGCACGGCCAACCTCGAGGCCGCCCTGCAGCACGCCGGACGCATCGACCGGCTGGCCAAGGGCATCGGCCAGGGCAATCTGTGGGAAGAGTTTCTCCGTCTCGGCCTCGGCCTCTGCTTACCGGGTAAGCTTGCTGCAAGGAACGGCAACTAAGCTGCCGTCGGGAACGACCTATCAGGGGGCTGCACATGCATCACTTACGTCCGGGAATACTGGCGCTGGCCGTACTCGCCTCAGCACCGGCCACGGCCGCCGACGACGTGCTGCCCCTGCTGCCGCTCTCCCTTGATGAACTGATCGCCACCCCGGTGATCACCGCGTCGCGCCGGGCCGAGGCACGCGAGCGTACGCCGGCCCACATCATGGTGATCACCCGTGAACAAATGCGCGACCGGCGCTACAAGAACCTCGCCGATCTGCTCGAAGACCTGCCCGGCGTCGATTTTCAGCACGGTACGCGGTCCACGCAGTACAACCACTTCGTCTTCCAGGGGCATGTCAGCAACAACAAGCTGCTGATCCTGCTTGACGGGGTGCGCATCGACCATCCGGCCGGCGGCAAGATCCCCATTGCCGAAAACTTCTCCCTCTACTTCGCCAAGCAGGTCGAAGTGCTCTACGGCCCGGCCGCCGCCCTCTACGGCGCCGACGCCTTCGCTGGCGTGATCAACATCATCACCCAGAAGGCCGGCGACCAGGCAGCCGGCAAGGTGGCCATCGGCGGCGGCAGCTTCGGCTCGCTGGAAGGCGACTTCCTGGTCAGCGGCAAGCTTGGCAATGCAGTCAACATCAGCGCCGGCGCCCACTACCAGAAAAGCGACCGGGCGCCGCTCGACGAGTATTACCGCGACGATTTCCCCAAGGTCGATGCTCGTACCTTTGGTGGCGTCGTCAAAGTCCCGGCCGGCCAACGCGAAGATTACGTCGGTGACATCAGCAGCCAGAGCCAATATGTCCGCCTCGATGCCGGCGACCGGCTGACGCTCGGTTTCTACCGCAACCGCTTCCGCAACCTGACCAGCAACGGTGACCGCACATCGGCAGCGCTGTACGATTCCGCCGCTTACTGGGACACCACCATCGACACCTGGCATGGCAAATACCGCTTCAACATCACGCCGAGCCTAAGCAGCGAAACGGTTGTCGATTACTCCCGCTATGAGATCGACCCCAGCAGCCGCTACCTGAACGTCTTCACCAATTTCGAAAACCACGGCTACGACTACGCCTACGGCCGACGCGCCGGGATTGAACAGAACCTGAACTGGCAGGCGAATGATGCGCACAGCCTGCAGGCCGGCATCGGCTACCGTAACTTCCACGCCATCGAAACGCCGGACCTCCCCCGCCCCTACCGCAGATCGCAAGAGCCCGACGAACAGGGGATGACCTATTACAACACCAGTCTGCCGCTGCAGATTTTCGAAGCCCGCTATCACAGCTGGTCCGGCTACCTGCAATGGCAGGCGCAATGGAGCCCCACCTTTTCCACCGTCGCCGGACTACGCCATGACTGGTACTCGACTTATGGCGGCAGCACCAATCCGCGCCTGGGTCTGGTTTGGCAACCGTTGGCCGGCAACTTCCTGAAACTGCTCTATGGTGAATCCTTCCGTGCCCCGTCGCCGGAAGAGAGTTACAGCGCCTTCGGCAGCTTCAATGCGCTGGGCAATCCCACCGGCGTCTTCCGTGCGCCCAACGAGAATCTCGAACCGGAAAAGTCGAAGACCTGGTCGGCCACCTGGGACTGGCGACCCGGCCGCAAATTCAACCTGGTCACCAATGCCTACCTGACCGAGGTCGAGCGCGTCATCATCACCCGCGCCGATGCCAGCCCGATCCAGTACATCCCCGGCACCACGCTAACCGCCACCGAATCCAAGCAGAACGGCGG
Organism: Betaproteobacteria bacterium UBA2293; assembly: GCA_002345845.1. The sequence continues at coordinate 8,376 of DDWF01000152.1, read as the reverse complement.
CAGTGACCGCTACCACGGCATCGACATCATTCCACAGTGGCAGATGCATCTCGGCGGCCCATGGTCGGCCGACCTGTGGGGCAGCTACAGCTACGTCAAGGGTTGGTATCGCGAAACCGATGATGGCCCCAAGTTGAAACAGGTCAATATCGCAGCGCACAAGGTCAAGCTTGGTGTCACCCTGCGCTACCAGGACTGGCTGACCATCACGCCGCGCCTGCAGTGGATTGACGACACCAGCACCGGGGCCATAAACCGCATCCCGAACGACCGCGTCAAGAAAACCGACGCCTACACACTGGCCAGCCTGCATATCGGCGCCCACAAGCTGGCCGGCGAACGGCTATCGGTGTACTTCGACATCTACAACCTGTTCGACAGGCGCTACCACGCGGCCCACACCTCGTCGTCGAGCGCTGTGATGCAGGCCGTACCGCAACAGCCACGCACCTTCATGGGCACGCTCGAGTACCGTTTCTGAGCCGCCGATGAAGCGCTTTCTGGCCATTTCTGCCGCCGCCCGTTCCGGCCTGCTGGCGCTGCTCCTGAGCAGCGCCGCACTGGCTTCGCCGGCCCTGGCGCAGGATGTTTCCGAATACGGCATGAAGGCCGTGCTCTTTTATCGCCTGAGCCAGTTCGTCTACTGGCCCGGCGCCCAGCCGGCGCCACGCCCGACCATCCTCTGCGTGGTCGGCCGCAACCCGTTCGGCAACGCTCTCAACCAGATCGATGCCTCCTCCGGCGAGGTCATCATCAGGATCGCCCCGGCCGACCTCGGCGCCTGCCACCTGCTCTTCATCCCGCGCAGCGAGGCCGGCAACCTGGGCAACTGGCTGGAACGGGCCGCCGCCAAGCAGATGATCACCGTTTCCGACCTGCCCGGTTTCGCCCGTGCCGGCGGCATGATCGAACTACCGCTGGAAAGCGAACGCGTCGCTATCGTTCTCAATCGTTCGGCGGCCCAAGGCAAGGGCTTCGCCTTCAACGCCCAGCTACTGCGCCTGGCGCGGGTCATCGATCCATGAAGCTGTTGCGCGCCCTGCTCCCCCTGCCTTCCATCCGCAACAAGCTGGTGGCGCTCTCCTTCTCGTTCCTGCTGATCACCGTCAGCCTGGTTTTCCTGCTCATCTACGCCCAGCAGAAGCAGCTGCTGCAGACCCAGCTGGCCGAGTCGATGACCGCCCAAGCCCGGTTGCTGGCCACCAATCTGCAGGCCGCCGCCGCCTTCGTCGACCGGCGCGAGGCCGACCGCCTGCTCTCCTCGCTCGCCATCAATCCGGCCATCGATGCTGCCCAGGCAAGACTGGCCAACGGCGCGCTCCTGGCCACCTACCGCAAGGACCCGCTGAGCGCGCTGGCCATTCCCGATGGGGAGGCCAGCCAGCAGTTCCTCGACGACCACCTGCTGATTCGCCAGCCCATCGTTTTCCCTGACCAGCAACGCCCGGCCGGCCACATTGAGCTGCTGATCTCGCTGGAGCAATATCACCAGACCATGCAGCGGACGATGAGCGACACCGGCGCCCTTCTGCTGCTCGCCCTGGCGGTTCTCCTGGTGCTCACCCGCCTGGTCGTCAGCCACATTACGGCGCCGCTCGAATATCTCGCCCAACTGGTGCATCGCGTTTCGCACCATGCCCGCCTCGACGAGCGCCTGCACATCGACAGCCATGACGAAATCGGCAGCCTGAGCCATGGCTTCAATCGCATGCTCGACACCCTGCAGGCGCGCGATCAGGAGCTGGCCACCTACCGCGAGAGCCTGGAAAACATGGTCAGTGAGCGCACCCGTGCACTGCGCGAGGCCATCGATGAGGCACGCCGGGCCAACCTCGCCAAATCCGATTTCCTGGCCCGCATGAGCCATGAG
>DDWF01000152.1:0-6429 GCA_002345845.1 Betaproteobacteria bacterium UBA2293 | reverse complement strand
CGCCATCATCAACGACATCCTCGACTACTCGAAGATCGAGGCCGGCGGCCTGCGCCTGGAAAGCCGGCCGTTCGCCCCGGAGCGCCTGCTCCATTCGGTGAGCAGCCTGTTCGCCGCGCGCGCCCGCAGCCAGGGCCTGGAGCTGCGCTTCACCCGCGACGACGACGTGCCACCGACGCTGCTCGGCGACTCGCTGCGCCTCGGCCAGATACTGATCAATCTGGTCAGCAACGCCCTCAAGTTCACTCCTGCCGGCAGCATCGACGTCCACCTGAGCACCGGCGAACGCCTTGCCGACGGCCGTATCCGCCTCGTCTGCACAGTGCGCGACACCGGCATCGGCATCGCCCCCGAACATCAGGAGGGACTGTTCTCGCCCTTCACCCAGGCCGACAGCAGCATTACCCGGCGCTTCGGCGGCACTGGCCTCGGCCTGGCCATCTGCCGCCAGCTGGTCGAGCTGATGGAGGGCGAGATCAGCCTCGACAGCGCCCCCGGCCAGGGCAGCAGCTTCCGTTTCACCGTCGTCCTCAGCGAACCGCCAGCAGGGAACGCCGGCACAGCGACCGAAAAAGCCGCCGAGACACCCAGCAATAACACCCTGCCGCAATGGGGTGGCGAGCGCGTCCTGGTCGTCGAGGACATCGCCATCAACCGCACCATCGCCGTCGCCCTGCTGCAGCGCGTCGGTCTCAGCGTCGCCGTCGCCAACAATGGCCAGGAGGCGCTTGACCTGCTCGCCGGCGAGGCCTTCGCCCTGGTCCTGATGGACATCCAGATGCCGGTCATGGACGGCTTGACCGCCACCCGCGCCATCCGTGCCAACCCCGCCTGGCGCGACCTGCCGATCATCGCCATGACAGCCCACGCGACCAGCGAGGACCAGGAACAGACGGCCGCTGCCGGGATGAATGCCCACCTGACCAAACCGATCATTCCCCGTCTGCTCTATGCGACCCTCAGCCAGTGGCTGCCATCGGCTGCCGGGCAGCCTGCGCCGGCGATTGCCGAAGTGCCTGGCGAAGCCAACGACGCCCTACCCGAACTGCCCGGCATTGACCGGCAAACGGGCCTTGAACTGCACCTGAACCGCCCGGATTTTTACCTGAAGTCGCTGCACGCCTTCTGCCATGACTTTGCCGGCACCGGCGAACGCATCGCCATCGCCCTCGCCGCCGGTGAGCGCGACGAGGCCCGTCGGCTGGCGCATTCGCTGCGCTCGGTCGCCGCCTCCCTGGGCGCCCGGGGACTGGCCGATGCCGCCCGTGAGCTGGAACAGGCATTGAACGACGAGCCAGCCGAAAGCGAGCTCTCGTCACTGCTCGGCCATTTCAGCACGGCCCTCGATCAGGTCATCGATGGACTTGCCGCCCTGCCTCCGCTAACCTGCATGTCATCGTCAGCCGACGCTGCCGCCTGGCCGGAAATCGAGGCGGCAATGACCCGGCTCGATGAATGCCTGAGCCATGCCGACGCACGCAGCGAGTCCCAATTCGCCAGCGTCCAGGCAATGCTCTTGGGCCAACCGCTGGCCAACGATGAATGCAAGTCGATGCTGAACAAGATCGCAGGATTGATCGATGAACTCGAATACGAAACAGCGCGCGCCAAACTCCGCCTGCTGCGCCACCTGCTCGCCGGAAATCTGACATGAACCGCACGCAGTCGGTGCTCGTGGTTGACGACGAGAAGCAGAACCGCGGCTTGCTCGCGGAACTGCTCGCCGACGAGTGCCGGGTGATCCTTGCCAAGAACGGGCAGCAGGCCCTGGAGCGAGCCCGCGACCAGGCCCCCGACCTGATCCTGCTCGACGTGATGATGCCGGAGATGAACGGCTATCAGGTCATCCAGGCCTTGCAACAGGACGACGCGACACGGCAGATTCCGGTGATCTTCATCTCGGCCCTCGATGCGCCTGCCGATGAAGAGCGTGGCCTCGATCTCGGCGCCGTCGACTACATCACCAAGCCCTTCCACCCATCCATTGTCCGCAAGCGCGTGCGCAACCATCTGCTCTCGGTGCATCACCGCCACTTGCTGGAGAACCTGGCCAAGATCGACAGCCTGACTGAAATCGCCAACCGGCGGCGCTACGACGAGGCTCTCGAAAGCGAATGGCGGCGTTGCGCCCGCAGCGCCTCACCGCTCTCGCTGGGCATCCTCGACGTCGATCATTTCAAGCGCTACAACGACCATCTCGGCCATGCCGAAGGCGATCAGGTGTTGCGCCAGATCGCCCGTAAATTAAGCAGTTTCATGCGCCGCCCGGGCGACCTGGTTGCCCGCTACGGCGGCGAGGAATTCGTCGTTCTGCTGCCCAATGTCGATGCCGATTCAGCCCTTGCCTTGGCCAACGAGATTCGCGCCAGCATCGAGGCGCTGGCGCTGCCGCATCCCAGTTCGCCGGCCGGCCGCCACGTGACGATCAGCATGGGCGGCATCACCGCCATACCAAACGGCGGCGAAGTCGATCCGCAATTCTTTCAGGAAGCCGACGCGGCGCTCTATGCCGCCAAGGCCGAGGGCCGCAACCGGGTTTTCTGGCGCCACAGCTGAGCCCCGACAAGCCCTGCGCTCAGGCCGCCTTGTCGTCGTCAGCCACCTTGTCTGCTTCCAGGTCTTCCCAGATACAGGAACACTCCTTGCGGACATCATGCAGGGCCGGCTTACCCTGCCCCTGGACCAGACACTCGCCCACGCACTCCTCGTCGACGACGACCACTCTCATCTCTTCGTCCACGCGGCGCTCGCCATCCCAGTAGCTGCAGGTGGCGCAAATCTTTACTTCCGTCGGCAAAATCAGTTTTTCTGCCATCTTGTCCTCGGTGGAAAGCCCTTTTAATGATGCGGATAAGAGTTTATCCCCTTCCGGAAGTTCCCCGCTATTTGTCTGGCTATAATGCCTGCTTGTTTTTCCGGTCGAACACCATGGATATTAAGGAATACATGCAGACGGTCGGCCGTCAGGCCCGTTCCGCCTCACGCCATCTGGCGACGGCGAGCACTGCCGAAAAGAACGCCGCCCTGCTGCACATTGCCGCCGCCATTCGCCGCGAAAAGGCGGCGCTGGTCGCCGCCAATCAGGAAGATCTGGCCGCCGCCCGCGCTGCCGGCCTCGAAACCGCCATGCTCGACCGCCTGACCCTTTCTGAAAAGGGCGTGGACGGCATGGCCGAAGGCGTCGAGCAAGTCGCGACGCTACCCGACCCGATCGGCGAGATGGGCGAATTCAAGTTCATGCCGTCTGGCATCCAGGTCGGCAAGATGCGCGTGCCGCTCGGTGTCATCGGCATCATCTACGAGGCCCGCCCGAACGTCACCGCCGACGCCGCCGCCCTCTGCCTGAAGTCGGGCAACGCCGCCATCCTGCGCGGCGGCTCGGAAGCCATCCGCTCCAACCGCGCCATCGCCGCCCTGGTCCAGGAAGGCTTGTGCGCCGCCGGCCTGCCCGCCGAATGTGTCCAGGTCATCGACACCACCGACCGTGCCGCCGTCGGCGAGCTGATCACCATGCGCGAGTTCGTCGACGTCATCGTGCCGCGCGGCGGCAAGGGCCTGATCGCCCGCCTGCTGGCCGAATCGCGGGTGCCGATGATCCAGCACCTGGACGGCAACTGCCACGTCTATCTGGACGAGGACGCCGACCCGAACAAGGCGCTGAAGATCGTCGAAAACGCCAAGACGCAGCGCTACGGCACCTGCAATACCGCCGAATCGTTGCTTGTCGACCGTTCCGTCGCCGCCATGCTGCTGCCGCCGATCGCCCACATGCTGACGGAAAAAGGCGTCGAAATCCGCGGCTGTGCTGAAACACAGGCCATCGTCGGGAATGCCGTCGCCGCCAGCGAGGAAGACTACGCCACCGAATTCCTGGCGCCGATCATTTCGGTCAAGGTGGTGGCCGGCATCGATGAAGCCATCGAGCACATCAACCGCTACTCGTCCCACCATACCGAAGCCATCGTCACCGATAACCATCCGAAGGCCATGCGTTTCCTGCGCGAGGTGGATTCGGCCTCGGTCATGGTCAATGCCTCGACACGTTTCGCTGACGGTTTCGAATACGGACTGGGTGCCGAGATCGGCATCTCGACCGACAAGATTCACGCCCGTGGGCCGGTCGGGCTGGAGGGCCTGACCAGCCAGAAATGGATCGTCTTCGGCGACGGCCACGTGCGTAGCTGACAAATCCGTAACACCCACGACTTCACTTGACTGGATAGACCACCATGGCGATCACCTGGACTGACGACCTCAATACCGGTATCGACGTCATCGACCAGCAGCACCGGCGCATCGTCGACTTCATCAATCATCTGGAAACCGCCCAGAAGGGTGGCAACAAGGACATGATCAAGGAAGTCGTCAACGACTGCGTGGACTACACGCTGTCGCATTTCGCTTTTGAAGAGAGCTTGCAGGAAGAAGCCGGCTACCAGTATTGCAAGCCGCACAAGAAGGTGCACGAACTGTTCACCCGCCGCGTATCCGAATACCAGCAGCGTCTAGAACTCGGCGACGATGTCGCCGAGGAACTGCACCAGCTGCTGACCCGCTGGCTGATCAACCACATCAAGCGCGACGACGCCGACTACGTCGCCTCGGTCAAGGCCAATATGGTCGGCATCATCAAGGACAAGGAAGTGAAGAAGGAAAGCCGCGGCTGGTTCAGCCGCTTCTTCCGATAAGCATGAGCAAGGCCGCCTTCGACTGGGCCGATCCGCTGCGGCTCGACGCCCAGCTGGCGGCCGACGAGCGCATCGTCCGCGATGCCGCTGCCGACTTCGCCCGCCGGAAGCTGCAGCCGCGCATCCGCGACGCCTTTCGCCACGAGATCACCGATCCGGCGATCTTCCGCGAAATGGGCGAGATGGGACTGCTCGGTTGCACCATTTCGCCGGCCTATGGCGGTGCCGGCTTGAATTATGTCTCCTACGGCCTGATCGCCCGCGAGATCGAACGCGTCGATTCCGGCTATCGCTCGATGATGAGCGTCCAGTCGTCGCTGGTCATGGTACCAATCCACGTCTTCGGTTCCGAAGAACAGCGACAGAAATACCTGCCCAGGCTGGCCAGCGGCGAATTGATCGGCTGCTTCGGCCTGACCGAGCCGAATTTCGGCTCCGACCCGGGCAACATGGCCAGCCGCGCCCGCAGCGTGCCCGGCGGCTGGATACTCTCCGGCAGCAAGATGTGGATCACCAACAGCCCGATCGCCGACGTCTTCGTCGTCTGGGCCAAGGACGATGAAGGCATCATTCGCGGCTTCATCCTGGAAAAAGGCATGGCTGGCCTGTCGGCACCCGTCATCCACGGCAAGGTCGGGCTGCGCGCCTCGGTCACCGGCGAGATCGTCATGGACGAGGTCTTCGTACCGACGGAAAACCAATTGCCGAAGGCGGCCGGCCTCAAGGGGCCGTTCACCTGTCTCGACTCGGCACGCTACGGTATCGCCTGGGGCGCCCTTGGCGCCGCCGAGTTCTGCTGGCACACCGCCCGCCAATACACGCTTGAGCGCAAGCAGTTCGACCGCCCGCTGGCCGCCAACCAGTTGGTGCAGAAGAAGCTGGCCGACATGCAGACCGAGATCACCATGGCCATCCAGGGCTGCCTGCGCCTCGGCCGGATGAAGGACGACGGCAGCGCGACGCCGGAAATCACCTCGATGATGAAGCGCAACTCCTGCGGCAAGGCCCTCGACATCGCCCGCATGGCGCGCGACATGCTCGGCGGCAACGGCATTTCCGACGATTTCGGCGTCATCCGCCATGTGGTCAATCTGGAAGTCGTCAATACCTACGAAGGCACGCACGACATCCACGCGCTGATCCTCGGCCGCGCCCAGACCGGCATCGCCGCCTTCTGACGGCCTGCCGGCACCAGCCGGTCAGAGCATGTGTTCGAGAAAGCTGCGCGTGCGCGGGTGGCGCGGGTCGGCGAACATCTCGCCGGCCGGCCGCGCCTCGACGATCTGTCCCTGGTCCATGAACACCACCGCGGTGGAGACGTCGCGGGCAAAGTTCATTTCATGCGTCACCACCAGCATGGTCATGCGCTCCTCGGCCAGTTGCCGCATGGTGCGCAAGACCTCGCCGGTGAGTTCGGGATCGAGGGCCGAGGTCGGCTCGTCGAAGAGCATGATGTCCGGCTCCATGGCCAGCGCCCGGGCGATCGCCACGCGCTGCTTCTGACCGCCGGACAGGCGCGACGGATAGGCCGCGCTCTTGTCGAGCAGGCCGACCTTGCGCAGCAGTTCCTCGGCCTTGGGAATGATTTCATCGCGGGCCAGGCCCTTGACCGTCAACGGCGCCTCGATGATGTTCTGCAGCACGGTCATGTGCGGAAACAGGGTGAAGTGCTGAAAGACCATCCCCACCCGCGAACGCAGGGCGTTGATGAACCGTTCGTCGCTGTGGACGAGTTGCCCAC
>DDWF01000322.1:39569-39782 GCA_002345845.1 Betaproteobacteria bacterium UBA2293 | reverse complement strand
AATGCAGGTTGTGGATGGTGTTGAGCATGCCGCCGAGAATTTCGCCACAGCGGAACAAGTGATGCAGATAGGCGCGGCTGAATTGCGTGCAGGTGTAGCACGAGCACGACGGGTCGAGCGGGCCGGTGTCGGTCTTGTAGCGGGCGTTCTTGATCTTGACGTCACCGTAGCGGGTGAACAGGTGCCCGTTGCGCGCATTGCGCGTCGGCATCA
>DDWF01000322.1:20894-39544 GCA_002345845.1 Betaproteobacteria bacterium UBA2293 | reverse complement strand
ACGCCCATCAGGTAGCGCGGCTTGTGCGTTGGCATGCGTGGCGCGACATGTTCGAGGATGCGTGCCATGTCGTCCTTCGGCTCGCCGACCGAGAGGCCGCCGATGGCCATGCCGTCGAAGCCGATGTCGTCGAGGCCGGCCAGCGACTCGTCGCGCAGGTCTTCGTACATGCCGCCCTGGACGATGCCGAACAGGGCGTTGCGGTTTTCCAGCTTGTTGTGCTCGTCGCGCGAACGCTTCGCCCAGCGCATGCTCAGGCGCATCGATTTGGCCGCATCTTCATGGCTGGCCGGATAGGGGGTGCATTCGTCGAAGATCATCACGATGTCCGAGTTCAGCACGTGCTGGATCTGCATGGAAATTTCCGGCGACAGGAACAGCTTGGCGCCGTCGTGCGGCGAGCTGAACTTGACGCCGTCCTCGGTGATCTTGCGCAGGGCGCCGAGCGAGAACACCTGGAACCCGCCGGAATCGGTGAGGATCGGCTTCTGCCAGTTCATGAAGTCGTGCAGGCCGTGGTGCGCCTTGACCACGTCCATCCCCGGGCGCAGCCACAGGTGGAAGGTGTTGCCCAGGCAGATCTGCGCACCGATGTCGTGCAGCGAGGCCGGTGTCATCGCCTTGACCGTGCCGTAGGTGCCGACCGGCATGAAAACGGGGGTCTGCACCTGGCCGTGGGCCAGGGTCAGCGCGCCGCGGCGGGCGGCGCCATCGGTCTTGAGAAGATCAAATTGCATCGGATTTTTCCAGAAGCATGGCGTCGCCATAGCTGAAGAAGCGGTAGCGTTCGGCTACCGCGTGGGCATAGGCGGCGCGGATCGGGTCGTAACCGGCGAAGGCCGAAACGAGCATGAGCAGCGTCGATTTCGGCAGGTGGAAGTTGGTGATCAGGCGGTCGACCACGCGGAAGCGGTAGCCCGGCGTGATGAAGATGTCAGTCTCGGCGCTGCCGGTACGCACCGTGCCGTCCGTGTTGCCGGCCGATTCCAGGGCGCGCAGGCTGGTCGTGCCGACGGCGACGATCCGGCCACCGGCAGCGCGGGTTGCAGCGATGGCGGCTGCCGTGGCTGCGGGAATCTCGTAGCGCTCACTGTGCATGCGATGTTCGGTGATCTTGTCGACGCGCACCGGCCGGTAGGTGCCGGCGCCGACGTGCAGGGTGACGAAAGCCGTGCCGACGCCCTGCGCTCGCAGCGTCTCCAGCATCGCCTCGTCGAAATGCAGGCCGGCGGTCGGCGCAGCGACGGCCCCGGGCTCGCGGGCATAGACAGTCTGGTAGCGCGTCTCGTCGGCGCCCTCGGCCGGGTGCTCGATATACGGCGGCAACGGCAGCTTGCCGTACTGCTCGGCGAGTTCCCAGAAGTTGCCGGGTTCAGTCAGTTCGAGCAGGAAAAAGTCGCCATCGGCGCCGGCACGGCCGCTCATCCGGACCGTGAAGGCATCGGCCAGGGTCAGCAGGCAGCCCTGCTTCGGCGCTTTGCTGGCGCGGATCTGACAGAGGGCATGAGTCGCATCGACGATGCGTTCCAGCATGATCTCGACCTGGCCGCCGGTTTCCTTGACGCCGAAAAAGCGCGCCTTGATCACCCGGGTGTCGTTGAACACCAGCAGGTCGCCGGCGCGTAGCAGGCTCGGCAGGTCGGCGAAGCGCCGATCGATGTGCGTGGCGCCGGCGACGTGCAGCAGCCGGCTGCCGGTGCGTTCGGGCGCCGGGTGCTGGGCGATCAGTTCGGGCGGGAGGGGGAAGTCGAAATCGTCGACGGTGAACGGCATGGCTCGTTACTGCTGGTTTTGACCAAAATATTGTTTTTGTGAGGATTTTTTCCGGGTTTTAAGCATGCTGTTCCTGTTGCATCACGGCGCGGGATGCGAATACTAACATTCCCGGATTCGGTGAAAATAAGCATTGGGCCTTTGAACTTCAGTGCCATGAAATGGAAAACGGGCACCGCATGGGTGCCCGTCTTGAAACCGAAAGCTAAAAGGATCTTGGTCTTACTTCATGGCGCGACGACGAGCCGCGGCCATGCCAACCAGGCCCAGCGCCAGAATGGCAAGCGTGCCGGGTTCGGAAACCTGGTTCAGCTGGCGAACAACGAAGGTTTCAGCATAATAATCAGCGCCCAGGTTGCTCCAGGCGGCCGGGGCATTCCAGAGATAACCGGAAGCAACGTCGCCGTAATCGCAGTGGCTGTATCCGCTATTGAAGTAACCGGAGGCACAGAGGTTGTTTGGCTGGAATTGATTCACGATATCGCTCAGGCTGGTAAAGGCGGCAAGGAAGTCGGAAGCGGTTGCCAGTTGCCATCCATCATGCATGATCAAGGTGTTTCCGCAGCCGCCGGTAGCGGCACAAGGTGAGGCGTAAGCCCATTCCATGCCGCCGGCATTGACGATGAGGTTGATTGGCACATCGGCTGCCTTGACACTTGAAATCCCCAGAACACTGAACAGTACGATCAGCATGGTTTTGATTGCTTTCATTTCATTCCCCTATATTTTGATGGTGTTCAGCAGAGTTCACTTTGAGCGTAAATAACGGCTTCTTTGGTCTTGTGGAACGGTTGTTGTGTTCCTGCCTGGGTGTTAAGCAATTCGTGTGCCACGTTTTTGATGTTTATATAAAACATGGTGTTAGGTAAAAGCTGTTCTGGTATTTTTTTCGAATGTAAAGTTTTTCGACAGATTTTTCGTTTGGGCGAGATTCGGGAGTCAATTGCCCATGAAACTCACCCAAACCACGGCCAACTGGAAGTTCGGTCCATTCGAACTGAGTTGCCGGTGCTCCCCGTTGAGGATCCTTAAATTTAGATGGCGACGGTCAGGGCCAGCCAGAGCAGGACGGTGAAACGCATCAGCGCTCCGACATCCTCCTTGCGCCAGAGGGCAGCAACGAGAAAGAGGTTGTAGGGCAGCAAGAGCAAATGGAGCAACAGCCAGGCGCCGCCCTCGAGGCCGCGGGCCAGGAGGATCAGCGAAACAATGCCGAGCGAGGCATTGAGCAGCGTGGCAACAGCCAGGGTGTCCCACCAGAAGAGGCGGTGGCGCGAGACCTTGCCGTTCCAGCGTCGCTGGAAGAAGGCGAAGGCCGGCACGGCCAGGGCACCAGTTGCCATGTCAGAGCCTGCGGTCATCGCGACATCCTGTGTCAAGCCGCATTGTCGGTTGCCGGTGCGTCCCCGTCAGGGGCTTCCGACGCATCCGGCAGGCGGCTGGCCAATACCTTGTCGATGCGCTTGCCGTCGAGGTCGACGACTTCGAAATTCCAGCCCTCCCAAGTCGCTGAATCACTGGTTTCCGGCAGGCGGCCGAGCAACAGCATGACCATGCCAGAGAGCGTGTGATAACGGCCCTTGTCTTCCTCGGGAACGCTCTTCATGCCCAGGCGGTCCTTCAATTCGAGCAGCGGGATCAGGCCGTCAAGCAGCCACGATCCGTCCTCGCGCTGGACCGCCCAGGAGTCTTCCTTGTTCTTCGGGACGAACTCGCCGGTCACTGATTCGATCAGATCCTGCAGCGTGATCATGCCTTGCACCTCGCCGTATTCGTCAATGACGAAAACCATCTGCGTACCAGAGGTGCGGAACTGCCCCAGCAACTCCATGCCGGTCAGCGACTCCGGCACGTAGATGGGCGCCTGCAGTTTCTGCGTCAGGTCGGCCTGGCCGCCGCGCAGCGTCTGGTTGAATATCTGCTTGGCGCTGACGATGCCAAGAATGTCGTCGAGCCCGCCGTGGCACACCGGGAAACGGGAACGGTCAGATTCGGCGATCAACAGCAAGTTTTCATCGATCGGACGGGTGACGTCGAGCCAGACGATGTCGGAGCGCGGCACCATCAGCGAGGAAATCTGCCGGTCGTCGAGACGGAACACGTTGCGCACCATTTCGTGCTCGTCCTTCTCGATCACGCCAGCCGCCGAACCCTCGAACAGCATGGCGTGGATTTCCTCCTCGGTGACGCTGGGGCCTTGCGAGTCACGTTGCCCCATCAGGCGCAGGATGATCCTCGTCGATGACGACAGCAGATGTACGAAGGGTCGCGATATCGTCGACAGCATCTTCATCGGTCGGGCGACCAGGCGGGCGATGCCTTCCGGATTGAGCTGGCCGATCCGTTTGGGAACCAGTTCGCCAACGACAATCGAGAAATAGGTGATGACCACGACGACCAGTACCGTGGCGCCAATTTCACTGGCCTGCTGATCAAAGTCGAAGGTCTGCAGCCAGAGCGCCAGCGGCCCGGCCAGGGCGGCTTCGCCGACGATGCCGTTGAGGATGCCGATGGAGGTGATGCCGATCTGAATGGTGGACAGGAAGCGCGTCGGATCCTCGCCCAGTTTCATGGCGACCACTGCCAAGTTGTCGCCATCCTCGGCCATCCTGGCCAGGCGAGCCCGGCGGGCGGTGACCAGGGCAATTTCCGACATGGCAAACAGGCCGTTGAGGACGACCAGGAAGATGAGCAGGACTATTTCCACGGTGTTCTCCGCAAAACGCTTAGGCAACAGCCAGCCGCCGGCACGGCGGGTGCCGGGGAAAGGGGGGCGAGTCTGTAGCCAGGGAAGGCGGGCAAGCGAAAATCACGGCCCCGACAGGCGTTCACGCGCGCTGTCTGGCAATGGATTTCGGGATTGCGCTGGTGCCGGCCATGATGGTTGAGCCGGCGAGATTGGGCCGGCAGGGCGCCGGTCGACAGTGGGTGGTGCGGGTAACTCATAGGGCGGGATCGGGGGATCCCGCGACGTCCTTGATCCGTTTCGGGAACGCCATGATGCCGAATCTTTGCCCCGATGTCACGGCTGGCCATGGTTTGGCCGGGAGCTGTGAACGCAGCGGGGCGTCGATGCTTCGCCGCGGGCGGCACGAAAAAAAGGCCAGAACGCTGGCAACAACCGGCTGTTCTGGCTTTTTTCAACTGCTATCTGGTGCCCCGAGCCGGACTCGAACCGGCACACCTTTCGGCGGCGGATTTTGAATCCGCTGCGTCTACCGATTCCGCCATCGGGGCGAATCGAGCGCGGATTATCCCCGAATCATCGGCCCGGTTCAAGCGAATCCCGGCAGCTACTGCTGGCAGGGGAAGCTGCGCGACAGAGCGCCGGCGACCAGGGTGGCGGTGCTGGCAGTGCCGGCCGACGGCAGACGGTCGAGATGTTCGACGACGGCACGGACGAGGAGGGGCGAGAGATTCTCTGTCTTGGGCAGGCAGAAGGCGTTAAGACGGATGCCCACCTTATCGGCCAGATAGTCGCTGACGGCGAAGGCATCGGCGAAGCCGGCGACATAGGCGATGCAGCGGGTGCTGCGCAGACTGTCGTGCAGGTCGCTGCCCTGCTGGCCGTCGTAGAGAGCCTTTGCTGCCCGGCAGTCGGCGCGCAGCTCGTCGGCGGTGTAGGCAAAGGCCGGTGTGGCGACAATGGCGGCGATCAGGCAGAGCGCTTTCTTCATTTTTCGAACCAGCTGAGTTTTTCGTGGAGCTTGACGACGCTGCCGACGACGATTAGCGCCGGCGGCTTGATGCCGCTTTCTTCGATGCGCTGCGGCAGGGTGCCGAGGGTGGCGAGCACTGTCTGCTGGTCCGGCTGGGTGCCGTTGCGGACGACGGCGGCTGGAGTCAGCGAGGGCAGGCCATGGTTGATCATCTGCCGACAGATTTCGCTGGCGGCGCCGATGCCCATGTAGAAGACGACGGTGTGGCAAGGGCGGGCCAGGGCGGGCCAGTCGAGATTGACGGTGCCGTCCTTGAGGTGGCCGGTGACGAAGGTGACGGCCTGGGCGTGGTCGCGATGCGTCAGCGGGAAGCCGGAATAGGCGCCGCAGCCGGCGGCGGCGGTGACGCCGGGGACGACTTCGAAGGGGATGGCGGAAGCGACCAGGGTTTCCAGTTCCTCGCCGCCGCGGCCGAAGATGAAGGGGTCGCCGCCCTTGAGGCGAACCACCGAAAGGCCTTCGCTGGCCAGCTCGACGAGCAGCTGGTTGATCGAATCCTGTGGCAGGGTATGTTTCGAGGCCTCCTTGCCGGCGTAGATGCGCCGGGCGTCGGGGCGGGCCAGATCGATGATGCCGTCGCCGACCAGATGATCGTAGACCAGCGCATCGGCGGCAGCGATCAGGCGGGCGGCCTTGACCGTCAGCAGTTCCGGGTCGCCGGGGCCGGCACCGACCAGCCAGACCTTGCCTTTTTCCAGTGTGTTCGTGGTTTGCATGCTCTCTCCCTGATTCTCGCGGCCATCCTAATGCGCTGACCGGGGCCTGCCAATAGCACCAGGTCAATGATTGCACCGGACTACAACCAAAGAACTAGTTGCTTACTTACTTGTGACTATAAGTGCATGAATATCAGGGTTTTTCGATGCTTTAAAAGCTTGATGGGAATCAAGGATGGAAGGCCTTCCGCGGTTCAACCTTGCGTCCATCGCGTTGGGGGTTTGAACGCTTTTTTGTTTGTTCTAGGAGAGAAAAGATGAAAAGAAGCTTTGTGGGGATGCTTGCGTTGTCGGCCGTCAGTCTGGCCATGGGTTCCGCCTTTGCTCAGGGGGCGAAGAACCTGGAGATGAGCGCGGCCGAGAAGGAACAGGCCAAGAAGATTTATTTCGAGCGCTGCGCCGGCTGTCACGGTGTGCTGCGCAAGGGCGCCACCGGCAAGAACCTGGAGCCGCACTGGTCGAAGAAGGACAAGGATGGCAAGGTGACCGAGGGCGGTACGCTGAAGCTTGGCCAGAACCGTCTGGAAAAGATCATCGGTTATGGCACCGACGGCGGCATGGTCAACTTCGACGACATCCTGACCAAGGAAGAAATCAGCCTGATCTCCAAGTACATCCAGAACACGCCGGATGTGCCGCCGGAGTACAGCCTCAAGGACACGATGGATTCGTGGAAGCTGATCGTCCCGGTCGACAAGCGTCCGACCAAGCAGATGAACAAGTTCAACCTGAAGAACATCTTCTCGGTGACCCTGCGTGACACCGGCGAAGTGGCCCTGATCGACGGCGATACCAAGGAAATCCGCAGCATCGTCAAGACCGGCTATGCCGTGCATATTTCCCGTCTGTCGGCTTCCGGCCGCTATGTTTACGTGATCGGTCGCGACGGCCGCCTGTCGCTGATTGACCTGTGGATGGAAAAACCGGCTGTTGTCGCCGAACTGAAGATCGGTTTCGACGCCCGCTCGGTCGATACCTCCAAGTTCGCCGGTTTCGAGGACAAGTACGCCATCGCCGGTTCCTACTGGCCGCCGCAGTACGTGATCATGGATGGCGAAACGCTGAAGCCGCGCAAGGTCGTGTCCACTCGCGGCATGACGGTTGACGGTGAATACCATCCGGAACCGCGCGTCGCCTCCATCGTTTCCTCCTTCATCAAGCCGGAATGGGTGGTGAACATCAAGGAAACCGGGCAGATCCTGCTGGTCGATTATTCCGACATCGAAAACCTGAAGACGACCACCATCGCTTCCGCCAAGTTCCTCCATGACGGCGGCTGGGATGCTTCCAAGCGCTACTTCCTGGTGGCTGCCAACGCCTCCAACAAGATCGCCGCGGTCGATACCAAGGAAGGCAAGCTGGCTGCCCTGGTCGACGTCGCCAAGATTCCGCACCCGGGTCGCGGCGCCAACTTCGTCCATCCGAAGTTCGGCCCCGTCTGGGCTACCGGTCACCTTGGTGCCGATGTCGTGACCCTGATCTCGACGCCATCCGACGATCCGAAGTTCGCCCAGTACAAGGAGTACAACTGGAAGGTCGTGCAGGAAATCAAGCACGTGCCGGGCAACCTGTTCGTCAAGACGCATCCGGTGTCCAAGCACTTCTGGGCCGATGCACCGCAGAATCCGGACAAGGATCTGGCCGAATCGGTCGCCGTCTGGGACATGAACGACCTGTCGAAGCCGAAGGCCGTGCTCAACGTCGCCAAGGACTCCGGCCTGCCGCCGACCAAGGCAACCAAGCGCGCTGTCCATCCGGAATATTCGGCTGATGGCAAGGAAGTCTGGATCTCGCTGTGGGGCGGCAAGACCGACCAGTCGGCCATCGTTGTCTATGACGACGCGACGCTGAAGGTCAAGAAGGTGATCACCGATCCGAAGATGATCACGCCGACCGGCAAGTTCAATGTCTACAACACGCAACACGACATCTACTAAGCGCCTGCGGATTTCTTGATCTGCCATAAAGCTACGGGGGCGCAAGCCCCCGTAGCATATCCAGCGTCAGATACTGTATTGCTGGCGGTAGTAGTAGCCGCCGGAATCGACAACTCCTGAGGAGATTGACCACGATGAAAAAGAATTCCATATCCCTGGCCGTGCTTGGTGCCCTGATGGCTGCCGGCAGTTCCCTGGCTTTCGCCGCTCCTGACTGGAGCAAGGTGCCGAAGACCGACATTCATGTTTTCCACCCCGGTGTGACGCCGGTCGAATGGGTTCAGGGCAAGGGCGAGCACAGCGGTGCCAGCGGCCTGAAGAAGGGCGAGACCTGCGCCGGTTGCCACATCGAGGATGGCAAGCTGAGCCTCGATATCAAGCGTCTGCAGAGCAAGGAGCTGGAGCCCAAGGGCGCACCCAAGGTCGGTACCTATCCGGTCGGCGTCCAGGCCGCCTACGATGCCACCAACCTGTATGTCCGCCTGACCTTCAAGGCGCCGGCCGGCGGCGCCGACAAGTCGGACAAGGAAAACGAAGTCAAGGCCAGCCTGATGTTCCCCAACGCGCAAGTGCCGATGGGCGAGCAGATCGGCTGCTGGGCCACCTGCCACCAGGATGCCCGCACCATGCCGGGGGCCGACGACAAGAAGACCAAGTACGTCAAGGGCGGCGCTTTCGACCTGATGCAGTGGCGGAGCAGCGGCAAGTCCTTCGACGGCAGCGTCGCCGACAAGCGCGCCATGGAAGGCGGCAAGGCCGGGGCCAAGGCCGAAGGCGCCAAGGCCGGTGACACCTACACGGTAACCTTCACCCGCAAGCTGGCCGGCAACGCCGCGCTCGCCGCCGGCAAGGCCGTCACCTTCGGTGTTGCCATCCATGCCGACAATGCCGGTGGTCGTTTCCACCACGTGTCCTTCAACCAGACCATCGGCCTGGGCGCGGACGGCGACGTCAAGGCCGTCAAGCAATAACGCATCATGTCGCCTGCTGTCATCGCGCAGTGCGGATGGCGGCTCTCGCAGGGAGCGCCGGTTCTGCTGGCGCTCTTTTCGCTGGTGGCGATGGCACAGACGACTGTCGAAGTGGGCATCGCCGATTACCGCTTCGCACCGCCGTCGGTGGCTATCCAGGCCGGCGACAGCGTGCGCTGGATCAATCGTGAGAAACGCACCAGTCACTCGGTGCAGTTTCCCGATGAAAACGGCCTCGAGTCCGAGCGCCTGTTCCCCGGCGAACACTGGGAGCGACGTTTCGAGAAGCCGGGGCGCTATGCCTACCAGTGCGGCCCGCACCCGGAAATGAAAGGGGAAGTGCTTGTCACCGAATAAATTGCTGCCGCTGGTGGCGCTGCTGGCGGCGACTGCGGCCTGGGCCAACGAGCCGGCGCCCGAGCGGCAGAAGGAACTGGTGCATCTGGTGCGTCAGGATTGCGGTTCCTGCCACGGCATGACCCTGCAGGGCGGCCTTGGTCCGCCGCTGCTGCCGGCCAACCTGCGCGACAAGCCGGCCGAGGGTCTGGCGGCAACCATTTACTATGGCCGGCCGGGTACGCCGATGCCGCCGTGGAAGCAGTTCATGTCCGAAGCCGAAGCGCAATGGATCGTCGACAAACTGATGAGCGAGTTCCCCCAATGAAACTGATCCTGACCCTTTTCCTCGCCGCGCTGCTGAGCGCCTGCGCTGGACCACAACTGCGCGGCACCGGCGATCTCGGCCTGGTCATCGAGCGCGCCAGCGGTCACGTGACCCTGGTCAATACCAGTGCGCGCCAGCCCTATGCGCGCATCGCCGGCCTTGGCGACCTGTCGCATGCTTCTGCCGTCTATAGCCGTGACGGCCGCTATGCCTACATCTTTGGCCGTGATGGCGGGCTGACCAAGATCGACCTGCTGGCAGGCACGATCGTCAAGCGCGTGATCCAGGCCGGCAACGCCATCGGTGGCTCGATTTCCCAGGATGGCCGCATCGTCGTCGCCCAAAACTACTCGCCAGGCGGCATCAAGGCTTTCGATGCCGAGACGCTGGAACTGCTGTCCGAAGTGCCGGCCGAATATGCGCCGGGCCAGTTCTCCAAGGTCGTCGGTCTGGCCGACTCGCCGGGCAACAAGTTCGTCTATGCGCTGTTCGACGGCGGCGAGATCTGGGTCAGCGACTTCACCGATCCGCGCCGGCCGACGACGCAGCGCTATCCGGCCGGCAAGCAGCCCTACGACGGGCTGGTGACGCCTGATGGACGCTACTTTCTGGCCGGCCTGTTCGGCGAGGATGGCGTCGCCATGCTCGACCTGTGGCAGCCGGAGAAGGGCGCTCGCAAGATCCTGGAAAACTACGGCCGCGGCGAAGAAAAACTGCCGGTGTTCAAGATGCCGCATCTGCGCGGCTGGTCGGTGGCGCAGGGCAAGGCCTACCTGCCGGCGATCGGCCGGCATGAGGTGCTGGTCGTCGATGTGGCGACCTGGAAGGAAGTCGGCCGCATTCCGGTGCGCGGCCAGCCGGTGTTCGTCATGGCGCGGCCGGACGGGCGCCAGGTGTGGGTCAATTTCGCCTTCCCCGACAACGGCAAGATGGACGTCATTGATACCCTGGCCGGCAAGGTGGTACATGCCTTCGCGCCGGGCAAGGGCATCCTGCACATGGAATTCACGCCGCGCGGCGAAAACATCTGGCTTTCGGCGCGCGACGATCATAAAGTTCTCATATACGACACGGCCAGTTTCACCCGCTTGGGCGAGATCGCCGCCGACAGTCCGTCCGGCATTTTCTTCACCTCGCGCGCCGCGCGCATCGGTTTCTGATGAACGACAGCTTCGAGTTCCGCCTGCTCAACGAATTTCAGCGCGATTTTCCGCTCTGTCCGGCCCCCTTTGCCGAACTGGCGGCGCGTCTTGGCGTTGCTGAAAAGGCGGTGCTCGGAGCGCTGGAAAAACTGCGCCGCGAGGGCAAGATCTCGCGCGTCGGCGCCGTCTTCGCCCCGAAGCGCATCGGCGCTTCGACGCTGGCCGCCATGGCGGTGCCACCCGAGCGCCTGGAAGCGGTGGCGGCGGCGGTCAATCGCTTCCCCGAGGTCAATCACAATTACGAGCGCGAACACCGCTACAACCTGTGGTTCGTCGTCACTGCCGGCAGCGAGGGACGCCTGCAGGCTTCGCTCGGCGCCATCGCCCAGGCCGCCGGCTACCCGCTGCTGGCGCTGCCGCTGCAGGAAGAATTCCATATCGATCTCGGCTTCTGTCTGGAAGGGCAGAAGGGCAAGCAGGTGGCCGCCGCCCGCCGGGTCGAACCGGCAGCGCCGATTGACGAGGCCGAGCGCCGCCTGGTGTCGGTGCTGCAGGAAGGTTTGCCGCTGTTCATCCGGCCGTTTGCCCTGATCGCCGAACGCATCGGCGCTTCCGAATCCGACGTCCTTGGCCGCATCAAGTGCTGGCTGGCGGACGGGGCGATCAAGCGCTTCGGCGTCGTCGTCCGTCATCACGAACTGGGCTACCGGGCCAATGCCATGCTGGTGCACGACATTGCCGACGACCAGGTCAGCGAGATCGGCCGGGCGCTGGCCGAAGAGCCGGCGGTGACCCTCTGCTACCGCCGCCCGCGCGCCTTGCCGGACTGGCCGTACAACCTGTTCTGCATGATCCACGGGCGCGAGCGCGGCGAGGTTGAAACCATCATCGCCGACCTGCGCCAGCGCCACGGTCTGGAGAGCTGTGCCCACGACGTGCTTTTTTCGCTGACCCGCTTCAAGCAGAACGGTGCCCGCTATGCCTGAACTGGATGCGGTCGATCGCCGGCTGATCGACGAACTGCAGGGCGGCTTCCCGATCTGTGCCGAACCCTATGCCGAAGTGGCAGGGCGCCTGGGTATCGCCGAGGCAGACCTGCTCGCCCGCCTGCAGCGGCTGCTGGCAGAACGCGTGCTCACCCGCTTCGGGCCGATGTACCAGATCGAACGCATGGGCGGCGCCTTCACCCTGGCGGCGCTGGCCGTGCCAGAAGCGCGTTACGCGGATGTGGCGGCGCTGGTCAACGCGCTGCCGCAGGTCGCCCACAATTATCGGCGCGAGCATGCCCTCAACATGTGGTTCGTGCTGGCCACGGAAACGCCGGCCGGCATCGGCGAAGCCATCGCCCGCATCGAGCGCGATACCGGCCTGACGGTGCGCAACTTTCCCAAGGAACGCGAATACTTTGTCGAAATGAAACTGGCGGTGCGCACGTGATCGACGATATCGACCGCGCCCTGATCGTCGCTACCCAGGACGGCTTGCCGCTGGTGCCGCGGCCCTATCAGGCCATTGCCGAGCGCCTGGGCATTGCCTCCGCAGAGGTCATGCGCCGTCTGGAAAAGCTGCTGGCCGACGGCGTCATCCGCCGCATCGGCGCCGTGCCCAATCACTACGCCATCGGCTGGACGGCCAATGGCATGACCGTCTGGGATGTGCCGGACGAGGCCATCGACGCCATTGGCGCCGAAGTCGGAGCGCTCGAGTTCGTTACCCACTGCTACCGCCGGCCGCGCGCCTTGCCCGAATGGCCCTACAACCTGTTTGCCATGGTCCATGGCAGCACGCAGGACGAGGTCCGGGCCAAGGCCGAAGTCATTGCCGGACTGCTCGGCGAACGCTGCCGCGCCCGCGACATCCTCTTTTCCTCGCGCATCCTGAAGAAGAGCGGCCTGCGCATCTGAGCAGGCCGGTCCTCCCTCAGATTTACTGGCTCTCGCCGATATGTCTGGCGATGTGGGCCAGCGCTTCTTCCACCTGGTCGATCAGGATCAGGCACAGTTCGCCCGGTTGCAGGCGCTTGAGCGCCGCATCGATGGCGATGAATTCGCCGTCGATGGCGTCGACGTGCTTGACCCGCCTGGAATTGGCCAGGCCGGCACGGAGCAGGGCGATCACCTCGCCGTCGGCGCGACCGCGCTGGCAGGCGTCCTGGTAGAGGATGACGTCATCGAAGGCCTCGCCGAGGATTTCCGTCTGCTGGCGGATGTCGTCGTCGCGCCGGTCGCCGGCACCGCTGATGACCACCAGCCGGCGGCTCGCCGGCATGTTCTCGATGGCCTTGACCAGGGCCAGCATGGCGTCGGGATTGTGACCGTAGTCGGCGATCAGCGTCGCCCCCTTGTAGTCGAAGACATTGAAGCGGCCGGGGGCGGTCGCCGAATCGCTGACGAATCCGGCCAGCGCCTGTTCGACTGTTGACCAGTCATAGCCGAGGGCCCAGGCGGTGGCGACGGCAGCCATGACGTTCTCGACCTGGAAACCGATCGTGCCGTTGCGCGTCAGCGGCACGCGCGCTAGCGGAATGCGATGCTTCTTGCGGCCTTCGCCGCAGACGATGTCGCCACCGTCCACGTAGAGCACGCGCTTGCCCTGGGCGCGGTGGGTGGCCAGCACTGGATGCGTCGGGTCGAGGGCGAAGAAGGTGACGTCGCCGGAGCAATGGCGGGCCATCGCCGCCACCACCGGATCGGCGGCGTTGAGGACGGCGGTGCCGCTGGGGGCGACGTTCTCGACGATGACGCGCTTGATCACCGCCAGGTCGTGCACGGTGGTAATGTAGTTGAGGCCGAGATGGTCACCGAGGCCGATATTGGTGACCACGGCGACATCGCACATGTCGAAGCCGAGGCCTTCGCGCAGCAAGCCGCCGCGCGCCGTCTCCAGGACCGCGGCGTCGACGTCGGGGTGGCCGAGCACGTTGCGGGCGCTGCGCGGACCGGAGCAGTCGCCGTCGTCGATACGCTTGTTCTGCACATAAATACCATCGGTGCTGGTCATGCCGACACGCAGGCCATTCTGCTCGAAGATGCGGCCGATCAGGCGGCTGGTGGTGGTCTTGCCGTTAGTGCCGGTGACGGCGACGACCGGGATGCGGCCGTTGTCGCCATCGGGATACATCATGCCGACAATGGCTTCGCCGACCGGGCGGCCCTTGCCGAACGAAGGGTCGAGGTGCATGCGCAGGCCGGGCGCGGCATTGACTTCGACGATGCCGCCGCCCTGGCTTTCCAGTGGCTTGAGCATGGTGTCGCAGACGACGTCGATGCCGGCGATGTCGAGGCCGACGGTCTGGGCGGCGGCGACGGCAGCGGCGGCCAGTTCGGGGTGCACGTCGTCGGTGACGTCGGTGGCGGTGCCGCCGGTGGACAGGTTGGCGTTGTTGCGCAGGATGATGCGCACGCCACGCTCGGGGATCGAGTCGGCGTCGTAGCCCTGCTCGGCCAGGCGGGCGAGGGCGATTTCGTCGAAACGGATCTTGGTCAGCGAGGTGGCGTGGCCGTCGGAACGGCGCGGGTCGCTATTGACGATATCCACCAGCTGGCGAACGGTATGCGTGCCGTCGCCGACAACCAGCGGCGGATCGCGCCGGGCGGCGGCGATCAGCTTGTCGCCGATGACCAGCAGGCGCCAGTCGTGGCCGGGCAGGTACTTCTCGACCATGATGTCGTCACGGAACTCGATGGCGACGCGGTAGGCGCGGCGGATCTGCTCCTCGCTGGTCAGGTTCACCGAAATGCCCTTGCCCTGGTTGCCATCTTGCGGCTTGACGACGACCGGCAGGCCGATTTCCTGGGCGGCCGCCCAGGCATCGTCCTCATCTTCGACCGGCCGGCCGGTGGGTACGGCGACGCCGGAAGCGTGCAGCAACTGCTTGGTCAGTTCCTTGTCCTGGGCGATGGATTCGGCGATGGCGCTGGTGAAACTGGTTTCCGCCGCCTGGATGCGCTTCTGCTTGCTGCCCCAGCCAAACTGCACCAGGCTGCCCTGGGTCAGCCGGCGGCAGGGAATGCCACGGGCCTGGGCGGCGGCGACGATGGCGCCGGTTGATGGGCCGAGGCGGATGTCCTCGTCGAGGTCGCGCAGTTCCTTCAGCGTCCCATCGAGATCGAAGGGCGTGTCGTCGAGGGCTGCCTGACACAGTTGCTCGGCGCGTTCAAAGGCCAGCCGGCCGACATCTTCCTCGGTGTATTCGACAACGACCTGATACACACCCTTGTCGACGGTCTGCGCCGTCCGGCTGAAGGTGACCGGGCAGCCGGCCTGGGCCTGCAGGCCGAGGGCGGCGAATTCCAGGGCATGAGCGATGGAAACCGTATCCAGGTGATCGGTGGGAATCAGCTCGCCGAGTTCGGGAAAACGGGCGCGCAGCCGGCTCTCGAAACCCGGCAGGTCGGCGATGGCACATTCACCACCATTGCAGGTGACGATGGCCTGGATGGCGGTGTGGCGGCTCCACAGGTTGGGGCCGCGCAGCGCACGGATGCGGGAAACGTCCATGTTCGGGCTTTCTCAGCGTTAGATGCGGCTGGCGACGCCGGCGGCCTTGCGGGCACGGCGGGGCAGCAGGGCGAAGGGGTCGGCCAGGTCGAGGCCGAAGGTCTTGATGCCGGTGACGATGACGTCCTGGGTCAGGCCCAGCGCCCAGCCAGTGGCGACGGCGGCGAGCACGTTGGCGATGGTTTCCGGCTTTTTCGACTTGCCGATCAAGGGCACGTCGCCGAGACGGCAGAGGCGGATTTCATCCTGGCCGGTGGCCAGGTAGATGCGGCTTTCGTTGACATAGACCGCACGCTTGCCGGCCGCCAGCTGGGCGAGGAGGGCCGGGCATTGCGGATCGGCCGCGAAGAAAATGACTTCGCCGTCGCACAACTCGGCAAATTCGGCGACCAGCGGATCGTCGGCATTGAGCACGGCATGGCCGGAATGCAGCACGACATCGATCTGGGTGCGGTAAGTCGAGCGCCAGGTCGTGAAGTACTCGCCGCCGGTCGGCTGGATGTCCCAGCGCGACAAGTCTTCGCCATCCGGCAGCACATTGGTGATGACCCCGACCTGACAACGGTCGTAGGCCAGACCCTCGCCGAGGATGACCTTGCCGCCGTTCTCGATCACCGCTGCCTCGACGGCGCGGTTGAGCAGCAGGCGGCGGCCGCCGGTCCAGTTGGCGGCATCGCTCTTCTGCACCTGGCGGCGGCCGAGAAACAGACCATCGCTGCAGGCCACGCCGACATGGCGGCCGGACAGGTGCAGCAGATGGGCAACGAGGCGGGCGACCGGCGTCTTGCCGCGCGAGCCGGCGACGCCGATCACCGGGATGCGGCCGCTTTCGCTGGCGGCGAAAAGATTGTCGACGATCGCCTTGCCGACCGGCCGCGGCTTGCCGATACCCGGCTTGATATGCATCAGCAGGCTGGGGCCGGCGTTGACTTCGACGATGGCACCGCCCTGCTCGGCCAGCGGCTTGCCGATGTCCTGGCAGACGAGGTCGATGCCGGCGATGTCGAGGCCGACGACACGGGCCGCCAGCGAGGCGATGGCGGCCGTTTCCGGATGCACTTCGTCGGTACAGTCGAAGGCGTGATTGGCGTTGCGCTGGATGAGCACGGTACGGCCGGCATCCGGCACGCTGTCGCCGCTCAGTCCCTGGCGTTCCAGTTCAAGGCGGGCGGCGGTATCGATGCGGATGATCGACAAGGGGTGCAGTTCGCTGTTGCCGCGGCGCGGGTCGGTGTTGACCTGGGTCTCGATCAATTGCTGGACCGTCGCCTGGCCGTCGCCGGTGACGGTGATGAAATCGCTGCGGTTGGCGGCGACCAGCTTGCCGCCGACGATCAGCAGGCGGTGCTCGATGCCGGGGATGGAGCGCTCGACGAGCACGCCGGAGCCTTCCTCGACGGCGATGGCGTAAGCCTTGCGCACCGCTTCGGCGCTGACCAGGTCGATGAAGACGCCGCGCCCGTGGTTGCCGTCGGTTGGCTTGACGACGACCGGATAGCCGATGTCCTCGGCGGCTTCAACGGCATCGTCGGCATTGTCGACTTCGCGGCCTTCCGGCACCGGGACGCCGACGGCGGCGATCAGCTCCTTGGTCAGGTCCTTGTCGCGCGAGATGGTTTCGGCAATGGCGCTGGTGCGGTCGGTCTCGGCCGTCCAGATGCGGCGCATGGCGGCGCCGTAGCCGAACTGGACGAGATTGCCGTCGTCGAGCAGGCGGATGTACGGGATGTCGCGGGCATTGGCGGCGTCGACGATGGCGGCGGTGGAGGGGCCGAGGTATTTGCGGTCGACCTTGCGGCGCAGCGCTTTCACCGCCGCTTCGGTGTCGAAGGACTCGTCGTTGATGGCGGCGAGCAGCAGTTCGCGGCCGAGATCGAGAGCCAGACGGGTGCACTCGCCATGAAAGTCCCTGATCACCAGCTTGTAGACACCGCGCGTCGACGTCTCGCGGGTGCGGCCGAAACCGCCGGGCAGGCCGGCCAGGCCCAAGAGTTCGAGACTGACGTGTTCGAGGATATGGCCGGCCCAGGTGCCTTCCTGCAGGCGGCGCAGGAAGCCGCCGCGCTCGTCGTAGTTGCAGCGATGTTCGATCAGGCTGGGCAGCCAGGCGGTCAGGCGTTCGTAGAGGCCGGGAATCTTGTTGGAGGGAAAATCTTCCAGTTCGCCGATGTCGATCCAGGTTTCGATGACCGGCGGGTAGGTCCAGATGCTCGGGCCACGCAGGGAGATCATCTCCCGGAAAATGATGTCTTTTTTGCTCATGTTGGTCTCGCCCGGCTCCGTAGCGGTGTCGAATTTGTTATGAGGGCAGTCGTCAATTATTAACGCTTAACCGAAGCCGCGGATTACCGGCGGCAAAAATATACCGACGGCCTAAAACTCACAGGAAGCGGTCGAGCAGCCGCCGGCTGTGCCGGTCGAGCGCTGCGGGATCGCGAATCAGGAACTGGATGCCGTGGCTGTCGGCGATCAGCAGACGGCCCTGCGGCAGGCGACGGATGTCTTCCTCGCCTTTCAGCAGGACCTCGGCCGGGCCACGGTCGGTACGCACCTGCCAGGTACTCGGGCAGGCAAAACTGGAAACGGCGAGGATGGCCTCGATCGTCGGCATGAACTCGCGACTGGCCAGTTCTTCCTCGATCAACGCCCGTTCGGCCGCCGGCAGGTCGCTCAGGCGGTCGGCCCAGCCGGCCTCGTGGCCTTCGCTGTTGACCAGGGCGATGCCGTCGTCGGGGGCGGCGATGGGAAAGGCGCGCACCGGCACGACGCCTTCGTGGCGTTCGCCGTGTTCATCGATCAGGACCAGCCGGCCGTAAGGGTCGCGCTGCAATTGGAAAGGGGTATGCGCCATGGTCCTGCCTCAGACGGTGACGGTTTTGGGAACGGCGGGCGCGTCGGGATCGGCGTCCTCGGTATCGACATTGCGTGCCTGTGCCTGATACAGCTTGTAGTAATGGCCTTCAGCCGCCATCAGCACATCGTGGTTGCCGGTTTCGACAATGCGGCCGCGGTCCATGACCACCAGCCGGTCGGCCTTGCGCAGCGTGGACAGGCGGTGGGCGATGGCGATCGTGGTGCGGCCGCGCACCAGGTTGTCCAGCGCCTTCTGGATTTCCTTCTCGGTCTCGGTATCGACCGAGGAGGTGGCTTCGTCGAGGATCAGGATCTTCGGATCGATCAGCAGCGCGCGGGCGATCGAGATGCGCTGGCGCTCGCCGCCGGACAGGC
>DDWF01000322.1:6189-20806 GCA_002345845.1 Betaproteobacteria bacterium UBA2293 | reverse complement strand
TGTTCTCGGCGATGGTGCCGAAGAACAGGAAAGGCTCCTGCAGCACCAGGCCGATGTTGCGGCGGAATTCGGCGACCGGCACCGAGCGCACGTCGACATCGTCGATGAAGACGGCGCCTTCGGTGACGTCGTAGAAGCGGCAGATCAGGTTCACCAGCGTCGATTTGCCGGAACCGCTGTGACCTACCAGGCCGATCATCTCGCCCGGTTCGATGACCAGATCTACGTCGCGGGTGACCGCCCGCGTGCCGTAGCGGAAACTGGCCTGCTTCAGCGTGATGCGGCCTTCGACCTGGCCGAGATGAACCGGCTTGGTCGGTTCCGGCACCGACGACACATGGTCGAGGATGTCGAAAATACGCTTGGCGCCGGCGGCGGCCTTCTGCGTCACCGAAACGATGCGGCTCATCGAGTCCAGCCGGGTGTAGAAGCGGCTGATGTAGGCGAGGAAGGCGGTCAGCACGCCAACGGTGATGTCGCCTTCGGAAATCTGCCAGATGCCGAAGCCCCAGACGACGAGCAGGCCGATTTCGGTCATCAGCGTGACGGTCGGGCCGAACAGCGACCAGGTGCGGTTGAGTTTGTCGTTGAGCGCCAGGTTGTGTTTGTTGGCGTCGCGGAAGCGCTCGGCCTCGCGCTTTTCCTGGGCGAAGGCCTTGACCACGCGGATGCCGGGAATGGTGTCGGCGAGCACGTTGGTGACTTCGGCCCAGACCCGGTCAACCTTCTCGAAACCGGTGCGCAGCCGGTCACGGACGGTATGGATCAGCCAGGCGATGAACGGCAGCGGCAGCAACGTGACCAGCGCCAGCCAGGGATTGATCGAGAACAGGATGGCCGACGTCATGGCGATCATCAGCACGTCGGTGGCGAAGTCGAGCAGGTGCAGCGACAGGAAGACGTTGATGCGGTCGGTTTCCGAACCGATGCGCGCCATCAGGTCGCCGGTGCGCTTGCCGCCGAAATACTCCAATGACAGTCCCAGCAGGTGTTCGTAGGTGGTCGTGCGCAGGTCGCGGCCGATCCGTTCCGAGACCAGCGCCAGGATATAGGTGCGCAGCCAGCCGAGCGCCCAGGCCAGCACTGCCGCGCCGAGCAGGCCGCCGAGATAGAGCATGACCCGGTCCTGGTCGATCGGCTGGCCGTTCTGGAACGGGATCAGGATCTCGTCCATCAGCGGCATGGTCAGGTAGGGCGGTACCAGCGTTGCTGCGGTCGACGCCAGCGTCAGCAAAAAACCGGCGAGCAGGCGGCCCTTGTACGGTTTGGCGAAGCGCCACAGGCGGAACAGCGTCCACGTCGATGGCGGCGTGCTGGTCTCGACGACGCAGATCGGGCATTCATCCTCGCCCGGCGGCAGCGGTGCCTTGCATTTCGGGCAGACGTCGTCGCTGGCGCGGACAACAGGCTGGCCGCTGAGGCGGCTGGACAGCTGCAGGTCGAATTCCGTGATCAGACGCAGGGCGGCCAGATTACGGCCCAGCGTGTAGCGCCAGCAGGCGCGGCGGCCGGTGGGGTCGAGCAGTTCCAGCGTGCCGACGCCAGCGTGGTCGTGGTGCTCGAGGCGCCAGCCGGCGCTCAGCGGCCATTCGCTAAAGCCGCCCTCCGTGGCTGGCCAGGCGAGCAGGCGGTGTTCGGTCAGTACCAGCAGGCCACGGGCAAAATTCAGGCGGTCGTCGAGGTCGGTTTCCAGCCAGGCCTGGATCGTTTCGCCGGCGGGCAGTACTGCGGCGACCGGGGCCAACCAGTGGGTTGGCAGGGTGGGGATGGAGCCTGCTGCTGCAAGGGGGGAGGGAAGCATCGGGGGAGTATAGCGGAAGGCTCGAGGTGCCCGATTAACGCGGCTATCCGGAAGCGGTTGACGCGTATCAAGGAGTTCCGGGTTAGCCTGCCGTTGAATACGCCAAAGCCCCCACAACAAGGAAGTCCATGTTCCGCATTTCCCAGTACCTGCAGGAAATCGTCACCCCGACACCGGTCGGTCCCAAGCGCAATCCGCCCGGGCCGGTGGTGATCTGGAACCTGATCCGGCGCTGCAACCTGACCTGCAAGCACTGTTACTCGATTTCCGCCGACACCAATTTCCCTGGCGAGCTGACGACCGAAGAGGTCTATACGGTGATGGCCGATCTCAAGGCCTTCCGCGTGCCGGTGCTGATCCTCTCCGGCGGCGAACCGCTGCTGCGCCCGGACATCTACGCCATCGCCAAGCGGGCCAAGGCCGAGGGCTTCTACGTCGGCCTCTCGTCCAACGGTACGCTGATCGACAAGGAAAACATCGACAAGATCGCCGAATGCGACTTCAACTACGTCGGCGTCTCGCTCGACGGTCTCGGTGCCACGCACGACAAGTTCCGTCGCCTCGACGGCGCCTTCGACGCCTCGCTCAAAGGCATCCGCCTGTGCCGCGACCTCGGCTTGAAGATCGGCGTGCGCTACACGATGACCCAGGACAATGCCCACGACCTGCCCGGCCTGCTCAAGCTGGTCGAGGACGAGGGCATCGACCGCTTCTACTTCTCGCACCTCAACTATGCCGGGCGCGGCAACAAGAACCGCAAGGACGACGCCCAGCACCAGCTGACCCGGCAGGCCATGGACCTGCTCTTCGACACCTGCTGGGAGTACAACCAGCGCGGCCTGGACAAGGAATTCACCACCGGCAACAACGATGCCGACGGCGTCTACTTCCTGCACTGGGTGCGTCGCCGCTTCCCCGGGCAGGCGGCGCATGTCGAGGCCAAGTTGCGCCAGTGGGGTGGCAATTCCTCCGGCGTCAATGTCGCCAATATCGATAACCTCGGCAACGTCCATCCCGACACCATGTGGTGGCACTACACGCTGGGCAACGTCAAGGAACGGCCGTTCTCGCAGATCTGGCCGGATACCGCCGATCCTTTGATGGCCGGGCTCAAGCAGTACCCGCGCGCGGTCAAGGGACGCTGCGGCAGCTGCGCCTATCTGGCCGTCTGCAACGGCAACACCCGCGTCCGCGCCCAGCAACTGACCGGCGACCCGTGGGCCGAAGATCCCGGCTGCTATCTCTCCGACGAGGAAATCGCCAAATGATGAAGTGGAACATCCTGATTCCCGCCGGCGCCGCCGTCTGTTCGCTGCTGGCCATGTCGGAACTGGCCCAGGCTGCCGACGCCCCGGCCGCCTACAAAGAGCACTGCGCCAGCTGCCACGGTGAAGCCCGCCTGGGTGGCATCGGCCCGGCACTGATTCCGGAAAATCTGGGTCGCCTGCGCAAGGCGGAAGCGGAAAAGGTCATCGTCCACGGTCGTCCGGCGACGCAGATGCTGCCCTTCGGTGACAAGCTGTCGGCCGACGAGGTCAAGGCGCTGATCGACTACGCCTACACGCCGATCAAACCGATGCCGGCCTGGGGTGAAAAGGAAATCACCGCTTCGCGCATCGTCCACGAGCCGGGCAAGCTGCCCGACAAGCCGGTGTTCAAGGCCGATCCGCTGAACCTGTTCGTCGTCGTCGAAACCGGCGACCACCACGTGTCGATCCTCGACGGCGACAAACTCGAACCCATCCACCGCTTTCCCTCGCGCTACGCCCTGCACGGCGGGCCGAAATTCACCCCGGACGGCCGCTATGTCTTCTTCGCCTCGCGCGACGGCTGGATCACCAAGTTCGACCTGTGGAACCTGAAAGTCATCGCCGAGGTGCGCGCCGGCATCAACACGCGCAACGCCGCCGTTTCGGGCGACGGTAAATGGGTGGCGGTGGCCAACTACCTGCCGCACAGCCTGGTCATCCTCGACGCCGATCTCAAGCTGCAGAAAATCCTGCCGGTCACCGACAAGGACGGCAAGATCAGTTCGCGCGTCTCGGCGGTCTATGACGCCTCGCCGCGGCAGAGCTTTGTCGCCGCACTGAAGGACGTCAAGGAAGTGTGGGAGGTCTCCTACAACCCCAAGGCGCCGGAAATCCCTGCTGGCATGATTCACGACTTCAAGTACCGCGAAGGCGCCTTCATCGACGGCTTCCTAAATCCGCAGCGCAGTCAGCTCGACGATTATCTCGACGATTTCTACTTCACCCAGGGCTACGACGAGGTCATGGGCGCCTCGCGCAACGACGCCAAGAGCGCGGTCAGCGGCCAGGTGGTCAATCTCGATGCGCGCAAGAAGATCGCCGACCTCGAACTGCCCGGCATGCCGCATCTGGGCTCCGGCATCAGCTGGACATGGCAGGGCAAAACCGTGATGGCCACGCCGAATCTAAACGAAGGCGTGATCAGCATCATCGACATGGCCAGCTGGAAAACGATCAAGCAGATCAAGACCCGCGGCCCGGGTTTCTTCATGCGCAGCCACGAGAACAGCCGCTATGCCTGGGTCGATTCGATGATGAGCCGCGAGTTCAAGGACACCATGCAGGTGATTGACAAGCAGACGCTGGAAATCGTCGCCGAACTGAAACCGGCGCCGGGCAAGACCTTCGCACACGTCGAATTCACCAGGGACGGCAAGTATGTGCTGGCCAGCCTGTGGGAAATGGATGGCGCGCTGATCATCTACGACGCGGCAACACTGCAGGAAGTGAAGCGCCTGCCGATGAAGAAGCCGGTCGGCAAGTACAACGTCTGGAACAAGATCACCAAGTCGGAAGGCACCAGTCACTGAGCGCCGGAGCGCTGCTCCTGCCGGCGCAGCGCAAATTCCGGGCAGGCACGCTGGCGCTCAGTAGCGACGGATCGTGCCTTCGTCGTCGATGTAGAGACGGTCGCCAATACGCAGGTCGACAAAGTCGGTTTTCTGCTCGACCGTCTGATAGCTGCCGTTTTCCATGCGGATGACGAGACGGTATCGCTCATCCTGTTCCTTGACCCGCTTTTCAATCTGATGGCCGATCAGGGCGCCGCCCGCCGCGCCGATCACGGTCGCTGCCGTGTTGCCATCGCCTTCGCCCACCTGATGGCCGATCAGCCCGCCGATCACGGCGCCGGCAACGGCACCCACGCCGATACCGCTCTTTTCCGGGCGAACTTCTTCGATGGCATGCACCGAGCCGTAACCGGGGTGCAGGTCGCGCGCGTAGGCGACTGCCGGATAATCCTTCTCCCAGCCGGGGCCATGGAACTGGGCGCAGCCACTGAGAGTTAGTACGGCAGCGAGAGCCAGTGCCGATGCGGATTTTTTCAATGCGTTCACGATCATTTTCTCCAGAGGGCAGGCTGTTCGGATCTTGCTATGCAAGGTGCAGTATGCGCTCACCATTGTCGATCAGGCGAGGTGCGCTGCTGCCGTTATATTTGGCAGCTTGCGTTTGCGGAAAATCAGCGAAAATCGCAGCCTTTCCCGGTCCGTGAAATCCCCTGTCGTGTCCTCTCTTGTTCTCTTCAACAAGCCCTATGGCGTCCTCAGCCAGTTCACGCCGGAAGGCAAGTGGCGGGCACTGGCCGAGTTCATTCCGCTCAAGGATGTCTATGTTGCCGGTCGCCTCGATGCCGACAGCGAGGGCCTGCTGCTGCTGACCGATGATGGCCGTCTGCAGGCGCAGATCGCCGAGCCGAAGCACAAGCTGGAGAAAACCTACTGGGCGCAGGTCGAAGGTGTACCTGAAGACGCGGCACTGGAGCGGCTACGCGCCGGCATCCGGCTGTCCGATTTCACCGCCCAGCCGGCCAGGGTTCGCCTGATTGACGAACCGCCAGCGCTCTGGCCGCGCGACCCGCCGATCCGCTACCGGGCGGCGATTCCGACCAGTTGGCTGGAAATCCGCATCAGCGAGGGCAAGAACCGCCAGGTGCGGCGAATGACGGCGGCGATCGGTTATCCTACGCTCCGCCTGGTGCGGGCGGCGATCGGAACGCTGTCGGTGGCTGGGCTCGGTCTTGGCGAGTGGCGCCGGATCGACGGCGATATCCGTACACTCCGGGGAACATGAAATGAAGGGACGTAGCATTCTGGCCGCCCTGGCTGCCAGCCTGTTGAGCACCGCCGTCTGGGCGCAGGCGGCACTGCCGGTGATTGAACTGACGGCCGGCTTCCACCGCATCGAGGCGGAAGTCGCGGCGACCGACCGCAACCGCCAGACCGGCCTGATGAACCGGGAGGCGATGCCGCAACAGCGCGGCATGCTGTTCGTCTTCACGCAGGAAAACACCCACTGCATGTGGATGCGCAATACCCCGTTGCCGCTGTCGGTCGCTTTCATCGACGCCGAGGGCGCCATCATCAATATCGAAAACATGCAGCCACACAGCGAAGACAACCACTGTGCCAAGCGCCCGGCGCGCTACGCGCTGGAAATGAATCGCGGCTGGTTCGCCCAGCGCGGCATCGCTGCCGGCAGCAAGCTGCGCGGCCTCGAACGCGCGCCGCGACCGCAGTGAACTTGCGCAAGCACTGGCGGCGGCAGCCGGATGGCCTGCTGCCAGCCGCCTTGCGCCGCTGGCTGAGCGAGCCGGAGTCGCTGACCGCGCGTTGTCAGCGCCATTGCCGGAGCTTTCGCGTGCGCGTGCTGGCCCAGGGGCGCCGGCCGGCGCTTGACCAGGCCTTGGGCCGTGTCTGTCTGCCGATGCGCGAGGTATTGCTCGAATGCGACGGGGTGCCGGTGATCTTCGCCCACAGCGTCCTCTCGGCGCCGCGCAGCGGCCGGCTGGGCACCTGGTTCGCCGGTCTCGGCAATCGCTCACTGGGTTCGCTGCTGTTCCGCTATCCGGGATTCGTCCGCGAGGAGATCGAATACCTGCGGCTCGATGCACGTCACCCCCTGTATCGTCGGGTCTGTGCCGTGGCCGGGGAGTCTCCCGGCTTCTGGGCGCGGCGTTCGCGCCATCATCTCGGTGCCAGCAGCGTGCTGGTCACCGAAGTCTTCCTGCCGGCCATCACCCGCCTCGCCTGATGGCAAGCGGGCGCTGCCAGCAGCGCTGGCTCAGTCCTGCTTGCTTTCACCTTCCGGCGGCTGCTTCTCCGGCCGCAGGCTGACCCGACGGCTCAGGAAACCGGGCAGGTTCATCGGGTGCGCCTGGCGACTGAGCGCGAAGCTGAGGAAGAACTTGCACCAGATGGTGCTGCCGGCAATGGCCATCCAGTCTTCGTAGGCGAGTTCGCCGGCGAGCACGCCGGCAATCACGGCAACGGCAACGCTACCGGCGACTAGGTTGATCACCGCTTCGTAGGGCGCGTATTTCTCGGGGTTGGACGGAGATTCGCCATGCTTCAGGGCGACCTCGGAAAAATCCTTGTTGATGGCGATGCGCCAAGCCCGGCGCAGCCAGAAGAAAGCCATGGGAAAGAGCGCCAGGAAAAGAATCCAGGTGAGCGCGACATGGACATTGAAAACCATAATGAACCTCGGTACTTCCGCGAGTCCGGCAAAAAAGCGGACCGTTAAATAAAAACCCCGTCGACATGGCCAACGGGGTTTTCGAATTCCCCGCCGGATGCCCGGACGGGGAAGCTTACCTCATTACTACTTAGTGCGCGCCATCAACAGCCTTGGCACCGCGCGGGATACGCACGTTTTCGACCATGGCCTGGATGTGCTCCGGCGGTTCCTTGGTCATCTTGTCGACCACGAAGGCAACAGCGAAGTTGACCAGGGCGCCGATGGCACCGAAGGCTTCCGGCGTGATGCCGAAGAAGCTGTTCGGACCACCGATCATGTCGACGAAGTCGGTACCCTTGATGAAGAAGATACCCTTGTGTGCGAACACGTAGAACAGGGTGATGAACAGACCCGACAGCATGCCGGCGATGGCGCCTTNNTGGCGCCTTCCTTGTTCATCTTCTTGGAGAAGATACCCATCATGATGGCGGGGAACAGGGAGGAGGCGGCAATACCGAAGGCCAGGGCAACCGTACCGGCAGCGAAGCCCGGGGGGTTGAGGCCGAGGTAACCGGCGATGACGATGGCGACGGCCATGGAGATCTTGCCGGCACGCAGTTCGCCTTGCTCGGAGATGTCCGGCTTGAACACGCCCTTCACCAGGTCATGCGACACGGCGGAGGAGATGGCCATCAGCAGACCGGCAGCGGTCGACAGAGCGGCAGCCAGACCACCGGCAGCAACCAGGGCGATAACCCAGTTCGGCAGCAGCGCGATTTCCGGATTGGCCAGCACGATGATGTCGGCGTTGACCGTCAGCTCGTTGCCCTTCCAGCCAGCTGCTTCGGCCTTGGCCTTGGCATCGGCGTTCTTCGTCGCATCGTTGTAGTACTGGATACGACCGTCACCGTTCTTGTCTTCGAACTTCAGCAGGCCGGTCTTTTCCCAGCGCTTCATCCAGTCCGGACGATTTTCGTAGACCAGGGAAGCTTCGGTGGCATAGACGTCGCCACGGGTCTTGATGACTTCCGGATCAACCTTCATCGAGCCGTCAGCGGCGGTGACCAGACCGACAGCGGTGTTCACCGTGGCGTGCAGGTTCAGCTTGGCCATGGCGGCAACGGCCGGGGCGGTCGTATACAGCAGGGCGATGAAGACCAGCGCCCAACCAGCGGAGGCACGGGCGTCAGAGACCTTGGCCACCGTGAAGAAGCGCATGATGACGTGCGGCAGACCGGCGGTACCGATCATCAGCGACATCGTGTACACGAACATGTTCAGCGTGCTGCCAGCCGTCGAAGTCGTGTATTGACCGAAGCCGAGGTCGGTGACGACCTGGTCCAGCTTGGTCAGCAGCGAGATGTCGGTGCCGGCGATGGAAGCGCCCAGACCCAGTTGCGGAATGGCCACACCGGTCAGTTGCAGCGAGATGAAGAAGGCCGGAACCGTGTAGGCCAGGATCAGCACGATGTACTGAGCGACCTGGGTGTAGGTGATGCCCTTCATGCCACCGAACACGGCGTAGGCGAAGACGATGCCCATACCGATGTAGATGCCGGTGTCGCTGGAAACGCCCAGGAAGCGCGAGAAGGCCACACCGACGCCGGTCATCTGACCGATGATGTAGGTGATCGACATGGTCAGCAAGCAGACGACCGCCACGGCCGACGCGCCGTTCGAGTAGAAACGCTCGGCGACGAAGGAAGGGACGGTAAACTTGCCAAATTTACGCAGATACGGGGCGAGGAGCATCGCCATCAGAACGTAGCCGCCGGTCCAGCCCATCAGGAAGAGACCGCCGCCATAGCCCATGTTGGAGATCAAACCGGCCATGGAGATAAAGGACGCTGCCGACATCCAGTCAGCCGCAGTCGCCATGCCGTTCATGACCGGGGGGACGCCGCCGCCGGCGACGTAGAAATCAGAGGTGCTGCCGGCTCGCGCCCAAACGGCAATGCCGATATAGATGGCGAAGGTGAGGCCGACAACAAGATAGGTTAAAGTCTGTAATTCCATTGAGGTCGCCTCCCTTTATTGCTCGTTGACGTTAAATTTTTCGTCAAGTTTACCCATCAGCTTGGCAAACACGAAAATCAGGATAATGAAGATGTAGATTGAGCCCTGATGGGCAAACCAGAAACCGAGCGGGTAGCCACCAAGATGGATATTGTTCAGTGCCGGGGCGAAGACGATGCCGAAACCGTAAGAGACGAGTGCCCAGATGAACAGATGCACCGCTATGAGTTTCAGAACTGCGTACCAGTAAGCCTTTCCACTTGTGTCCATAAAATTCTCCTCATTCTGCTTGTAATGTTGGTTGCTCTTGGCCGGAATCAGCCGCGATAATCACCACGTTTTTCATTTTCGTCGATTGCGTTGACTCTCTTACCGGAACCGGCGGAATGAGACCTCCTCGTTAAAAGTGACACTGCCAAAGGTTGCGTCTTTGCGTTGCATTGATTTCATTCATTCTC
Source organism: Betaproteobacteria bacterium UBA2293 (assembly GCA_002345845.1). The sequence goes on along the minus strand of DDWF01000322.1, from coordinate 11,042 downwards.
CTTTCCTAGCATTCAATAGATCTTCTTCATGTCGGCGCGCATAAAAAAGTTCATTGTGATTAAATTTTTTCGCATAACTCATTTCTGGTAAAAATTATCATCTGTCCAAGAATTTACCCTATTATTAAAAATCGTCAAGCATAGGCACGGGAATAACCGAACTTCATCGATAGTTGCTCACCGGCGAGCAGGAGGGCGGGGATTACTTCACCCTCCAGGCGCTCCGGCAGCATCCGAAAGGAAGGGGCGAGGAGAGTGAGGGCACCGACCACTTTGCCGGCGTAATCGCGAATCACCACCGCCACCGCACAGATCCCTTCGCCCAGCCCGCCAAAATCGACGGCCACACCTTTACGGCGAATCTCCTCCAGTTCCTTGACCAACTCCTGTGATTCCTCTTCGCTACGCCGCTTGCCGCCCCGGCCGAAGAGATCGATGGAACCGACCGACTTGATCACCTTGCCGGCGGCGTTGGTAAAGAAAGGGAAACGCTTGCCGACCAGGTCGACAGCGCGGACCTGCTGAAAAGAATCGACCATATCAAGGAAGAGGACTTCGTCGTCACTGACGACGGTGAGATAGATGGCTTCACCGAGTTTATGGGCCAACTCCTCCATCACCGGGTGAGCCAGACGCAGGAGATTGGCACTCTTGAGAATATGCTGCGCCATCTCGAAAGCCTGTACACCAAGGCTGTAAGCTCCGGTCGTTTCGTTGCGCTCGACCAGTCCCTTGTCTTCAAGAGTCGCCAGAAGACGGAAGGATTTATTGCGGCTGAGTTCCAGTTTTTTGGCCAGAACTGCCAGGGTGAGATTGGTCTCCTCCTGCGCCAGCGCTTCGAGAAGCTCAATCGCCTTGACGACCGCCTGCACTGAATAGACCCCTTTTTCTCTGGTCATCTTTTCACCCTTGATCGTCTATAGTGAAGGGGCCAAATGGGATAAAACGTTTTTCTAAAAAGTGTTATATTTTTATTAGTACATCGTTCTATAATTGTCAACACTATATTTTAAAATTTCATTGCAACTGCAAAATAAACTCGTGAAGCGAACAGTCGTCGCGTCAAAAAAAAGCGTTTCCATTTTTTTTAAAAAATATAACATATCTAATTTATTATACTTTTCATGACAGACGAATCAAATATTGTAAAAACTTCTAAAAAAACACATATCTTATCCCCTTTTGATTTATTCCCTACAAAAGTGTTGATGTTTCGTTATCGAAAATAAATGTTAATAAATATGCGTTTTATTAACACCAGAAAAGTAAGAAATGGACGGAGGTAAAGGGATCCTTGCCGGCGATAAATGCTGATGGACTTAAACAGCGTTACATAAAGAAGTGAAATCCTGCCTTGACAACGTCTAGCGAACTACGTTGCCGCCCCCCTTTTAAATTGCTTTCTTCCAGCAATTACGGAAGAATATGGTTCACTTCCCGTCAGAATCAGGTGGACATCATGCCGGCAATCAATGAAGACAGCTTCTTTTTCATCAGCGTTGACAGTGTCTGCCATCGTCCGGCCATCACCTGTTCGCCCGATCTGAGCCTGGTCGAAATGGCCCGGCGGATGAAGCAGCAGAACATTTCCGGGATCGTCGTTGTCGAAGGAGAAAGACCGGTCGGCATCGTCTCATTGCGCGACCTGCGCAACCTCATCGCCGATGCCCCTGACACCCTCGTGCACCTGACGGTCGGCGAGATCATGAAGACCCGCCTGATCACCATCCACGCCCATGATTACCTCTTCAAAGCCATCTTCTTGATGGCCAAACATAATATCCACCGCTTGATCGTCGTCGATGAACTGGAGCGGTTGGTCGGGGTCATGACCGATACCGACCTGCTGCGCATTCAAACCCGTAGCCCCCTGTATCTGATCAAGGAAATCGAGGCAGCAACTGCGCTAGAACAGTTGCGCACTCTCGGCAAAAAGATGATCGGCATGCTCGAGTACGCGCTCAAGACCAATGCCGAGACCCAGAGCCTGATTCAACTCATCAGCCACTTCAATGACGCCCTGACCGAGCGACTGATCGCCATCCTTGCCAGCGAAGAGGGGATTTATCTGCCGCGCGGCGCCGCCTACCTCGCCCTCGGGAGCGAAGGGCGCGGCGAGCAGACCCTGCGCACCGATCAGGACAGCGCCATCGTTTACCGCGATGACCTTGCCGCTGACCAACTTGTCGAGGTGCGGCGTTTTGCCGCCCGCATTGTCGCCGCCCTGGAGTTTGTCGGCGTCCCCCTTTGTCCGGGGCAGATGATGGCCAACTCTCCGGATTGGTGCCACAGCCTGACTGAATGGAAAGATTTGACGGCACGCTGGATCTCTGTCCCCACCCCGGAGCAAATGGTCTATTTCGGCGTTTTTCAGGATTTACGCGTGGTGCATGGCGACAAGGAATTCGAGAAAGAACTGCGCGACCATCTCTGCGTCTACACTAAAAACAACGGCATCTTCTTTCCGAACATGGCGCGCAATATTGCACGGTTTAAAGCGCCGATCGGTATTTTTGGTCGCTTTTTACCGGGGAAATCAGGGGAGGAACGGGGGAAGATCGATCTGAAAAAAGGGGGGATATTCACTTTGACTCGGGGAGTCGGGCTCCTTGCCCTGGAGACGGGGATTCTCGGCGGCACAACCTGGGATAAACTCGAACGCCTCCACCTCCTCCAGATCGTCTCGGATGAGGAGTGGGAAACCCTGAAAGAAGCCTTTACCTTTCTCGTCAAGCTGCGTCTGGAGAAGCAGTTGAGCGCTCTCAGTGCCGGGCAGGAGGCAGGCAACCTTGTCGACCCGTCCCTCCTCCCCGAGCGGTCCCGCGATCAACTCCGCAGTTCCCTGCGCGGCGTCAACACCCTGATCAGCATCATGCGTAACCGCTATCAGCTCGACATGAACGCACCGCGGTAACCACCCCCCGACCCCCTCCTTACCTAAGGAGGGGGAGAAGATCATAAGCACCCCGCCTTTTTCACTGGTGAGGGAGACGGTCATAAGCTCCCCTCCTTTTTTAAGGAGGGGCTGGGGGTGGTGATTTTACCCCGCCAGCCCCCGCAACAGCTCCCGCGCCGCTCCCTCCGGATCATTTGCCTGCAGAATCGCCCCAATCACCGCCACCTGTTGACAGCCGGCCGCACGCAGCGCAGGGAGACGCGCTGCGCTCACCCCACCGAGGGCAAAGACCGGCAGCGGGGCGTGAGCGCAGATTGCCGCAAGGGGTTCCAATCCGACCGGAGGGCCGTAAGCAAGTTTTGAGGGGGTGGAGTAAACCGGGCCGAAGGTGACAAAGTCGGCCCCGGCCACGGCTGCAGCCTTGACTTCATCGGGGTGATGGGTGGAGACGCCGATAATGCGCTGCTCGCCGAGGAACTGGCGGACAACGGCAACCGGCAGGGAATGCCCACCGAGGTGAACGCCATCGGCGTCGACCGCCAGAGCAAGATCGACCCGGTCGTTGATCAGCAGTCGGGCATGGAACTCTCTGGTGAGTTGTCGCAACTCCAGGGCGAGCGGGTAAAGTTGCGCCGCGCTCAAATCCTTTTCCCGCAACTGCACCGCTCGCACCCCGCCACGCATTGCTCCCCGCACCGTCGCGAGCAGATCCCGCCCCAACGGCAGGGAACGGCGATCGGTGATCAAATACAAAGAAAAGTCGACCTTCCCCCCTTCAGCGCACAAACGCGACATCCCAATCCTTCCAGACCGGCTCATATCCCTGCGAGCGGATCATCGCCGCCACCGCCTCGACATTGCGATCATCATCAATGACAAACTGCTGACCGCTGTCATCCTCGCTGGCATACCCCCCCGGCGCCGTGCAGCTGCCGGCGCTCATCTGGGTAATCCCCAGGGGGAGGAGATGATCACGGAGGGTGGCGCTTTCGCGGGTGGAGAGGACCAGCCCGGCATCGGGGATAAGGAGGCGCAGGGCGCAGAGAATCTGAACAAAGTCGCGGTCGGAGACCGGTGCCAAGGGCTGAAAACCGCCGTCGGCCGGGCGCATGCGCGGGAAGGAGACACTGAGATGAGTGCGCCAGTAGTGGCGGGCGAGATAAAGGGCGTGCAGCGCGGTAAAGAAGCCCTCGACGCGGAAATCGCCGAGACCGAGGAGACTCCCGACCCCGACCCGGCGAATGCCGGCCGCCGCCGCCCGCTCCGGCGCCAGGAGACGCCAGTCATAATCGCGCTTGCGGCCGGAGGGGTGCATCTGCGCGTAAAGGGGGCGATCGTAAGTCTCCTGATACAAGGTGAGGCCATCGACCCCGGCGGCGATCAGTCGCGCATAGCCGGCTTGTTCGAGGGGATAGATCTCGATGCTCATTGAGGAGAAGAGCGGACGAATCCGCTGGATCGCGGCTTCGAGATAATCGAGCCCGGCGATCTGCGGCGCTTCGCCGGTGACGACCAGGAGATGACGAAAACCCCGGTCGTGCAGCACCTGCGCTTCGGCGGCAATTTCGTTGATGCTCAGGGTTTTGCGCGGCATCTGGTTATGGACGTTGAAACCGCAGTACAGGCAGCCGTTGGAGCATTCGTTCGAAAGATAAAGGGGGGCGTACATCTGAATCGTCCGCCCGAAGCGTTGCACGGTGAGCTGATGCGCGCGCTGCGCCATAGTCTCCAGATACGGCGCCGCGGCCGGCGACAGCAGGGCCAGAAAACCCTCCAGGCGCAGTGGTGTCGCCGCCAGGGCGCGCTCGACATCGGCTGCGGTCTGGGCGGCAATTTCGTCGCGAATCTGCGCCGGTTCGTATTTACTGATTTCGTCAAGAAAAGACATGGGTTATCCAATATAAAAAAATCTGATTAGCGCCAATCGTTGTTCAGCCCTTCTCCCTGAGGGAGAAGG
>DDWF01000322.1:0-6161 GCA_002345845.1 Betaproteobacteria bacterium UBA2293 | reverse complement strand
CTGACCCTCTCCCTCAGGGAGAGGGGAAAAATAAATGAACTGCAATCAACGCAAAAAACCGGTCAGCGGGCTGGAAGCCTCCGCCTGCCGCCGTTCGCTGCCGAGACCGGCGAGATAACCTTCGCGCCCGGCTTCGACCCCTTTGCGGAAAGCCTGCCCCATCAACCCCGGATCGCGCGCCACCGCCAGAGCGGTGTTGACCAGGACCGCATCGGCACCGAGCTCCATCGCTTCAGCAGCATGGGAGGGGGCACCGAGACCGGCATCGACGATGACCGGCACGATCGCCTGCTCGATGATGATGGCGATCTGCTCCCGGGTCCGCAGGCCGCGATTGGTGCCGATCGGCGCGCCCAGCGGCATAACCGTGGCGGTCCCGACTTCCTGCAGACGCTTGGCGAGAACCGGATCGGCGTTGATGTAAGGGAGGACGATGAAGCCCTCCTTGACGAGAATCTCCGCCGCTTTCAAGGTCTCGATCGGATCAGGGAGGAGATAATAAGGGTCCGGGGTGACTTCGAGTTTGATCCACGGCTCACAGCCGGCCGCCCGGGAAAGGCGGGCGAGACGTACCGCTTCTTCGGCATCGCGGGCACCGCTGGTATTGGGGAGGAGCAGATATTTGTGCCGGTCGATGTGGGACAACAGGCTGTCCTGGGGGTCATCGACATCGACGCGGCGCAGGGCAACCGTGACAATCTCGCAGCCGGAGCCTTCCATGGCAGCGACCATGGCGGCGTTGGAGGAGAATTTTCCGGTACCGATGAGGAGCCGGGACGAGAAGGTGCGATTGGCGATGATCAGATCGGACATGGGAGATCCTTTTCCTAAAGGAGGAATAATTTAACCGCCGCCGACGAACTGGACGATTTCAATGCTATCGCCGGCGGCCAGGGGGGTTTGGGCAAAGTTGGCGGACAGAACAATAGCGCGATTCAATTCGACAGCGACGCGGCTGGCATCAAGCCCCAACTCCTGGAGCAGGGCGGCAACGTCGCCGGCGATGATGTCGCGTTCGCGACCGTTAATTTGTAGCTGCATGACTTGGAATTCCTTTGTTTTTTGTAGGAGCGGGCTCCTGCCCGCGATTCATGCGCAAGCATCGCAAGCTGGAGCTTGCTCCTACATGATGAAATTATTCCGGCTCTTCGCCCAACAGGAGGCGCAGGGCCGCATTCGCCTGGTGGTGCGCTGCGACGCCGACGCGCGGCGCCATCAGCCCCTGACCGGGGCCGGCGCTGCTTTCGCCATCGCCGACCATCCAGAAGTTGCGGCCGACACGACGGGTGGTGATGGTATTAGACGGTCCGAAACCGGCAAGGCCTGAGGCGGCGATCAACGGTTTTTCGGGAAAGTTGTGCCGCCAGCTCTCAACCAGCAGCGCCTTCTGGTCGGCCCCGTCAAAGGCCTCGACCAGAAGATCAGCGACGCTGAAGACCTGCGGGATATTACCGCGATCAAGACGGCCATGATAGCTGGCGACCTTGACGAAAGGATTGATCCGCCCAAGATTCGCTTTGAGGGCATCGACCTTGGCCATGCCGATCTGATCGACAAAGTACTGCTGGCGATTGAGGTTCGACGGTTCGACCAGATCGAAATCAGCCAGCAGCAGCCGCCCGACCCCGATGCGGGCGAGAGCGACCGCCACCGCCGAACCGAGGCCGCCGCAGCCGGCAATCCCGACTGTCCCCCCCTTGATCTTTTCGTGCACCCCCGGCGTGTGGCGCGCCATCAGCAGCGCCTCCATCTCTTCCGGCGCCGGCACTTCGCCGCGCTGGATGAGCGCCACCCGGTCGCCATCGGTCAGGAGTTGATCCTTGGCCGTCGGAAAACCGTTAACGATGAGGAGATCAGCCTGCGGTTTATAGCTGACGCGCAGGGCAAAGAGGGTTGTCCCGGCGCTAACCTCGATAGTGCGTTCATTAACCAGGATCTGCATAAGTCACCACAAAATTAAAAGACGGTGGAGCCGACTCTTCGCGGCTCCACCGTCTTCATGATTCGTTCGGGAGGATGCGCCGCTTCCCTACGCCGGTATGAGCCGGATCAGGTTCGAAGGGTCGTCCCGCTGGCTGCGAAACTCTCAGTGACTTCAGTCACTCCCCTAGGGCTTGAATTGTGATGTCAAGCTAGCAGGGTGCTGCGGGAAAAGTCAACCGATTATCTTTAGCGCTTCCCCTTCACCCACCAGTTGACATCCTCCCCCTCGAACCACCAGCGGCTCGAATCGGTGACCCAGATGGTCTCGGCCAACTCGCGGGCCACCACGGTCTTCAGCCGTTTCAAAGAGTAGGGATACCACTCTTCGGCATTGCGATTGCCGAGATCGCGGTACTCCTTGAGGGCCAGGATCATCTCCAACTGATCGGCATCATGAGCCAGGCACGACTCCGGCGTCTCCCCGGCGGTAAACTCCGCGATCGTCCCTTGATAATCGTCGCCAAAAGGGAGGGTGGCAGCGAGATCGCGCACGGCCCGTGCTTCATCGACCTGCACATACTTCTTGTTGACATAGTTAAGGTCGCCGGTGCGCGCCTCGGGAATATCGTGAAAAAGGCAAAGCTGCATGACCCGCGCCGGATCCACCGTACCATCAAGCTGTGCCAGAGTGTAGCCGATGACAGCGGTACGGAAGGAGTGCTCGGCGACCGACTCCGCCCCGGAACCGAGAAACTGAAAGCCGGTGCGCGGCGTGCGTTTGAGCATCCCGACTTCAAAGAGGAAGTTGGCAAGGTTCTTCATGGCAGGGTCCTGGGGAGAGGGATGGTGGTGCGGCATGGTAGCGCAAATGGGCGGTGAGTGCCAGAGTGTATTGTCCCCCCTCATCCGCCTCTTCGAGGCACCTTCTCCCTCAGGGAGAAGGGCACCTTAGATTCCCCTCTCCCTGAGGGAGAGGGTGGCCGCAGGCCGGGTGAGGGGGGGGGGGTAGGTTTCCCTCAACCAAACCGGATCAAAATCACTCCGGCGAGAATGGTAACGCCCGCCAACAAACGGATGCGCCCGCAAGTTTCGTTGAGAAAGAGGGTGCCGATGAGGACGCCGATGAGGATACTCACCTGCCGGGTCGGAACAGCGTAACTCAAGGGGGCAAGCTTGAGGCCGTAGCGGAAGGTCAGGAAGGAGCCCATCATCACCGGACCGGAAATGAGGATAAGAAGGGGATTGTACTGCCACTCGCGCAGGATGCGGCCGCGGTAGCGGGGACGGAGGAGGTTAAGGGTCATAAAGACCAGCATGAAGATGACCAGCAGATAGGTAAAGTAGAGGGGGGAATAATCGGTCACTCCGGTCTTGTCGATAACCGCGCCGACCGAATAGATGAAGCCGGCAAAGAGGGCGTAGCGCACCGCCTCTTCATTGAGGCTGCGCAAGGGGCGGAGAGCTTCGTCAAGGGAGAGCCGTCGCAACTGCACAGACCAGACGCCGATGACGACCAGGACAATGCCGCACAGTCCGAGTCCGGAGATCTTTTCCCCAAGGAGAAGGGCGCCCCAGACCGGAACATACAACATCGAGGTCTGCGACAGTGGGTAGACGAGGGAAAGATCGCCGCGATGATAAGCCTGACCATTGGCAATATGGTACAGGACAAAACAGAGCCCGCCACTGGCGGCGAGGGCGACAATATGCGGCGACGGCAAAGGAAAAGGGCCGGGGAGGAAAGGGAGGAGCGCGGTGAAGAGCGTTGCCGAGACGACAAACATCCACCAGATGTAGACGGTTTTGTCGCGGCTGCGCTTGACGAGGAGATTCCACAGGGCGTGCATCAGCGCCGAGAAGAGGATCAGACTAAAGGCCAAAGTACTCATGGCGCAGAGTCTACCCGATATGGTTTTTTTGTCATAGTAAATTTATTCATTTTTATTCAATAAACCACGATTCCGGCAGCCCGTATTCTCCTGCCCTCGCCAGCACCTGCGCCACGATCCGCGGATCAGGGGAGAGTGGCCGGGGAGTCGAACGGGAAGCGTCGATACTAAGACCGACGCCCGGGACGATCGTCAAATCGCGCTGCGGGTCGACAACATTCAAGGCGCACCAGAAAGCAGCGGAATGATCATGAACATTCACGCCGGGCGCAAAGAGGATGAGCAACCGCGAACGGCGCAACAGGTCACTGTGACGCAGGCGGGCCAGAAGCCCGGCGCCATCGCCAACCGGATCGGCCGCTACCAGCGCGCAGCCATGAAAGATCCCTTCCATCGGCATGGCGAGTGCGACAATTTCGGGGTAATCGATGCGCAACAACGGCAGAAAGAGTTGCGGGGTCAGCGCCGCCAGATAACAATCTTCCATCGGCGGCGGCCCGACGACGGTCGCCGGGCAGCAGCCGTCGCAACGCCGGTGCAGAGCCGTCAGGTGCAAACGCGGCACCACGGTCGCCGGCGCATAACTGCCGCTGTGATTGCCAAAGGGTCCTTCCACTCCGACATCGCCAGGGGTGACGTATCCTTCCAGCACCGCTTCGGCGAGGGCCGGCACCAAAAGATCGAGGCTCACGCAGCGCGACAGCGGCAACGCTTCGCCGGCAAGGAGACCGACAAAAGCGGCTTCGTCAACTCCGGGCGGCAACGGTGCCGCCGCCGCCCAGAGGAGGGCCGGCGGAGCGCCAAGGACGATAGCGACCGGCATCGGCTCCCCCCGTTCCTGCCAGGCGCGGGCATGCACAGCCGCCCCCGAACTGTCTTTCCAGTGAATCAACAAACTGCCGTCCGGATGGCGCTGCACCCGGTAGATCCCCCAGTTGAGCGCCCCGCTTTCAGGATGACGGGTCACCACCAGCGGCAGGGTCAGATAGCTGCCGCCATCATCAGGCCAGGATCGCAGAAAAGGGAGCTCCGCCAACACCCCGGATATCTCCTGCCAGGACGGGGGCGCCAGGGTCGGCTTGATCCTACGGCAAAGGATCTCCAGTCGCTGCGCGGCACTGCCGCTTACCCCTGTCAGCAGCAACGTCAAGCGCTCGATCAGCGGCGAAAGATCTTCACTCTCCATTCCCATCGCCCAGGCGGCACGGCGCGGACTGCCGAACAGGTTGGTGAGGATTGGAAAGGCCGCCGGTTGCGGAGCGCTGAAACAGAGGGCGGGACCGTGCGCCTTGCTCACCCGGTCGGTGATCCGGGCAATCTCCAGCTCCAGAGCCACGGGCGCAGCAACCGTGTGCATCTCGTCTTTTCGGGAGAGATGTTCGATGAATTTGCGCAGATCAAAAGCATAGGAAAGCATTTTATCTCCAGCAAGGTTAAATCCCGCAAGTGGTTTGCTTTTTTTTCAGAAATCCCTTAAATTCACGCCGAATTTAATCTATCAATCCTTCGGGTAAATCTTTGATCGAATCGAAACTCTTCCACAAAGTCCGTAAATTGGCGGGCAAGGCGGTCGGCGATTTTTCGCTGATCGAAGCCGGCGACCGGATTGCTATCGGTGTCTCCGGGGGGAAAGATTCTTATGCCCTCCTCCACACCCTCGATACCCTGCGCCGCCGCGCCCCGATTCATTACGAACTGGTCGCCGTCAACATCGATTCCGATTACCCCGGCTATCGCACAGATGTCATCGAAAAACATCTACAGCAGCATGGCTTCACTTATCATATGGAACCGACCGAATGCTACCGCATCATCGAAGAGAAGCGGCGTCCCGGCACTTCGTACTGCGCTTTTTGCGCCCGCCTGCGCCGCGGCGCCCTTTACGACGTTGCTCAGCGCCTCGGCTGCAACAAGATTGCCCTTGGCCATCATCTTGACGACTTTATCGAAACCCTCCTCCTCAACCAGTTTTACATCGGTCGCCTTGCAGCGATGAGCCCGAAACTCCTCGCCGACAACGGCCAACAGACGGTCATTCGTCCCTTTGTGTATGTCGAAGAAGAGAAGCTGATCGCCCTCTGCCGGGAGAATTCCTTCCCGATCGTTTCCTGCGCCTGTCCGGTCGCGAGCTGCAGCGACCTCAAACGGCAACGGATGAAACGGATGATCCGGGAACTTTCCAAAGAGATTCCCGACATCCGCAGCAGCCTGATCGGCGCCCTCGGCAATGTCCAGCCCCGCCACCTGCAAGACCGCGATCTCTGGGATTTCTCCGGCCAAAAAATTACTACGGAGCAGCTATGACGACCCGCCGCGGCAGTGAAAAGAAGATCTCCCTCTGCATCAATA
>DDWF01000274.1:279-35545 GCA_002345845.1 Betaproteobacteria bacterium UBA2293 | reverse complement strand
GCCATGAACCGTTCTCAGAGAAGAAAATATCTTTCTTACGGATCTTATAGGTAATGGCCCTTGCGGTTGCATCACCCACAACAGTAGCTTCAGCCAGTATCTTCTTCATGCGGTCATCAGGGGCAAAGGTCTTCCCTTTCTCTATCCCTATGGATGCAAAGTAACCCAGACTCACCCTGTCTAAGGATGTGGTCGGCTCTGCCTGCACCACCTCATTGAGATATTCCCAGAACTTTTGACCAGATGGGGCGATGGCCTTGAAATCCTTACCGGAAACATCCACAAAATTATTGGCTGGCGGATCATTGGCCTGAGACAATAAGTAGGATCTGGCATTTTTCTTCAGGCTTTCGATGGCCGGCCGAAAATCTTCACCAACAGCAAAATGACGATAAAAGACGAAGCTCTGATAAGTTGGTGAATGAACAACAAAATATCCGGCAGGCACTGCACCCTCATAACCGGGAGGCAGGAGCAGATATTTTCCGCCTTCTCCCTGGTCAGGTCCGACCATTCCTAAATCAACCACATAAAGAGACCAGGAATCATTGATAATCCCCAGTACGTCAGGCGGAATTTCAAGGACAACAGGCCCCTTGTTCAGATCAATCCATACACAGGTATAAGGGCTGTTGCTGTTTGCCGTAAGCACAAGTGCACGTGAATCCAAAAGGGTTTCCCATGTCACGATGGTATTGTTTGCAGGTCCCCACTCGGTTAATCCATATTGCATGGAAAGCATGCTGACGGCAGGCAAACCCAGTAAATAGGCCTGTACAGCCCGCTGATAATCCAGGTTATCATACAGTTTATCTATAGTGGCATCATCAGGGAATCCGTCAAAGAAATTCAAAGTTCCCAAACGGCTTTCAATCTGATCAGCAATTAGAATACCTTCGGGTATGGACGTGGTCATTTTATAGGTGGTGGCAGGTACAACATCTTTTTCCTGTTGCGGGGTCTGTTTACAACTGACTGCAACAATTGCTGTGATGCAAATGAGCATCATGCAGAGGGTTTTTGTTTTCATAATCAATTCTGTTTGTGTTGTTTTAAACGTGGGTTTCTTATTGCAAGGACACATGGCTATTCGCCGAAGATTACTTTGAAATCATTTTTCATGCTGATCTCCTGCCAGCCGTTTTCCCGGCACAGCGTTTTCATCTTATCTGTATCGTAAACATATTCCCTTGCAGCATCATCATGGTTTACGATCATCTGAAGACTGACGGGGGCATTTTTACTGTATTCAAGCATGTGATAGTCGCCTGATGAATTGCCAACTGCCAGTACCGGAACCTTACCGATTTTATTGAGTATGTTAACCGGCTTTCCGGCTTCATCATTAATGGGTTCCACAAACTTATGCACTCTGATAAAGTATGACCCTGTGTCGGTTTCAATCCAGTTGGTCAGTACGGTTGTTCCAATGGCATTCCGGGCAGGAATATTGGCCGCCTCTTCACAAAATGCCCGTGTAAACTGTACATCTGAACCCGATACGATATAAACCTCAAACTGATGGTGCTGAAGGAATTTAATCAATTGCAGCATGGGGGCATAAATCAGTTGATTGTAGGGTTTTTGATAACGTTTGTCAGTGACCTCACTGAAATATTTCAGAACAGCCTCCCTGTATTGATCTTCGGTATATCCATCAGTAGCATCGAGCAGAATACTGTACAAACCATCATCTCCCTGCATATCGAGCGTTTCAAAATATGCCCAGTCCTGTTCATGAATAGCCTTATAGGGTTGTTTTTGTTTTAATGCCGGATTGCTGTCAATTTGTTCCTGCATGATTCTCATAATAAAGTCAAAAAGAACAAAGTTTGGTTTTTCAATCAATATGGTGCCATCCATATCAAAAACGGCCACACGGTCTTTCACAGCCAGAAACTTTGGATTGGTTTTATCGGTGATCGTTTCAATAAGGGTCAGAATGGATGTTTTTGAAGGGCCTTCATTCCACTCACTCAGGGGATCACTGTTGAGAATATTATCCTGCGCCTTTGATGGTGAAAACCCGAACCCAAGGAATCCGATTGTGGCCAGAAGAATAAATAGCTTTTTTGTTTTCATGTGAACCTGCTATTTGTTTTTGTTGAATGAAGTTTATTTGACTGACTCAATTTCACCGGGTCGCCAGGTATTGTCGAACCATGGATCGAGCGGGCCATAGAGACGCAATAATGTTAACCACCCTTTACCGGGTATGGTTTGTATCCAGTTGGCTTCCTTTCCGGGAGGCGGCTCCGGCCCAAACCAGATATCCACAGATGAGTCAGGGTTGATGGTGATGTCCGGCTTCTGGCTGCTGGTGCCGGGAAACTGCTGATTGGTCTGCAGCATCGAACGGGACTGAGGATCGTAAACGATGATTGACCAGAAGTCTTTGGCTGGTATATCGGGAGGCAGATGCAGCCGATAAGGCTGACCGCCATCGAGGTATTTACCTGCGGCATCACGCTCTGTGAAGGCATATTGCGAGCCGATACCTATCATCTTCACCATCATGGCAGGTGTAACACCTGTGGCAGCGTAATAGAATAACGTCCGCGCATCGGGATTAAGAATCCCGTCCGGCGAGAACTCAATGTCGTTACCTATAAAACCATTCTTCCACTGGCTGTCAGGGTAGAAGTATGCCTCCCTATCGCGTGTACTGAAAAGGATGGCACGTGCAGTTGCATTACCAACAGCAACAGCATCAGCGAGTATATCTTTCATACGGGCATCAGGTGCATAAGGTTTGCCTTTCTGTATGCCGATAGAAGCCAGCAATCCCCGGATTTCAGGATCAACAGATTCAAGAGGCTCTTCCTGGATTACCTGATTGACTTCACCGAAGAATGATGTGTCGTTGGAAGGAATACAATTGAAGAATTTTCCGGACATGTTCACAAAATTCATCACAGGAGGATTCTCTGCCTTTTGCAGGGGGTAGATGCGGAAATTCTTCTTCATGTTCTCTACTGCGGGTTGCAGATCGCCATCTACCACAAAGCCACGTAAAAAAAGGAAGTTTCCAAAGGTGGGTGAACGCGCAACGAAATAGCCTTCCGGCACATCGCCTTTATAGTCCGGTGGAAGCAGCAGATACTTTCCTCCTTGTCCCTTATCCGGGCCCGCCCTGCCCATGTCAATCACATAACGACACCAGAAGTCGTCAATAAAACCAAGCACATCAGGTGGCGCTTCGATGACCATTGGGCCGCTTTTCGTATCGACCCAGACGGTAAGGTAGATGGTTTCGCTATTCGCTAAGAGATAAAGGGTGCGCGAATCGAGAAAGGATTCAGCGATGAGCACGGTTTGGTTGTCCGGGCCAAAGCTGCGGTATCCCGCACGGGTCGCATACATGGATGCCGCCGGCAATGCGGTAAGAAATGTCTGTACGCCACGCTGGAAATCGAGATTGTCATAGACCTTGGTGACGGTTTCCTTGTCCGGGAAGCCGTCAAAGAACTGCAGCGTGCCGAGCCGCGTTTGCATCTGGTCCGGCGCCGCAATCCCGGCTGGAATCTCCGTGGTCATCTTCATCTTCATCTTCGGCGCCGTCTGCGCCTGGGCCGAGATGGCGCCCATGGTCAAGGCGAGACTGGCTACCAGCATGCGGTTCGCATATTTCATTTTTGAAACCTCCTTCTGATTACGTGATTTCACGGCATTGAATTCATTAAAGGGAGCGCCCCAGCCGGCGGGCGCTCCGTCACGGCTCACGGTGTCGAGACGGGCCCGGCGCGCCACAGGCGATAACGGACTTCGACACCCTCCGGGACATAGACGACGATCGGCAGGCGGCTGTTGTAGCGCAGCAGTTGCGCTTCGCCGCCGAGAGTGATGAAGCGCTCGACGGTAGGCGCCTTGGGATCGATGGCCATCAGCGTGCCGGCCATCGGGCCGAGCTGGCGCAGGATGTGGCGGTCGTAGCCCCAGCCGGGAAGGGTCTCGGTTTCCAGCTTGCCGGCGAAGAAGTAGCGATTGGCCGGATCTGTCTGCACCGTCTTGCCGACGATCAGTTCGACCTTGACGGCCGGTTCGTCATCCTGCGCTGGCAGCTGGATGACCTGGCGGACCATGCCGGCCTCGGCCGGCGGGAAGGCCTGCAGCGGATCGGCAGCGAAGGACTGGGCGGCGCCCAGCATGGCGACGAGGGTGGCGGCGGCAAACTGCCCGAGCCGGCGGCGGAGTGTCGAGAGGGGGGAGAAGTGACTCATCATTTGGGGAACAGGAAGGTGACGGTGAAGCGCAGGCCCCAGTCCGGGCCGTTGCTCGGCCGTTCGACATAGTGGCGGGCGCCGAGGGCGAAGCTGACCGGCTGCTTGCCGAATTTCAGCAACTGGCTGACCGAGACGTTGATCGGCACGGTCCATTGCTCGTTCTTCCAGTCGTAGGTCGACTCGGTGTTGATGCCGAAGGTGGTGTAGGTCTTCGTCGTGTACGACAGGAAGGGCTGCAGGAAGGTGGCGCTGATGTCGGCGCGGTCATCGTCGCCGGCGAAGGACCAGATGTGGTTGGCGAGGATGCCGTAGGTCCAGCCGCTATCCTGGCGGAGGACGACGGCGGTCGGGCCGGCCCCCCACTTCTCGCTGCCGATGGCGTTGTTGCTGGCCGTCGGCAGCAGCAGCACCGGTCCGGCGCCCCAGATCCAGCCGCCGCTGGTCGGCGCCTTGGGCGAGAAGAAGAAGCTCTGGGTAACGTCGGCCAGGCCCGATTCGCCGTGGCCGCCGGTCAGCGGCGACTGCCTCTCGACGTAGGGAATGATGGTGCGCGAGATGACATTCCAGTCGGCATTCAGCGAGATGGGGACAACTGGCTGGATGACGTAGGTGGTGGCGCTGGCCTCGGCCGGGCCGATGCCGGTATCCCAGTCGACCTTGATCGGCAGGCTGATCAGGTTGGCAATCGGGTTGGCCAGCTTCTTGGCCAGTTCGGCGCTGTTGTCGGCGGCCGGCGTGGGCGAATCAGCGAAGGCACCGGGGGTGAATGCTGCCAGGGCGAGGGCAAGGCCCAGGGTGGGAGCGGATGTTTGTTTGCGTAGCTTGGTCATGGCTGGCCTGTGAATGTGTGCGGTATTGGTGTGCATGCTTACGAGAGGTGCCGTGCTGTGGCTGTGGCGATGGCCTCGAGCAGGACCTCGTCATTGACCGGCTTGAGCAGATAGGCTGCCGCTCCGCCGGCAAGTACCCGGGCCCGAGCCTCGGGCGTGTCATGACCGGTGACGACGATGACGGCCAGCTTGTTGCTGCGCCGGTCCAGTTCCTGCAGTACATCGAAGCCACTGAGGTTCGGCATGTGCAGGTCAAGAACGAGGCAATCGACGGAGCTCTCGTCGGCATCGAGGAAGTCCTGTCCGGACGAAAAACTCTCGACATCCAGCCCCGCCGAACGCAAGAGCCGTTCGAGCGCCTTGCGTACTGAGTTCTCGTCGTCGACGATGGCTATCCGGGGCCGCATCGGGTTCATGCTGGCAAGGTAGCAGTTGCCATACCGGGGCGAAATTGGCCTTTGGGCCAACCCGTGAATTCAGCCTCTGCGGGCAGGCGCTACTTCAGGCGGAGCGCCCGGCTGCGCTCAGTTGGCGCTGTCGCTTATTGCTTGTGGCGATTGCTGCGGCTTTTCCGGGCTGCCGGAAATGCCGACTTTGGCTGCTTGGCGGACGAGCTCGGCCAGGGAGTTCACCTGCATTTTCTCGATGATGCGGGCGCGGTGCACCTTGATCGTTTTCTCGACCGTGCCCAGTTCAGCTGCCGTCTGTTTGTTCAGCTTGCCGGCAACGACGCAGCGCAGCACCTCGAGTTCGCGCGGCGTCAGCCGGGCCAGGCAGGCGTGGATGGCCGCCAGTTCAGCCCGTGCCAGGCGAGTGACAGCATCGCGGGCAATGGCATGGCGGACGGCG
Organism: Betaproteobacteria bacterium UBA2293; assembly: GCA_002345845.1. The sequence goes on along the minus strand of DDWF01000274.1, from coordinate 29,643 downwards.
GCGATCAGCACTTCGTCCTCGACCGGTTTGGTCAGAAAGTCCACGGCGCCACCTTTGAGTGCCTGAATGGTTTCAGGAACATCGGCGTGGCCGGTGAGAAAGATGATCGGCGGCGAATCGCCCCGGGCTTGCAGCGCCATCTGCAACTGCAGGCCGTTCTGGCCGGGCATCGACAGATCGAGCAGCAGGCAGCCGGGGAGCGCTGGGTCGAAGGTATCCAGATAGTCCTGGGCAGACGCAAAAGCGGCTACCCGGAAACCGGATGATTGCAGCAGGCGGGTTATCGCCTTGCGGACAGAGAGCTCGTCGTCAATGACGAAGACGGTGGCATTCATGACGGGCATGGCGCTTCTCCCGAGCAGACTGGCAAGGTGAAGCGGAAACAGGCGCCGCCGTTGGTGTTGTTGCTGGCGGTCAGCTGGCCGCCATGCGCTTCGATGATCCGCCGGCAGACCGATAGGCCCAGGCCGAGCCCCTTGCCCTTGGTGGTGTAGAAGGGAACGAATATGTGCTCGAGATCTCCGGCGGCAATGCCGTGTCCGCGGTCGCTGACCTCGACCTGCACCATGCCGTCCCCGGCGAGGCGTGTGGCAATGCTCAACAGCCGGTTTTTCGCTGATTCGCCGGCCATCGCCTCGCTGGCGTTGATGACAAGATTGAGCAGCACCTGTTGCAGCTGGACGCGGTCACCAAAGACGCAGGGCAGGTCATCTGGGAGGTCGCTGGCAAGGCTGACCTCGGCATTGAGCAGGTCGCTGCGGGTCAGCTTCAGCACGGCGCGGACGGCACCGTTCAGATCGATGGCTTCACGCCGCATCTCACCCTTCTTCAAGAGCAGGCGCAGGCCCTGGATGACGCCGCCGGCGAGGCGGTCATCCTCGACGATGTCGTGGAGGATGTCGCGGACTTCGTCGAGATCAGGTTGTTCGCCGGCAAGAAAGCGCTGCGCCGCCTGGGCGTTGGCGAGAATGGCCGCCAGCGGCTGGTTGAGTTCGTGGGCCAGCGATCCGGAAAGCTCGCTGAGCATGGTCACCCGCGACAGATGGGCGAGCTCGTTGCGCTGGCGTTCGATCTCCAGTTCGTTCTGTTTGCGGGTCGAGATGTCGGTGCTGACGCCGAGTACCAGGCGATGCGTACCGGCGTGGTTGATGAGCGGGCGTTTGATCGTCTGGAAAAAACGAGTTCTGCCTTGCGCGTCGGTAATTTTTTCCTCGACAACGATCTGTCCGCGCAGGTTTACGATGACTTCGTGGTCATCGCGCCGGAATGCCGCGACCTGCTCCGCATCAGGGTTGAAATGGGCGTCGGTTTTGCCAATCAGGTCACGCGGCGTGGTCCCGTAAAGCTCGGCGACATTCTTGTTGACCAGGGTGAAGCGACCCTCCTGGTCCTTGACGAATATCAGGCAGGGGTTGATGTCGATGACTTCCCGGAGAAAGTTTTTTTCTCGCCACAGATCTTCCTCGCGTTGCTTGCGTTCGCTGATGTCGATCAGCGTGGTCAGCCGTGTCGCCCCGCTCATGCAGGGCAGCTGATTGATGCTCATCTGCAGGGGAATGTCGCGGCCATCGCGGCGCCGGCCGTTGCAATCCAAGGCGATCGACGATGGGGCGGCGGCGGAAGCTCCCTCGGCCATTCGTTGGTGCTCGGGCAGCAGGGTGTCGATCTGGGCGCCGATCAGCTCTCCTGGCGAGCAGGCGAAAAGGGTTGCGGCCATCGGGTTGGCGTAAACGATCCGGCCATCGGCATCGGAGATCAGCTTGCCACTGGGAGAGACCTCGATGGCGCAGCGGAATCGCTCTTCGGCCAGTCGTGCCTCGCTGACGTCGAAAACCACCCCGTGCATGACCGTCTCGCCAATTTCCGTAGACATGCCCAACTGGCCGCGCACTGCCACCCAGCGCCTCTGGCCATCGGGAAGGCGGATACGATATTCCTGGTCAAAATGCTTTGGTTGCGTGCGATCGCGCGCAACTGACGTCCGCAGTTTGTCGCGCGCCTCCGGTGGCATGATTTCCAGAAAGCGGGCCATGGTGATCGGCTCGTCGGAAGGGATGCCGAATAGTTCCCGGCCCTGCGCTGTTGTCCATATTTCATCGCGGGCGATGTTCCATTCCCAGACCGCCACCTTGGCGCTTTCGGTCGCCAGCTTCAATCGCTCCTGGGTCAGTTGCAGTTCGTTGCTGGTCGCCTGAAGTATGTTGGCAAGACCGGCGGCGATGATCAGACGGCGGCTGATCTCGAAGGACATGGCCAGTACGACCGGGGTGTAGCAAAGGGTGATCAGCGGCGGCCACTCCACCAGTCCCAAGACAATCAGCGCGGCATGGAGCGGTGCAACAATGATGAAGAAGACGATGCTGCTGCCGAAAATTATCGCCTGTTGCCGGTCGCCACGGCGCCATAGGGTGATCATGGCGTCGCCGATGAAGAGGATCATCAGAACAAAGGTCAAATGACCGAGCAGCATCCAGGGGTTGGCCACGCCCTCGGGGATGACGACGGTGTTGCCGAGGAAGGGAACCTGCTTCAGGCCGGTGATCTCGCTGAAGTTGAGATTCACCTCGGCCTGGAAATTGGCGATCAGGGCGGCCGTGCGTACGCCGCAGGTCGCCACGGCCAGCCACCAGCGTCCTGCCTTCAGGTGGAAGAGGACGAAGCCGACTGTGATCAAGACAAAGATCCAGGCGGGAACATGCAACCAGCGCACCAGCTCCGCGTATTCGGCCGGCGAGGCGGCATGCGCCAGCGAGAGCTCGATGATGGCGAAGCCGAGCAGCGCCAGAGAGCCGCCGACGGGGAAGAGCAGCCCCTCCATCGGGCCGCGAATTCTCCACCAGACGGAAAGCTGCAGCGCTGCCAGCGTCAGGCAAGTGGCCACCAGCATCGCATAGATGATCTGAAGCCAGTTCAGGGCCATCGCATTTTCATGGGGTCGGGGTGATTTCTGAAAGCGGGGTGCGCTCAATGCATCGCATCTGGCTTATTGCCGGAGATGTTGGACCAAAGCCCAATATCCGCCATCCCTTGCCAGAACTACGATCAACGCCGCACCTCTTTTTATTGATTATGGGAGCAATTCAATGCGCATTCTGCCATGTTTGACAACGATGACCCTAGCCACTCTGTTACTGGCTGGCCCGGCAACGGCTGGTGACAAGAAGGAGATGGGCGCCAATTCTGGCTTCCTGGGTGAGGCCAGCTATTCCAAGATGCAGGAGGTCAAGTCGGCGTCCGGTCTGCCGGCCAAGCGCTGGATTGCCCCTGACGTCTCCGTCGCGCAGTACGAGGCGATCGTTCTGGACAAGACGGTCTTCTTCCCGGCGCCGCAGCCGACCGACCAGCTGAGCATGATCACGCTCAACCGGATCAGCGAATATCTCGACCAGGCCCTGCGCCGCGAACTGGGCGGCGTCATTCGCCTGGCCAGCGAGCCGGGACCGAAGACCCTGCGCTTGCGCCCGGCCATCACCGCCGCCGCGGCCATGAACGAGGGGCTGAAGGCCTATCAGCTGATTCCTGTCGCTTTCATCCTGACTCGCGGTCAGACCACCAAGAAGGCTGCCCTGGCCGTCGAGTACGAGTTCATCGACACCGAGTCCGGAAACGTCGTCGCTGTTGGCATGCGCCTCGGCGAGGGGGCTGAGCTGAAGAGCATGAAGGACACCCTGACCCTGGAACAGATGAAACCGGCCATTGACGCCTGGGCCAAGGATGCGCGGGCCTTCTTCGCCGCCGCCAAGGCCGGCAAGTAATCATCCATACCATCGCCCGGGCTGCGCTCCAGGAGTCGCGGCCCGTCCGCTTTCTTGCCCTTTGGCAAATACCCCAATGAATATCTGAAAGAACAGAACATGCGTAAATCGCTCATCGCCGCCTCGCTGACCCTTTGTTTTGCCGCGCTGCCGGTTTTTGCCCAGCAGCCGCCGGCCGCTGTCGTCGCCACGACCAACCAGCCGGGCGATGTGGCCGTCCTCGAGGCAGTCCAGGCGGCCGCTCGCGTCACCGCCATCGACAAGGCTTCGCGCACGGTCACCCTGACCGGCCCGGAAGGCCGCGTCTTCAATGTGATCGCCGGTCCGGAAGTGAGGAACTTCGGCCAGATCGTCGTCGGTGACGAGGTCGTCGTCGAATACATGCGTGCCGTCAGCCTGCATGTGCAGAAAGACAGCGGCTTCCGCGAGCGTACGGAGAAGACCGCTGGCGTGCGGGCGGCGCCGGGTGAAAAGCCGGGCGTTGGCGTTGGCCAGGAAGTACGCGTGGTAGCTGACGTCATCGGCGTCAACAAGAAGGCCGGCACGATCACCCTGCGTGGCCCCAAGGGCCGGATCGTCGATCTGGACGTGAAGAATCCGGAACACTTCAAGGTGGTCAAGGTGGGTGACCAGGTCGAGGCCAATTACATTGAATCAGTGGCCATCTCGGTCCAGCCGATGGCCAAAAAGACTGCTGGCAAGTAAGGCCGGCTGACGGGCAACTTTACTGAGGGGCGTGGAATGAACGGATTCAGCAAGGGGCGTCTGCTGCTCGTCGCGCTGGCGTCGACGGTTTTCGCGGTGGCCTCGGCGCAGGCCCGGCCGATCGCCTACCCGGCCAAGGGGCAGAGCCCGCAGCAACAGCACAAGGACGATAGCGAATGCTATTCCTGGGCCCGGGGGGCTACCGGCATCGACCCGGCAGCCGTTACCTCGGCGCCGGTCGCCGCGCAGCAGCCGGCGGTTGGCGGTGGTGAGCGCGTGGCCGGTGCGGTGCGCGGCGCGGTGATCGGCGGCATCCTCGGCGGTAGCGACGGGGCGGCCAAGGGCGCTGGCGTCGGGGTCGTCGTCGGTGGCGCCCATGCCCGGCAGAACCAGCGTTCCCGGCAATCGCAGGAGAAGGCCCGTCGGCAGGAGCAGATCAATACCTTCTATCGCGCCCACACCGCCTGCATGGAAGGCCGGGGCTACTCGGTCAAGTGAAAGGTCAAGCATGAAACTCGTCAGACATCTCTCCCTCGTCGCGCTCTCCCTGCTGGCAACGGCCGTTTCGGCCAGCGATTTCGACGGTTCGAAGGATCTCATCTGTGCTCCGGTCTCGGTCATGGAGTGCCTGCGCGGCGAAGAATGCCTGGCCGGCCTGCCTGAGGACATCGATGCGCCGGCGTTCATGCGCTTCGACTTCAAGAAGAAGCTGGTCATCGGACCGAAGGTTGCCGCCGAAATCCTGCTCCAGGATAAGACGGCGGAGCGCCTGATGCTGCAGGGTCGGGAAGCGGGCTTCGGGTGGACGATCGTGATTGGCGCGCGCCTGGGAGACATGACCGTAAGCCTGACCACCCTCAACAGCGCCGTGGTGATGTACGGCTCCTGTACGCCCAACTGAGTCAGCGGCCGCCGCCAGCGGATAAGCATTTGTCAGTCCTGTGCAAAGGAACGAAAACATGAAGCGGAATCAGGTATTGCAGTGGTCGACCGGGCTTCGGCGAGCAGGTATTTCCAGGCTCTGGCTGGGTTTGTCCCTGGCTCTGGCGGTAGGTGGTGCTCATGCCCAGATGAGCGATGCGCACGCACGGCTCAAGGCGATGACGGACTATGTCAGCAGCCAGAAGACCATCGAGCTGAAGTTCGACAGCGATATCGAGGTGGTCACCCCGCTGCTGGAAAAAATTCAGTTCGCCAGTTCCGGTGAGGTTCTGCTCAGCCGTCCGGACAAGCTGCGGGCCAGCCGTGTCGGCGGACACGCCGATGTCGCCTTGGTCTTCGATGGCCAGACGGCCAGCGTGCTGGGCCGGAACATCAACGCCTACACGCAGTTCGCCGCCCCGGGAACGGTCGACCAGCTGTTCGCGGCGCTGCGCGCCGGTCATGCCGTGGCACTGCCGGGCGCCGATCTTCTGCTCTCCAACGCTTACGAAGTGCTCGCTGCCGACATCAAGCAAGCCAAGGTCATCGGGCGTGGGGTCATCGATGGTGTCGAATGCGATCATCTGGCCTTCCGTAATTTCGATACCGACTGGCAGCTCTGGGTTCAGGTCGGCAGCCAGCCGATCCCGCGCAAGATGGTGATCACCAGCAAGACCATCAACAGCGCGCCGCAATACACGCTGCGCATCAAGAGCTGGAAAACCGGGTTCAAGCCGGCTGGCGATGCCTTTGCCTTCAAGCCGCCGGTTGGTGCCACGCAGATTGCGCCGGAGCGCCTGATCGATCTCGACGAATTGCCGCAAGGCTCAAGCACGGGAGAACTGCAATGACCTTCACTGCCCGCAAGGGTTTCGTGGTGTTCGGCCTGGCGCTTGCCGGCTGGGCTTTCAATGGTGGTCTGATGACAGACGGCCGGCTCGACCTGGTTGCCTCAGCCCAAGCCGTCGTCGGGGCGCCGGCGACACCCATCAGTGTTGCCGGCGTCGCCCGCCGGTCGACGGTTGGCGTCGGTGCGCCGGGTGTCGGCGTGGCGCCGGGCGTCGGAGTTGGCGCTCCCGGTGTCGGTGTCACCCCGGGAGTTGGTGTTGGCGCCCCCGGTGTCGGTGTCGCTCCAGGTGTTGGTGTCGGGGCGCCGGGGCCTGGCGTGGCACCGGGCAACCGGGGTGGTCCGGTCAACCGCGTCGGCATCCGCTGAACGGCTCTGCGGCAAATTGAAAATGACACAAGAGGACTTCCGATGAAAATCAAGCCAGTGCAATCCATCATGGCCGGCGTCGCCCTGGCGGCAGCCTGCCTGCCGTGGCCAGCCATCGCTCAGCCCGTCGTGGACGCCGAGGCCGATGCCGTGCTGCGGGCGATGACCACCTACATGGCCGGACTCAAGAAGTTCAGCGTGCAGACCGAAAATACGCTCGAGATCGTCAGCGTCGAGGGGCAGAAAATCCAGTTCACCTCGCCCGCCAAGGTCACCGTTTCCCGTCCCGACAAGCTGCTGGCCGAGCGTCGCGGCGATATCGTCGATCAGATGTTCTACTACGACGGCAAGACGCTGACGCTCTATAACCCCGGCAGCAAGCACTACGCGACGGTCGCGGCGCCGGCGGACGTCGACGCCATGCTGGAATTTGCGCGGACGCGGCTGGATGTCTTCGCCCCCGGCGGCGACCTGATCGACAGCCGCTCCTATGAGTATCTGATGCAGGACGTCACGCAGGGCTCCTATCTTGGCATGGCCGTTGTCGGCGGCCAGCGCTGTCACCATCTGGCCTACCGGGCCGCCGAGGTGGACTGGCAATTGTGGGTGCGCGAAGGCAAGCAACCGGCCCCGTGCAAATACATCATCACCTCACGCGAGGTGACCGGCGCGCCGCAATTCACGGTTCAGGTCACGAAGTTCGATCCAGCGCCGAAGATTTCCGCCGGGCAGTTCCGTTTTGTGCCGCCGGCCGGCGCCCGCCCGATCAACTTCATGCCGCCTGCCCCGGCGCGCTGAATTCGCGAGGAACAAGATCATGAAAATTACCCAGTTCTCGCTCGTTGCCGGCTCGCTGCTGGTGCTCGGAGTCCTCGAACTAACCCCGATCACAGCCCTGCATGTCGGCCTGGTTGGTGAGGCGCAAGCCATTGTCGGGCGCCCGCTGACTCCGGTCAGCGTGGCCGGCGTTGCCCGTCGCACGACGCGCCGCGCCGTCGCCGTTGGCAGCACGGCGGCTGTTGCCGGCGCCGCTACGGCGACTGCCGCCTCGAATCAGGCCGCTGCCAGCAAGCCGGCCACCCCGCCGCCGCCGGCCGCGCCACTACCGGTCGGCACCGTGGTGTCCGCCCTGCCGGCGGGTTGCGTTGCGGCACCGATCAGCGGTGTCGAGTACTACCTGTGCAACGGCACCTATTACCGGGCCGCCTACCAGGGCAACAACCTTGTTTATGTTGTCGAAAAGCCGTGAGGCTTGGTTCCCTGAAGTTGATCAGAGAGGAATGTCGAAAATGATCCATTCAACCGCTACAAGCGCTGTCAGCGCCCGACTTGGGCAGCAGCCCGGGATGCGCAAGCTGCGCGCCTTTGCCGTGCTCGGCTGGCTGGCGATCCCTTTTGCCGCCCTTGCCGCCGCGCCGGCCGACTTTGATCGGACGATCCTGCCGGTCCAGTTGCCCAAGCAGCCGGCGATCACCGAATTCAATGCGCGCAACGTCAAGAACCTGCCGCCGAGCAATGAAGTCAGGGCGCCCAAGGGGGCGCCGAACGTCGTGGTCATCCTCATCGACGACCTCGGCATGGGCGCTACGACGGCCTTCGGCGGCCCGATCAAGACGCCGACCCTTGAGGGCCTGGCCAACGAAGGCTTGCGCTACAACAATTTCCATACGACGGCCCTGTGTTCGCCGACGCGCGTCGCCCTGAAGTCCGGGCGCAACCACCATACGGCCAACATGGGCTTCATCACCGAGATGGCGACCGCCTTCCCCGGCGCCACCGGCCAGATTCCCAACACTGTCGCGCCGCTGGCCGAGATGCTGCGCCTGAATGGCTACAGCACCGGAGCCTTCGGCAAGTGGCATGAAACGGCGGCCTGGGAAACCAGCGTTTCCGGCCCCTTCGACCGCTGGCCGACGCATCAGGGCTTCGACAAGTTCTACGGCTTCATCGGTGGCGAGACCAACCAGTGGTCGCCCTACCTGTTCGACGGGGTGACGCCGGTCGAACTGCCGCATGATCCGAAGTATCACTTCATGACCGACATGACCGACAAGGCGTCGACCTGGCTCAAATACCAGAAGGCGATCACGCCGGACAAGCCGTTCTTCGTCTATTTCGCGCCGGGTGCCGTGCACGCGCCGCACCATGTGCCGGAAGAGTGGATTGCCCGCTGGAAGGGCAAGTTCGACGGTGGCTGGGACAAGATCCGGCAAGCCACGCTGGACCGCCAGATCAAGATGGGTGTCGTGCCCAAGGGCACCAAGCTGGCGCCCAAGCCCGAGGCGATCAAGGACTGGGACAAGCTTTCGGCTGACGAGAAGCGACTGTTCGCCCGCCAGGCGGAAGTGTTCGCCGCTTTCCTTGAATACACCGACCACGAAATCGGCCGCATGCTGAAGGCGGTCGAGGACACTGGCCAGAAGGACAACACGCTGGTCTTCTACATTGCCGGTGATAACGGCACCAGCGCCGAAGGTGGCGCCAACGGCATGTTCAACGAATACACCTACTTCAATGGCGTGCCGGAACAGGTCGGCGACATGCTCAAGCACTACGACGAATGGGGCGGTCCGAGCACCTATCCGCACATGGCGGCCGGCTGGGCAGTCGCTTTCAACTCGCCCTTCACCTGGGTCAAGCAGGTGGCATCCAGCTTTGGCGGCACGCGTGTCGGCATGGTTGCCCACTGGCCGAAGGGGATCAAGGCGAAGAATGAGCTGCGCACCCAGTTCAGCCACGTCATCGACATCGCCCCGACGATCCTCGAGGCGGCTGGCCTGCCGGAGCCGAAGGTGGTCAACGGTACGCCGCAGATCCCGATGGCCGGCACCAGCCTGGTGTATACCTTCGACGATGCCAAGGCCAAGGATCGCCATGTCACCCAGTACTTCGAGGTCGCCGGCAATCGCGGCATCTACCACGACGGCTGGCTGGCCGGGACGATCCACAAGGCACCCTGGGAAGCCAAGGCACGGCGTCCGCTGGAAGAGGATGTCTGGGAGTTGTACGACGTGCGTTCCGACTTCAGCCTGAGCAAGGATCTGGCGGCCAGCAAGCCGGAGAAGGTCAAGGAGATGCAGGCCCTGTTCCTCAAGGAAGCGGAAAAATACAACGTCCTGCCGATCGACGACCGCGTCTTCGAACGCGCCGTTCCGTCCATGGTCGGCCGTACCGATCTCTTTGCCGGGCGCAACTCGCTGACTCTGGCCAAGGGCATGACCGGCCTGATGGAGAACGCTTTCATCAACGTCAAGAACAAGTCCAAGACCATCACGGCTGAACTCGACGTGCCGGAAGGCGGCGGCAATGGCGCGGTGATCGTCCAGGGCGGCCGTTTCGGCGGCTGGTCGCTGTACGTCAAGGACGGCGTCCCGGCTTACACCTACAACTTCCTCGGCCTGAAGTCGCAGACGGTCGCCGCTAGCAAGCCGCTCAAGGCCGGCAAGTCCACGGTCCGTTTCGACTTTGCCTACGATGGCGGCGGTCTCGGCAAGGGCGGTGCCGGCACCCTGTTCGTCAATGGCGAGAAGGTGGGTGAGGGCCGTATCGATCTCACCCAGGCGATGATGTTCTCGGCCGACGAGACGGCCGATGTTGGCATCGACCTCGGCACGCCGGTGGTCGAGGCCATCGGCGCCGAAGCCAAGTCGCGCTTTACCGGCGAGATTCCGAAGGTGACTGTGGAAGTACGCTGAGTATGTTGCGGCGGCCCGCTCTTCGCCGCGGGCCGCAGGCAACAACAAGATTGCAGCAACGCCGAGAAACAGATGGCTAGCGTTTTCGCGCCTGCCATCATCGCCACCGCATCGGCCCAGGCCGAAATAAGCCGAGTGACATTGCCGGCGAAGTTTGGCAACAGTAAACGGCCGGGTTTTTCCGGCCAATTTGGGAGCGATGGATGCGAAACGGAATGCTGGCCGCCGCCTTGGCTGCGGTCATCCTGTGTGGCGCCGGGCCCGCTTGCGCGCAGGGGGTCAAGCCGGCGCCGGGTGATTCGCCAGCTGTGAGTGTGGCGACCGCCGGGATCAACGTGCTGAAAGGCAACTGGGTGCGCCCCGACGGCGGTTACACGATAGCGATCAAGAGCATCGGGGCGGATGGCCAGCTCGAAGCGATGTACTTGAATCCGGCCCCGCTTCCCTTCGCCCGGGCGCAAGCGGTGCAGAAGGGAACAGCACTGCGCATTTCCCTCGAATTGCGCGCTGGCGGCTACAGCGGATCGACCTACGAACTCACCTACGATCCCGCCACTGATCGCCTCAAGGGTATCTACTATCAGGCCGTGGCGAAACAGAGCTACGATATCTACTTTGCCCGAAAGTAGGCGGGAGTCCGGACAGCTGGCAGGGGTTGCGCAGTAACCCGAGAGTGGCCCCGCGAGGGGCGAGGCGGCGGAGGGGCGAGGATCCCGCTGTGCGCCTTGCCACTCCGTTGGACCAAAGCCCAATATTCGCGTACCCGTCGCGGAACTATGATCCGCTGCATACGCCTTGGTCGTTTCTGTCGGGAGCTCCCAGATGCGCAGCCTGCCATGCCCTATTGAAATGACAATCGTCACCTGGCTGCTGGCAGGCGATCAAAACAAGCACAAAAGCATCAGCTACTCCCGTAACGACGAGCTCAACCGATGAGCGCCAACGCAAAATTGCTGGCCGCGCTGGCCCTGGTTGGATCCTTGAGCCTGTCGGGCTGCGCCAATCTATGGCCGGCGCCCTGGCCCGCCCACGAAACACCCCGGATGAATTTGCCGGAAGCGACCGTCATGGCGTCGCTGAGCGTCGATCGCCAGTGGTGGAAGGTTTTTGCCGACCCGGCCCTGGATCGCCTGGTGGACGATGCGCTCGCCAATAATCTCGACCTTGCCAAAGCTGCCGCCAATATCGCGGAAGCCAGCGCTAATGCCAATTCGGCCAAGGCGCTGCTGTCACCGCGCCTGGACGCCCTCGGCAAGGTCAGTGCGACGCAGCGCCAGTTGTCGCTGAGCAACGGCGGCGACATCAACAAGCTGAGTCGATTGGCAGCCGCCGGGGTCGGGGGCAGTTGGGAAATCGACCTGTGGGGGCGCATCGGACAGATGAACGAGGCGGCCCTTGCCCGTCTGGCTGCCTCCGAGCACACCCGCAACGCAACGGCCCTGTCCATCTCGGCGACGGTCGTAAACACCTATTTCCAGTTGCTCGCCCTCGATGTCAATCTGCGCCTTGCTCAGGATGCCCAACGCAGTCTGGCAGCCGTCTCCAATCTTGAGTTTCGCCGCTGGAAGGCCGATGTCGGGACCGAATTCGCCTACCGCCAAAGCCTGGCCGAACTGGTGTCGACCGAAGCCCGCATCCCCAGCATCGAATTGGCTATTGTCCAGACCGAATTGGCCCTGGCCATCCTGAGCGGCCGCAGCCCGCGCCAGATGACGGAACCGCTGCTCCGCAACGACACGCTGCCGACACTGCCCGAGACGCCGCGCGAGTTCGATACGGCCCTGCTGTTGCGCCGTCCCGATGTCGCCTCGGCCGAGCAGATGCTGGTTGCCGCCAATGCCGACGTCAACGCCGCGCGCGCCGAGCAGCTCCCGCGCCTCAATCTCTCACTGCTGCTTGGCCTGATCGCCACCTCCTCTTCGGCTATCTCCGGCTTCCCGCTGTATGCCGATCTGACGGCCGGCCTGAGCGCGCCGATTTACGACGCCGGCCTGCTCCAGTCGAAGGTCGAGGCGGCCGAAGCACGCAAGGAAAAAGCCATTGCCCATTATCGCTACACGGTTTCGCTCGCCTTCCGCGACGTGTATGAGGCGATGGTCCAGCGCGAGGCCGGTGACAAGACGGTTGTCTCGGCGGAAAAGACCGTGGCAGTCCGCAAGCAGTCATTGGTTCTCGCTGAAAAAAGTTACGACGCCGGGCGCACCAGCAAGTTCGAGGTGCTGTCCGAAACCATCAAGGTTCTCAACGCCCAGATGGCCCTCACCGAGGCCCGACAAAATCAGTTTGTTGCCAGTAGCCAGTTCTACCGGGCGATTGGCGGAGGTTTCTGATGCTGTTCCATGTCTATGATGATCCCAAGCCCGAAGGTTATTACGTCAATGAACCCTCCGGCTTCTATCGCACCATGCTCGATGCCGACTGGCTGCTCTATGTTCTGCTGCCGTTCCTTCTGATCATTGTCGTGGTCGCCTTGATGGTTGCCTGGCATCTGCATGAAATCCCCAAGCACAAGGCCGAAAAGAAGAAGATGCGCCAGGCCGAGCTGGTCAGTGCGCTGACCCTGCTCGGGCTGCTTGAGCACTGGGTGTGGGCGGTGGCCCTGTTCATTGCCTTCATGGACTGGGATGCCGTCGAGGACTGGCTGGTGCGCATCATGCAGCGCGCCCGCCAGGATGATGAATCGGTTGCGGTGGCGCCTTCGGCAGTGCCGGCGGCCGCCACGCCGCCCTTGCCGGAGGCCGCCGAGCCAATGGAACCGGTAATCGCCGATGCCGTGCCAGCCATCGGCAGTGAGGAGAAACCGGCATGAAGCTCATCCTTGTTCCCTACTTCCTCATCTGCTGGTTGCTGCTGAAGTTCGGCGTGGTCAAGCGCAGCCTCGGCAACTTCGTCGCCATGGGCTTGGGGGCGGTTTTCCTGCTGTTCATGGTGCTCACCTTCACCCGCTACCTGGCCTTTATCGACCTGACGGCGACAACCACGGTCAAGGCCCCGCACATCGTGCTTAATTCCCCGGCCGGCGGCGAAATCGACAATATTTTTGTCACCCACAATCAGCGGGTGAAGGCGGGCGAGCCGGTGTACAGCTTCAAGACCGACCGTTACGAAATCCAGATGTCGGCCAAGCGTGCCGAGAAGACGCGTTTGCAGACACAGCTTGGCAAGTTCGAGGCCGACCTCCGGCGGCTGGCCAAATTGAAGGGCGAAGTCGTGCCGCAATCGGAATACGACGCCAAGCGGGCCGAGGTCGATACGCAGCGCGACCTGGTGATCAAGGCCGAACAGGATATGGCCGACCTGCAATGGAAGATCGACAAGGCCGTGGTCCTGGCGCCGGTGGATGGGCAGGTTGCCGTCCAGTACTCCTCGGCGGGGCAGTATTTCGGGGAAACGCGTCCGTCAGCCATCCACATGTTCACCAACAAGAAATTCATCGAGCTGCGCATTCCCGACCAAGTGTATGGCTACATCAAACCCAAGGCTTTCGCCGAGTTCTACGTCAATGCCTATCCAGGCAAGATCTTCCGGGCCCGCGTGCACAGCGTCAGCGAATCGACCGGTGAAGCCCAGGGCTCGCTGCTGGCGACGCCGCAGAGTGTCACCCAGCATGTGATGAAGAACATGAATGAGATCGGCCGGACGGTGATTCTTGAATTCGAGGAACCGGAAGGCGTCAATATTCCAATCGGCGCCACCGGCCAGGCCTGGATCGCCGCCGAAAAACCGGCGCCCATCCTCGGCTTTCTCGACCTGGTGATCGGGGCGCTGCTGCGCTTCGCCGCCGCCGAGGCGTATCTGAAAGCACTCTGATCGATTTGCGGACAATGGACTTCAGCAATAGGCAGATGGATTTACTGACCAGGACGGCTACGTGCGACTAATTTCCTGCTTCGCCTTGCTGATCTTGTGGTTGCCCGTCGCCGTCGCTGCCCCCGGTTACGTCGGCAGTGCCCAATGTATTTCCTGCCACGCGGCCGAGGGCAAGGCCTGGCGGGGCTCGCATCACGAACTGGCGATGGCCGAGGCGAGCGCGGACAAGGTGCTCGGGAATTTCAACAATGCCCGCTTCACGGCGCATGGCATCACCTCTCATTTCTATCGCAAGGATGGTGGCTACTTCGTCCGCACCGATGGCCCGGATGGCAAACTGCACGACTACCGGATCAAATACACCTTTGGCTGGGAGCCGCTGCAGCAGTACCTGATCGAATTCCCCAACGGCCACATCCAGGCGCTCGGCATCGCCTGGGACAGCCGGCCGGCCACGGCGGGTGGCCAGCGCTGGTTCCATCTCTATCCGCAGGAGCGGATGGATCACCGGCATCCGCAACATTGGACAGCGCGCAGCCAGACCTGGAATCACCAGTGCGCCGAGTGCCACTCGACCGATCTGAAGAAGAACTACGACCTGGCGGCCGACAGTTACCGGACAACGTGGAGTGAAATCAATGTCGCCTGCGAGGCCTGCCACGGCCCGGGTGCCAGGCATGTCGCCTGGGCGGCGTCGCCGGCGGCCAAGCGCCCGCCGGGTGACAAGGGGCTGGCTGTATCGCTGGCGGCCACCGGGCCGGCCGGCTGGGCCTTCGATCAGGCTGGCGGCAAGCCCCGGCAAATCAAGCCAGCGGCCCGTTCGGGGCAGGTCGAGGCCTGCGCCCGTTGCCACTCGCGGCGTGGGCCGGTCTGGCCCGATGATGGCGGCGGCCGGCCGCTCGGCAACAGCCACCGCCTGGCTCTGTTGGACGAGCAGTTGTACTTTGCTGACGGCCAGATCAAGGACGAGGTCTTCGAGTATGGCTCCTATGCCCAAAGCAAGATGCATGCGGCCGGGGTTGCCTGTTCCAACTGCCACGATCCGCACAGCCTGAAGCTGCGGGCCGAGGGCAATGCCCTGTGTGCCGGCTGCCATCCGCCGGGACGTTATGACACGCCGGTGCACCATCATCATCCGGCGGGCAGCACGGGGGCCAGTTGCACCAGCTGCCACATGCCGCAGCGGGTGTACATGGTCAATGACTGGCGGGCCGATCACAGCCTGCGCGTGCCGCGGCCTGACCTTTCCGTCCGCCTGGGTACGCCGAATGCTTGCGCCAACTGTCATGCCAAGCAGGGTAGCGAATGGGCAGCCAGGGCCGTCGCCAAGTGGTATCCGGACAGCCGCTTGCGCGGTCCGCATTTTGCCGAGGCCTTCCACGCCGCCGCCACTGGCGAAGCCGACGGTGCCGCCCGTTTGCTGGCCGTCGCCAGCGACCGGAGCCAGTCGGAGATTGTCCGTGCCAGCGCCGCCAGCCGCCTGGCCGGCTTGGCTGTGGCACCGCCCCAGCCAGCCTTGCCGGCCTTGCTGTCGGATCAGCAGCCGCTGGTCCGCGCCGCCTCCCTGCGTTTTCTCGAGGTGGCCGATGCGCGTACCCGTTTTGAGCAGGGCTGGGCCCGCCTGCGCGATCCCGAGCGCTCGGTCCGCCTGGAGGCGGCCCGGGTGCTGGCCCCGTTGCTGCGCCAGAGGTTACCGGCCGGCGAGCGGGAGGAACTGCTGCGTGGCGTGGCCGAGTACGAGGCCTCGCTCCAGGTCAATGCCGATCTGCCGGAGGCGCATGTCAATCAGGGGCTGCTGGCGATCTCCATCGGCGATGGCGAGCGTGCCGAGCAGGCTTACCGGACGGCACTGCGGCTGGATCCGCGCTTCGCTCCAGCCTATGTGAATCTGGCCGATCTGTACCGCCTGCAGCAGCGCGACGGCGAGGGCGAGCATTTGCTGCGCGACGGTATCGACAAGGTGACCTACGACGCCGACTTGCGCCATACGCTCGGACTACTGCTGGTACGCCAGAAGCGCTTGGGCGAAGCCATGCCCTGGCTGCGTCAGGCGTCCGAGGCGGAGGCCGGCAATGCACACTACAGCTATGTTTACGCCCTGGCCTTGCAGGGCGCTGGCGATCGGGGTGCTGCCCTGCGCGTCCTGCGCCAGGCGAAGGTGCGGCAGCCGGGTAATCGCCAGGTTCTGCTGGCTCTGGCGACGATCAGTCGCGATCAGAAGGAAACAGCCAAGGCGCGAGCCTATGCCGACGAATTGCTCAAGCGCTTTCCGGATGACCGGCAGGCGAGGGCGTTGCAGGAGGAACTGCGTGAGCGATGAACGCGGCGGCCCGGGCAAGTGCTGTCCGGCCGAGACACTAAACGGCCGGCAGGCACGGTGCCACTGGCCCTGGCTCGTTCCCCTGCTGCTTTTCTTGCTCGGCGGGGGCTGGGCATTGACGGCATTTGCCCAGATGCCGCTCAAGGCGGTGGCCAGCCAGGTCGGTGCCGGCAAGGTCGTCGAGCCGGCGACGGTCATGCGCTCCGCTGCAGAGGTGAAGCAATCGCTGGCGGCGGTGCAGCGCGAACTGGCGGCCGTCGACGGTCCGGAAGGGCGGGCGGCGGGGGCGCCCGGGGGTACGCCGCTGGCCGATCTGCAGCAGCGTATCCGCATGCTGCGGCTGACCGCTTTTGCCTATCGCCAGCATCTCAACGCCCTGGAGAGCCTGGCCGAACAGCAAAAGAATGCAGCCGATGCGGCCGCCAAGCGGCAAGCCGGGCGCGGGCCGGAGGGGAAGCCGCCGTATTCGGTCCTGGTGGCCGATGGCCTGCGCGCCGAATTGCAGGTGAGCCAGCTCAACCTGCGTAGCGAGGAAGGGCGCCTGCGCATCCTCCTGCTCCAGCTCGAAAATACCCGTGACAACCTGGCCAAGGCTGGCGAGCGCCGGCGTCTGGCGCAGGAGGCGCTCGAGGCGGCATTGCCGGAGGCGAACGCGGTTGCTGTCTGGAAGCGCAATCTGGCTGGCCTCGAGGAGCGGGCCGCCGGGGCCTTTGCGGCAGCCCTGGCGGTTCAGCGCCAGGTGGTCGAGGCCAATATTGCCGATTACCGGCAGGCGGTGGAATTCAGGCAGCGCAACATCGCCGAGGTGGAGCGCTCGTTGCGCTTCGATGCCGGCGATCTGGAACGCCTGAAGTCCGATATCGATGAACGCCGCTCGCAGACCATCCGCGCCATGGAGCTGGCGAGCAACGAGCGCGAACGCCTTGCCGACGAACTGGCGCATGCCGGCGAGCGTAGCGGCGCGGCCGGCAAGCGGGTTGACGACCTGCTGGCCGCTCTGGCCGACGCACGCAAGGCAGCGGCTGAGGCCGAAGCCACGTTGGCCCGGGCGGAGCAGCCGGCAACCCTGCTCGGCAAGGTGAATCCCTTCCGTGGGCGGTCGGCACGAGCCGATCTCGAGCAGAAGAAGGCATCGCTCGCCAGTCTTGAAAAACAGCTGGCCGCTGCCCGCCGTGAAGTCCGGCAGAGCGAGTGGGCCTATCAGCTGGCGGTGGAACGCCAGCGCAATGCAATGGAAGCTGTCGAGGCTCTCAACGTCGCGCTGGTCACCCTGGACATGCGGCGCACCTTCTGGGAACTGCGTCATTCCGTGTTCGCCGAATCTGCGGGTGAGAAGCTGGATCAGCGGAAGATGTTTGAGGAGAGCCGCCGGCTGCTGAAGGTGATCGACCCGACCATCGAACACCTGCGCAACAAGATCGAGGTCATCGTCGGCCAGATTGCCGAACAGCAGAACCTGCAGCGTCTGGCCGCCGACGAGGGCGAGTCGGCGTTTCGTCAGGGCCTGGTCGGTGTGCTGGGCGATCGCGAACGCTTGCATCTGACGACCTTCAGCGAGGTCGACGACACGCGCAACCTGCTCCTGCGCTGGGTGGCCGACGAGGAAGTGAGGAGCGGCGAGCAGGGTACGCGTACTCAGCTGAGCGACTGGCTGGCGGCTGCCGTTGCAGGCGTGCAGGCCCTGTGGAACTTTGAACTGGTAGCCGTCGAGGACAGCATGATCGTCGACGGCAAGAAGATACTCGGCACCCGGGGTATCACCGTCTCCAAGGTGGCTGAGGCCATTCTGATCGTGATTTTTGGTTATCTGTTGGTGGCCATCGTCAGCGGCCTCGTCGTGCGAGTGGCGGTGCGCCACGGGCGGATGGAGGAGACGAGTGCGCGCATCGCCCGCAAGTGGATCCTCGCCGTCACCCTGGTTGCACTGATGCTGCTGGCCCTGGATGCAGTGAAGATTCCGCTTGCCGCCTTCGCCTTCCTCGGCGGCGCCATTGCCATCGGTGCCGGTTTCGGCATGCAGACGCTGCTGAAGAACCTGATCAGCGGTGTCATGCTGTTGCTCGAACGGCCATTCAAGCCGCGCGACATTGTCGAGGTCGGCGGCATCCGCGGCGAGGTCACCGACATCAATGTCCGCTCCTGCACCATCCGTGACGCCAATGGCATCGAGACCCTGGTGCCGAACAGCACCTTCCTCGAGCAGAACGTCACCAACTGGACGCTGTCCAGTCGCCAGGTGCGCCATGTGCTGAACATCGGTGTCGCCTATGGTTCGCCGGTGCGCCAGGTTTCCGACTTGCTGCTGGAAGTTGCCGGGCGTCACAAGCTGGTGCTGGCCGAGCCGGCGCCCGAGGTCTTGTTCACCGATTTTGCCGACAGCGCGCTGATGTTCTCGCTGAACGTCTGGCTGGAGGTTGGGCCGGGGCGGCGCAGCGGCAATCTGGTGCTCAGCGACCTGCGCTTCATGATCGACGCCTGTTTTGCCGAGCACGGCATCGAGATTCCCTTCCCGCAGCGGCAGGTACGCCTGGAAGCGGCGGCGCCACTGGCCGTCAGGGTGGTGCCGGGCGAGGCCTGAGCCGGGACGGCGGACGCCGCCCCGGCCCGCTTGGTCAGAAGCGGAAGGTCATGCCCAGGTACAGGCCGTCGTTCTTCATGTCGTAGCGGAAGCCGTCGTCGTCGTAGTCCACGCTGAAGTAGCGGTAGCCAAAGCTGGCCGAGGTGGATTTCGACAGCGCGTAATCGGCGCCCAGCGAGGCCTGCCAGGTGAAGTCGGCGCCGACACCAAAGCCGCCGACATCGCCGTAGCCCACCAGCGTCCAATTGTCGTTCAGCTTGTGCTGGGCGCGCACGCCCATGTAGGGATCGAACCAGTCCTTGCTGGCGTCCCGCTTCACCTGTCGGCTCAGCAGACCACCGAAGACGCTGGCGTCGATCTTGGCTTCGACATCCAGCTTGGTATAACGCACGCCGCCGAACAGATCGACGGGCGACGAACCCTCCAGCAGCCGGTAAGTCACGGCGGCGGCCAGCGTGCTCTGCTCGATCCGTGCCTTGGCACGGAGATCGACTACCTGTCCGTTGCTTTCGGCGGTGTCCGAGAGCTTCATGTAGATGGCGTCGACAAAGATGCCCCAGCGCTTCCTGCGCGCCTCCAGTTGGCCCATCAGGCCGAAATCCAGGGTGTCCATGATGTCCGAGAACTTCATGTCGACGCTGGTCTTCGGCAGCCGGCCGGCCTGCGTGTCGCCCTTCATGCCGGATGCCCACAGGTAGGGAGTGACGGCCACTTCCCATTCGTCTGCCGCCTGGGCCTGCGGGGCGAAGGCGGCCAGCAGGCCGGCCAGGGCCAGCGGCAGGCGGATTGCGTTCTTGTTCATGGTCCTATTTCCTGCTCTTGAAAGGGCCGTCGCCGGTCAGGATGACCCCGTTCTGCTTGGCATAACGATCCCACAAGCGGGTCATCTCCTTCAGCTTGGCCGGCTGGCTGGTGGCCAGGTCTCGCGACTCCGTCGGGTCGTCCTTGAGGTTGAAGAGCTGCCATTCGCCGGTACCGCCGGCGGTTTTCAGCAGGTTGAGGGCTTTCCAGTCACCCTGGCGCAGGGCACGGTTGCCGAACAGCTCCCAGCCGATCGACTCCTCGCTGCTGCGAATGGCCTGGGCCTTGCCGGCGAGCACCGGCTGCATCGACTTGCCGGCCAGTGGCGCCAGCTTGCTTCCCTTGCGCTTCGACGGATGACGGATATCCGCCAGTTCGAGGAGCGTCGGCACGACATCGGTCACGTGCAGGACGGCCCGGGTGGTCTGACCGCCGGAGACGACGCCGGGACCGGCGGCGATCAGGGGCGAGCGGATGCCTCCCTCGGCGGTGTAGTGCTTGAAGTAGGCATAAGGCGTCGAGCCGACCTGGGCCCAGGCGGCCCCGTAGTCGCACACCGACATCTTGCGGCCGCAGTTCTCCGGCTTGGTATCCCAGTTCTTTTCCAGCCAGATCTTCATCGCCGGATCGACCGAAGCGGCCAGTTCGAGAAGCTCGACCGGCTCGGCGCCGTTGTCGGAGAAGAACAGCACCAGTGTGTTGTCGAGCTGGCCATTGGCCTTCAGGTGGCTGAGCACGCGGCCGACGTGATGATCAACGTTGGCCAGCATCGCTGCGTAAATTTCCATTTTCCGGGCTGAGATCTTCTTTTGTTCGGGTGTCAGGCTGTCCCAGGCGGGAATGTTGGGCATGCGCGGGGCCAGGTTTACGTCGGCCCCAACCAATCCCAGCTCCTTCATCCGGGCCAGGCGCTCGGCGCGTAACGCGTCGTAGCCCTTGTCATAGCGGCCCTTGTATTTGTCGATCCAGTCGTCCGGGAGGGCGAATGGGCTGTGCACCGCCTGATAGGAGAGGTAGGCAAAGAAGGGTTTGCCGTCGGCCTTGTTCTCGTCGATCGACTGGGTGATGAAGTCGCTGAAGGCAGCGGTGGAGAAGTGGTCGTCGGGAAGCTTGTCGAGCAGCTTGCCGTTGCGGGTGAAGGTCAGGTGCGGGTGTTGCGGACTCGGATAACCCATGTCCGACCAGTGGCTGCCGCCACCCTGCATCAGGGTGAAGTCGCGCTCGAAACCCTGGTCGGCGGGCCAACTACCCTTCTCTTCACCAAGATGCCATTTGCCGGCCATGTAGGTGTGATAGCCGGCGTCGCGGAGCAGGCTGGCGATGCTTGTCACGCGCTTGTTGATGTGGCCTTCGTAGCCAGGCTTGCCCTTTTGCTCGGGGCCGAAGTATTCCGACATGTTGCCGAAGCCGGCTACATGGTGGTCGGTACCGGTGAGCAGCATCGAGCGGGTCGGCGAGCAGGTCGGGCCGACGTAGAAATTGGTGGCACTGAGGCCGCGCTTGGCCAGTGCGTCGATGTTCGGGGTCTCGATCTCGCCGCCGAAGGCACCGATGTCGGAGTAGCCCATGTCGTCGGCGACGATCAGCAGCACGTTGGGGCGTTTCTGGGCATCGGCCGCGGCAGCCTCGGGGATGCCGTGCAGGAAGATGAGGCCGGCGGCCATCAGGATGCTGGCACTGGCGGCGATTTTCCACCAGCGGCCGGCTGGTGGTGTGGGGATGTTCCGTGGGGCGTTCATTTTTTTCTCCTTCCGTCGAAGACAGTCCGGGGCGGACCTGTGCGCCAGGGAGTGCGGCCGCACTCATCCAAGCCTGGAAGGGAAGGTTATGCCCCCGGCCTGCGGGGAGAAATGAGACCTTGGTCGTACCGCCGGCAGGGGCGGCGATCGGCACCGGCGCGGTTCAGGCAGCGGGGAGCTGGAAATGGAAAATCGAGCCGCCGTCCTGCCGGTTTTCGGCCCAGAGTTGTCCGTGATGAGCGTGAATGATGGTCCGGCAGATTGACAGGCCAAGGCCCATGCCGTTTGCCTTGGTCGTGACGAAGGGCTCGAAGATGCGCTCGATGTTCTCGGGGGCAATCCCGCTGCCGCGGTCGGCGACGGCGACGGTGACATCGCCGGCTTCGCGCGTGGTGCGAACGGTTAGCGCCGGCCTTTCATCCGTGGCCTCGGTAGCATCGCAGGCGTTGTTCAGCAGGTTCAGGAAGACCTGCTGCAATTGCACCTTGTCGCCATAGACCGGGGGTAGATCGGGCGATAGTTCGAGCTTGATCGTGATGCCCCGGGAGAGGCGGTCGCTGTTGGTCAGGCGCAGGATTTCCCGGACCACCTCGTTGAGATCAAGCCACTCCCGCGACGACTCATCTTTTTTCAACAACAGTCGCAGGCGCCGGATGATGTCGCCGGCGCGGCGGTCGGCTTCGACGATGTCGTTGAGGATCGGGCCGATTTCCTCGGCGGTGACCACGCCGCGGGCGATGAACAGTTGGGCTGCCTGGGCGTTGCTGAGGATCGAGGTCAGTGGCTGGTTCAGTTCGTGGGCGAGGGCGCCGGACAACTCGCCGAGCATGGCGACACGCGACAGATGCGCCAGTTCGTCGCGCTGACGGTTGGCCAGTCTTTCCATGTCCAGGCTTCGCCGCTCGGCCAGCTTGCGCTCCGTGACATCGACAACCACGCCCAACAACTTGACGGGTTCTTTGGCAGCGCCGCGTTCGACCCTGCCCCAGGCTTGCATCCAGCGGGTTTCGCCGGAGGGCAGAACGACGCGGTATTCCTTCTCGTAACGGTGGTTCTTTTCGATGGCTTCAGTGACGGCGGCGGTAACGGCCGCCCTCTCGTCCGGATGCACGCGCTGGCTGAACATGCCGAAGTCGATGCGCTCGGCTGGGAGGAAGGAAAACATCGCGTATCCGGTGTCGTTGGCCCAGAAAACGTCACGCTTGATGTCCCATTCCCAGAGTCCGAGGTGGGCGGCATCGACGGCCAGATCCATGCGCTGCTCGCTTTCGCGCAACTCGACGGCCAGTTGCACGGAACGGAAGACATCGAAGCCCAGCTGGTAGGACATCACGAGGACGATGCCGAGGAAGCTGACACTGATGAGATAGGGCGGGGGGGCGAGTCCCGCGTGGAGAAGGGTGGCATGGCCCGCCGCCATCAGGAAGAACAGGCTGATGCCGCCGCCCACGAGCAATGCGCGCCGCCGTGCCAGCCGATTTTCCGAGCCCGCCGCGGAATAGGTGGCGTCGATCAGGAAAATGATCAGAAGCACATCCGACAGGTTGTTTATCAGCCAGTGGAAGGGGCCCGGTACTCCGACCGGAAAGGCAATGCTGTCACCGCTGAAAGTGCTGATCTGCTGGAGCGCCGTGATTTCCGAGTAAACGACGTTCGCGCCGGAGAGGAAATTGATGGGTATGCCGAGCAGGCGCAGTGCGCAGATGGACCAGAACAGCCAGCCCCGGCCGGCATGCAGGTGCCAGCGAATGAAAGCTGCCAGGCTGATTTCGCCCACCGCAACCGCCAGCATCATCCAGCGCAAGGTGTCGCCATATTGCTGTGGGGTGGTGGAACGCATCATCAACCATTCGCACAGTGTGCAGAACCAGACGCAGATCGCGAACACGCAAAAGGCCAGGTAGTCGCGCTGCGAGCGGAGGCGAATCCAGATGAAGAAAAAGATGATGGCCAGCGTTAGGCTGGTGGCCGCCATCATCGGCCAGAGTGCGTTGATCAAGTTCATGCCTGACATGCGTCCGAATTTAACGCCAAGCGGCATATCCACCAAGCCGGAGCTTGTTCAGCGGGCGCCGGAGCCTCCGGTGACCCACTTGATTGCGTCAAGCAGCGCCAGGCCGTCGACGGGTTTGTGAAAGAAGAAGCGCACGCCCAGTTGCCGGGCCAGGCGAACGGTTTCCTCGTCGTCGCTGGCCGATACGGCAATGACGGGAACATTGGCGACCAGCGCCCGGAGTTGTTCCTGCAGCTTGATGCCGGTCATGCCGGACAAGGTGATGTCGAGCAAGACGCAGTCTGGGGGCGACTGATGCAGGTGCGCGAGCAGGGACTCGCCGTCCTCGAAGGTCAGCGGCGAGTGGCCGGCGGAACGCATCAGTCGGGCCAGACCGCTGCGGACCAGCGCATCGTCGTCGACGATGTGAATGCTCAGGGCTGTCGAAGCATCGCGCATGCCTGGTCTCCTGCCGGATCGCTGATCAATCATCGGGAATCAGTGCCACCAGATGTAGGCCACGCCAATGTCTCCGAACAGCGGCTTCTTGCTGCGACGGTGGTCGGCTAGCGGGCCGTCGGCGGCATCGTCGGTGATGCTGCCGGCACTGATTGCCACGAGCGGGGCCAGGCCAAGGACGATGCTGCCGGAATGTCGCATGCTGAGTTCTCCATTGGGTCAGGCAATGCCGATGGTAGTCAGGCCGGCGACAGCCGGTAATTGCCTCTTGGTCTTATTGGTTGCGGCCTGATGCCGTTGCCCGGCTTCTTGTAGGAGGCTAACGCCGCACGGGCGACTCGCCGTCGCTGGTTGCTGCTCTGTCGTCGGCGCGCTCCAGCAGGTGCACCAGCGCAGCGACGGAGCGCACCTCCATCTTTTCCATGACCCGCCCGCGATGAACCTTGACGGTCTTTTCGGCAATGCCCAATTCGGCGGCGATCTGTTTGTTCAGTCGGCCGAGCACGACCAGGTCCATGACCTCGCGTTCGCGGGCGGAAAGGCGGTCGAGGCGTGTGGTGATGCCATGCTGTTCCAGCCGATGCGCCTGACGGCTGACATGGCGCTGCAGCGCCATGTCGATGGCGGCGAACAACGCCTTGTTCTCGACCGGCTTGAGCAGAAAGTCGACGGCCCCGCGCTTCATCGCCTGGACGCTCGTCGGCACGTCGCCCTTGCCGGTGAGAAAGACAACCGGCAGGTCGATGTCGCGTTCTAGCATCATTTCTTGCAGGCGAGGTCCGTTGATCTCGGGCATGTCGACATCGAGGAGCACGCAGCCGGTCCCGACGTAGGCCGGTCGATTGAGGAAAGCGTCGGCCGAAGCGAAGGCTCCGACCTGCCAACCGGCGGCCCGCAAGAGCCGTGACAGGCCGGTACGCACGCCATCGTCGTCGTCGATGACGAAGATCGTCGGAGCGGAGGTTTCCGGATTACTTGCTTCCATGACTAGAACGGCCGGCCGAGGAAGAAGTAGGCGTTATCGTTGCCGTCGGCTGCCCGGCCATAGCCGAGATAGGCGGCGCCGATTGGCGTGTCGGCGGCAATGAAGACGCTGCCCGAGCGCAGCACGTCCTCGGGAGCGCCGGTGATCAGCGGATTGTTGCCGACCTTGCCGACTTCCAGCGAGATGCCGCCGTAGGCGCCTTCGAGCATGCTCCCGGCGAGGATGCGATGGTAGTACATCAGGCGGGCGTAGCGCAGGCTGTCGCCGAGCAGTTGCCCGGTGGCATAACCGGATTGTTGCAGGAAACCGCCCCACTGGAACATGTCGTAATAGGGCAGGCTGCCGGAGCCGGTTTTACCGCCGGCCTTCAGGGAAAGATTGAAGGTATGGTTGCCGAGCGAGTAAACGCCGATGGCTTCGGCATCCCACTTGGTATATTCACGGTCGGCGCCAAGGGAATCGCGCGAGGCGTAGACGTTGGCGCCGCCGCGCCAGCCGTAGCGCGGGAAGTGCGTGCTGTCGAGCTGGTCGAGGACCAGGCGCAGGCGGTAGGCGCCCAGGGTGACCGAGGATTCGACCGGCTTCAGGCTCAGCGGACCGGTGTCGAGTTCCGGCTTCATGGTTCCGCCGACCAGGCCGAGGCGCAGTTCACCGTAGCGCGACAGGCGGCCGCCGATGTCGACCCCGGCCTGCAGGGAGGTGGCCTGGTAGCGGGCAAGGCGATGATCACCGTCGAAGAGCGAGGTCGAGCGCCGTTCCAGCGAGGCGTTCGGGGCGATGAAGAGCGAGCCGCGCGCATTCACCGGCTGGTAGAACTCGGTTTTCAGGCTGCTGGTGCGGCCGATCTGCAGGTCGGTCCGCCATTCGGCGCCAAGCGCGTTGAGCCAGGTCCGGCGGTAGCTGCCCAGGATATTGAAGTAGGCGTCGCCGCTGAAGTCGCTCGACAGTCCGAGGCCGAAACGCAGATAGTCGGGGCCCCAGGATTTTTCCACAGCATCGACGGCCAGTACGCGCCGGCCGGGTTCCTCGAGGAAGCGGTAGTTGACGTGCTCGAAGTCGCCGGTCCCGTAGAGGCGCCGCATGTCCTTGTCCAGCGTCGGCTGGTCGAGGGGTTTGCCGGTCTCGGTTTCCATGACGTTCTGCGCCGCCACCGGATTGACCCGCTTCAGGTCGACGAAGCGGATTTCGTCGACGGGTTGCAGGTCGGGTTCGACGACGACGGTCTGGAGGGCGCGCACGGCCGCGTACTGGGCCGGCGGGATGGACAGGCGGGAGAGTTGCTCGGCCACCTTGCGTGCCGCCGTTTCGCCGAGCGGCGCGATCTGGGTCAGGTGATCGAAATCGCCTGTGGAGAAATCGCCTAGCTCCGGCGAGATCAGGATGTCGGTCGGTTTCATTTTGGCCAGCGAGACCTGCACGTTCTGTTCGGTCAGGATGCTCAGCATCTGGTTGGAAACGCCGAGGATGCCGCCGAGTTCCTCACGCTTGAGCAGCGGCGTGCCGACGTTGACGGCGATGATGATGTCGGCGCCCATGGCCTGCGCCGACTCCACCGGCAGGTTGCCGGTGAGCATGCCGTCGACCAGGATCATGCCGCCGAATTCGGCCGGGGCGACGGCGCCGGGAACCGACATCGAGGCGCGCATGACGTTGGCCAGCTCGCCTTCCTTGAAGACGACGGCCTTGCCGGTGACCAGGTCGGTGGCCACAGCACGGAAGGGAATCGGCAGGCGGTCGAAGTCGTGATAACCCTTGACTCTGGACAGCTGGCGCAACACCGACTCGAGCTGGACGCCGGTGACGATGCCCTTGCCGAAAGTGACGCTGCCGTCGCGCACGCCGAGTTCCGGCCCGAAGAAGATGTTGTAGTCGTCCTGCTTGCGGCGCATCGCCAGCTCCTGGCGCGGCGGTTTTTCCTTGAACAGCAGTTCGGAGGAGATGCCCTTCAGGGTTTCTTCCATTTCCGTTACCGACATGCCGCTGGCGTAGGCGGCGCCGACCAGCGAGCCCATGCTGGTGCCGGCAATGCAGTCGATCGGCACGCGATATTCTTCCAGCACCTTGAGTACGCCAACGTGGGCGGCGCCGCGGGCGCCGCCGCCGGAGAGCACCAGGCAGATCTTCGGCCGGGCCTTGGCGGTTGGCGGGCCATCCTTCTCTGCGGCGGCGCTTGGCGCGGCCAGCAGCCAGCCGGACAGCAAGCCGGCGGCCAGGGTCAAAAGGCCCGTGCGGGCGAAGCGGGGCGGCAGTCGTTTCATGGGTTTGCCTTCGGGGTCGTGTTGGCGCGGATACGGCGGGAAAAGTCGGGGGCCTGGTCGGCGGCCCGGGCCTTGGCATTGACCAGCGCCTGCTGCTGGATTTCGGCGAAGGGCAGCTGGTTGTTTGCCAGCCGGCCCTGTTCGTGAAGATACTGGGGAACGTAGCCGCTGGCCAGGATCTTCCAGCTGAACGGCAAGCGGCTGTCGTTGACGTGGGTGTTGCTCCAGATGTTGGTCGTGCAATTGGTGGTCAGCGTGTTGTAGAACTCCGGCTGCGCGTTCAGGGCATTGATCCGCTGCATGTACTCGAGGAACAGGCGGCGACCACTATCCAGCGAGCCGCCCACGCGATAGACGTAAACATCCTCGGGGGGGGCGCGCCGGTAATTGGTGCGCAGGCGGATCACGTCGCGCTCGTCGGCCACCACGTAGAACAGTTCGTACTGGCGGAAGAAACCCTTGATGGTCGAGTAGTCTTCGTTCCTTTCCTTGCGCGTCTCGATGGAGATCGCCAGGTGTTCGCCGTCGGCGAAGGCGAAGCTGAGAAAGACGTGGGCGATGGCCGGACCCATCCAGTACACGGCGACGAGGTCCACGCCGGACAGCTTGTCGAGATCGAACTGGCGATCGTAATAGGCCGGCGTGTAGTCGGTTTCGCTGCGGTAGTCGAAATTGCGGATATTGCGTACGGTGATGCGGCTGCCGTCAATTTCCGCCGCCGGCAGGACCGCCACGTCGCTCTGCCAGTCGCGGTCGTTGGCCGGCTTGATGCCGCTCCACCAGAGCAGCAGCGCAGCGAACAGCAGCGTGAAGAGCGCGATCGAACGGCCGCGGCGTTGGCGCGTCGCCAATCCGGCAATGGCGACGAGCGTCAGGATGGCAACGGCACCTGCCAGGCCCTGGCCCAGATAGCCGCCGGGGCCGGCAAAGGTCATGGCCAGTGCGCCCCAGACGCCGGCCAGCAGCATCAGCAGGCCGGCCAGGACGATGCCGAGGCCGCTCGCCAGCCGGCGCATGCCGGCGGTCATGCTGTGTTACCCCGCCTGACCAGGCCATTCGGATTGTTCTTGCCGCCCATCGTGCAACCCCGCTCGTTACTTAAATCCCCGGAGAATGGGGTGAAGGCCGCTGCGCCACCCCCGCTCCTTCGGAATATCGTGGCGTAAGGCTAGCAAGGCGATCGGGCGCGGGCTATTAGCCTTTGGTCTAACCGGGGGCGCCTGGCCGGTTCATAGGTGCTCGGTGCGCACCCGCGCGGCCGCCAGCCTGGCCCGTTCGCGCGCCTGCTCGATGCTGTCGCCGTTGGCCACGGCGACGCCCATGGCGCCGTCTCGTTGTCCGCGAAGCTGCAGCTCATCCGATGATGAGGCGGCAATGTTGCAGGGTGCTGCCAGACGGCTTGCCGGCCATCACCCACGCCGGGGCGAGGCGCTTTGACTGATGGCGGCAGGCATCAAGCCGGATCGTGCTTATTTGGCGTTGAGAATTTTCTTGCGCTCGGACTCGTATTCCGACTGCGACAAGGCACCCGCCTCGTAAGCCTTTTTCAGGTCGAGCAGTTGCTCGCCCTTGGTCGTCGTCGTGATTTCACTTTTCACATCGGCGCCGCCGCAGGCGCTCAAGGACAAGGTGAGGCAGGTAACGGCAGCAATCAGGCAGGAACGAATAAGCATTTTGACCCTCATTGGCTTCAATAAATAACAGCACGAAATTAGGAGAAAAGTTACCTGCCTCACACCGGCCGGTCTATTGGACCAAAGGTAAGGGCCGCCGGCGCCTTACTGAGGTACCGGGCGGCAGCGAAAAGACCGGACTGTAGGCGCCGTGCCGCCCGGCTTTTCTGGTGTTTTCCGCTCAGCCCTTGACCGGCCGCACCCGGGAAGCGGCCAGCTTGGCCCGCTCCCTGGCCTGGTCGATGCTGTCGCCATTGGCCACGGCGACGCCCATACGGCGTTTGGCGAAGGCTTCCGGTTTGCCGAACAGGCGCAGGTCGCTGCGCGGCACGGCCAGTGCCTCATCGATACCTGCGAAAGCGATGCCGGCTTCGTCCATGGCGCCGTAGATGACGGCCGAGGCGCCGGGTTCGCGCAGGGCGGTGTCCACCGGCAGGCCGAGGATGGCGCGGGCGT
>DDWF01000274.1:0-224 GCA_002345845.1 Betaproteobacteria bacterium UBA2293 | reverse complement strand
CCTTGATGAACAGTTCGACACCGAACAGGCCGCGGCCGCCGAGATTACCGGTGACGGCGGCGGCGATCTGTTCGGCGCGCTGGCGGGCGGCCGGCGACATCGGCTGCGGTTGCCAGGATTCGACGTAGTCGCCCGCCACCTGTACGTGGCCGATCGGCTCGCAAAAGTAAGTGCGCACTTCGCCGGCGCTGTCGCGGGCACGGACGGTGAGCAGGGTGATCTCG
>DDWF01000206.1 GCA_002345845.1 Betaproteobacteria bacterium UBA2293 | reverse complement strand
CGAGCAACGCAGGGCTGGCGGGGGAAGTCGGCTGGCGTTGTCTGAGCCGCGCAGCGGCGAGTTTAGCCAGCCGCCCGACAGCCCGAGTAGCGCAGGGAAGCCCCGAAGGGGCCACCGACCCAGGGGTGGCTTTTTCTTTGGCTACTTTCTTTTTGCCATCAAAAAGAAAGTACGCCCGCCCCGCAAGGGCGGAACCCACCGCCAGAAAAGAAGAAACCCCCATCACGACTTCCTCAACAAAGCTGCCCGCAACTCCGGCGCACTCGTCTTCGGATCCAGCCAGATAGCGAAGAAACCCTCAGCAAACCCTGGATCCCCGATGGCCCCTATCAACCGCCCGTTGTGAAAAAAGCGCGCCCCCTGTGGCAGGTGCAGGCCAACGATCTGATCTTCCTGCTTCACATCGGGAAAGATGCGTTCCATCTGTTCACCCCAAAGCCTGAGCTGCCTGTCGTCGCCGACACCCAGCTGACGCATTTCCTTGACGCTGGCCTCGGCAATGGCCTTGCCGGCGATGTTGCGCTTGTAGGTCAGGCGCAGGGCGAGTGGTGGTCGCTGCGGGTCTTCGCCGCCGGACCACAGCGTGGCTTCATAGACGAGGAAGCCGAAGCGGCGAAAGGTGCCGGTACCCCAGCGCGTCAGGCCGGCGGTAGGATCGCTGCTGGCATGGGCGGCAAAGGGCGCGGCGAGCAGGCCGAGGACGAGGCGGCGGCGGCCCGGTGAGCCGATGGCCGGCTTAGCGGTGACTGAGTTCAAAATGGACGACATCGATGTTTCCAGCCAGGAAGCCGGCCTCGCAATAGCAAAGATACATGCGCCAAAGGCGGCGGAAATGCTCGTCGAAACCGAGCGCGGCAATTTGCGGCCATTTGGCCTCGAAGGCGTGACGCCACTCGGCCAGCGTCCGCGCGTAGTCCTCGCCAAAGGCGTATTCGGCATGGACGACCAGGCCCTGGCGGGCGGCGGCAGCACGGAAGGCGGCGCGCGACGGCAGCATGCCGCCGGGGAAGACGTACTGCTGGATGAAGTCGGTGCCCTTGCGGTACTCGGCGAACAGGTCGTCGCGGATGGTGATGCTCTGGATCACCGCCCGACCACCCGGCTTCAGCGCCTTGGCGACGGTCTTGAAGTAGGTCGGCCACCAGCGTTCGCCAACCGCCTCGAACATCTCGATGGAAACGATGTGGTCGAACTGTTCGTTGGTGTCGCGATAGTCCTGCAGGCGCAGGTCGGCCTGCGGTACGCGCTTTTGCGCCCACGCCAGCTGGGCCGGCGACAGGGTCAGGCCGGTGACCTGCAGACCGTCGGCGACCGCCAGTTCGGCGAAGCCGCCCCAGCCGCAACCGATTTCCAGCACGCTCTGGCCGGCGTCGGCATGCAGGCGACGGAGGATGCGGCGGTACTTGGCGCGCTGCGCCGTGGCCAGGTCGCCATCATCGACGGCCCGGTACAGGGCGCTGGAATAGCTCATCGTCGAGTCCAGCCAGAGCTTGTAGAAATCGTTGCCGAGATCGTAGTGAGCCATGATGTTGCGCTTGCTGCCGGCCTTGCTGTTGGCGTTCAGCCAGTGCCGCCAGCGCGCCGCCAGCAGGCCGCGCCAGGAACCGTAAACCGCACTCTTCAGAAGCTCGCGATTGCGCGCCAGCAGGGTCAGCAGGCCGGTGATGTCGGACGCGTCCCAGTGACCATCGAGGTAGGCTTCGGCCAGACCGATGTCGCCACGCGCCAGCACCTGGCTGAACATGGCTTCATCGTGGACATTGAGCGTCACGCCGTGCTCGCCGTTGCCGAACAGGCGGCTGGAGCCATCGGGCAGGCGGATCTCCAGGCGGCCGCCGGCGAGATTTTCGAGTAGCCGGAATACCAGCTGGGTGTCGCGAGCGAGGCTTTCAGTGCCACGCAGGGTCAGCGTGTTGTTCATTTTGTCGATTCCTGGGAGGGTTGGGGTGTCGCTGGTGGCTGAGCACCGATGAAGGGCACGCCTTTCAGCCAGAGTTTCAGGGCTTGCCAGTGAATGCGCAGCATGACGCCGGCGGTGAGCAGGGGCATGCGCAGGAAGGCGGCGAGCAGCGCGCTCGCCGACCAGGCTTGCGGCCGCCCGGAGATGGAGGTGAGGAGCAGTTCGCCGTCGGCGTCGTCGTAATCGATACGGACGACCGGACAGTTGCGCTGCAGATGGAAGCGGAAGCGGTAACCGCCTTCGACCTCGCAGAAGGGCGAGACATGGAACTCCTTGCCGGCGCGCAGTTCCAGGCCGTCCGGCAGCGGCCGCCCGCCGTGATGCAGCAGGTAGCTGTGACGGCCGCCGAAGGTATTGCTGACCTCGGCCAGCACGGCGATCAGGTGCCCTTCCCGGTCATGGCAGAACCAGAAGCTGACCGGATTGAAGACATAGCCCAATACCCGCGGGAAGCACTGGAGGACGATCTCGCCATCGGCCGGCAAACCGTGCTCGCGCAGCTTCTGCTGGATCCAAGGCAGCAGCGGGCTGCCGTCACGCGGGCCGTGGTCCTTGCGGTGCAGCGACAGCAGGTTGAAACGATCGAGCGAGAAGACGCTATTCTCCGCCGCCGTCAGATCATTGACCGGCACCTGCATGTAGAAGACCGGGTAGACGAAGGCATTGACCGCCGGCCGGGTGCGGCGGTGCATGACATGGCCGAGGAAGAGGCGCGGACGGGCCGGCATCATCAGACCCTTTCCAGCTGGCGGGCGGCAACGGTTTCCTCGCCCTGCCACGGCGCCCGGATGCCCAGGCCATTGACCACGCGCAAGGCCGACTTCAGCCCATCCTCGTGGAAACCGTAGCTGCCCCAGGCGCCGGCCAGCCAGATGCCGTTCTCGCCCTGGACGCTGGCCAGCTTCTGCTGGGCGGCGATGGCCGGGCCGTCGAAGATCGGGTGGGCGTAGTCGAACTCGGCGAGCACCTTGGCCGGATCGGGTTCACGCGCCGGATTGAGGGTCACCACGACGGGCATCTCAAAGGGCAGCGGCTGCAGCTTGTTGATCAGGTAGGAGACGCCGACCGGCTGCTCGCCCGGCTCGCCGCAACCGGCGAAGTAGTTCCACGCCGACCACAGCTTGCGGTCACGGGGCAGCAACGCGGCATCGGTGTGCAGCAGGGCGCGATTGGGCTGGTAGCGGATGGCCGAGAGCACCTCGCGCTGGCCGTCGGTAGCGGTGAAGCCGAGGATGGCCAGGGCCTGGTCGCTGTGACAGGCCATCACCACCTGGTCGAAATGCTCGCTGCCGCCGGCATGGGTGACGCGCAGCCCATCGGCTTCACGGGTGACGGCGCTGACCGGGCAATTGAGGCGGATGTCGTCGAGCTGCTCGGCAATCTTGCGCACGTACTCGCGGCCGCCGCCCTTCACCGTGCGCCATAGCGGCCGGTCGAAGACCTGCAGCAGGCCATGGTTCTGGCAGAAGCGGATGAAGGTGGCCAGCGGCATGTCGCGCATCTGGCCGGTCGGGCAGGACCAGATGGCGGCGGCCATGGGCAACAGGTACCAGTCGGAGAAGGCATCGGAATAGCGGCCCTCGACCAGGAAATCGCGCAGGCTGCGCTGGTTGTCCGGATGCGAGGCCAGCCAGGCGGTGCTTTCGCGGTTGAAGCGCAGGATGTCGGAGAGCATGGACCAGAACTGCCGGCGAAGCAGGTTGCGCTTCTGACCGAAGACGGTCGCCAGATTGCTGCCGGCCCACTCGAGATCGGGATTTTCCAGGCTGACGGCGAAGGACATCTCGGTTTCAACACTGTCGACGCCGAGCAGGGCGAACATGGCGATCAGATTGGGATAGGTCTTTTCGTTAAAGACCAGGAAGCCGGTGTCGACCGGATGCGTCTTGCCTTCCAGCGTCACCTCGACGGTATTGGTATGGCCGCCGAGATAGGCGCCGGCCTCGAACAGGGTGACGTCATGCCGGCGCGCCAGCAGCCAGGCGCTGGCCAGGCCGGAGATGCCGGCACCGACGACGGCGATGCGTTGTTTTCCGTGTTGGCCGGCGGCGGACCGGGAATAGGTGTCGGGGGCATTCATGGCGGACTCCAGGGGATAGGTAAGGGGTTCTCAGCGGAGAAATTCTTCGATCTTCTTCTGCAGATCGACGTCTTCCGGCTTGGTGGCGCTGCTGTAGGCAACTACCTGCGTGGCATCGCGATTGATCAGGTACTTGTGGAAGTTCCAGCGCGGCTGGCTGCCGGTGATCCTGGCCAACTGCTGGTAGAAGGCATTGGCCTCAGCGCCCTTGACCACCGTCTTGCCCATCATCGGGAAGTCGACGCCGTAGGTGAGGCGGCAGAAATCGGCAATCTGCTGGTCGAAGCCCGGCTCCTGTTCGCCGAAGTCGTTGGACGGAAAACCGACAACGACCAGGCCGCGATCCTTGAGCTGGGCATAGAGCTTTTCCAGCCCCTCATACTGCGCGGTGAAGCCGCAAAAACTGGCCGTATTCACCACCAGGATCACCTTCCCCTGGTATTGGCAGAGCGACTGCTGCTTGCCGTCGAGCAGGCTGGGAAAGCTGTGATCGAGCAGCGCCGGGCAGGCAGCGGCGGCAGCCGATGGGACAACACCCAAAGAGAGCAGCCCGGCGATTCCCAACCAGCGTTTCATGTGGCTCAGCATGTTCAACACTCCAGATGTTTGTCCTAGACAAATTCGTCATTTGTTCGTAAGATAGTCATCAATGTCTGGCTTGTCAACAGTTTGACCAACGTTTGTTCAGGACAAAATGAACTCCCCTCAATTCAACATCGCCGCCGTCGAACGCGATACGGGCCTCTCCAAGGATGTCCTGCGCATGTGGGAACGTCGCTATGGCTTCCCCACCCCGGAGCGCGACGACAATGGCGAACGCAGCTATCCGGCAGCGCAGGTGGAACGCCTGCGCCTGATCAAGCGCTTGATGGATATGGGCCACCGGCCCGGCAAGCTACTGGCGATGCCGGCCGATGAACTGGCGGCGCTGGCGCCGCGCCGCCCGCCACCCGCTGCCCGGCCGGGCAGCGGTAGCGAAGATCCGGGCGAGTTGCTGGCGCTGATCAAACAGCACGACGCCCACGGCTATCAGCAGGCCATGCAGCAGCGTCTGGCCCGCCAGGGCTTGCAAAGTTTTGTCCAGGACACCGTCGCTCCGCTCACCCAGCGCGTCGGTGAGGCCTGGGAAGATGGCAGCTTCGAGGTTTTCGAGGAACACTTGTTCACCGAACTGACCAAGCGCCTGCTGCGTCAGGCGATCGCCACCCTGCCGGCACGACCGCTGGGACGCCGCATCCTGCTCACCACTGTGCCGGAAGAAAGGCACTCACTCGGTCTGCTGATGGTGGAGGCGGTATTGAGCATCGAAGGCGCCCACTGCATCCCGCTCGGACCGCAGATGCCGCTGATCGAGATCGCCAGGGCGGCTGCGGCACACCAGGCCGAGGTCGTCGCGCTGTCGTTTTCCTCGGCATTTCCGCAACGGCAGATTGCGGGACTGCTGCAGCAACTCGAAACCCTGCTGCCTGCAGGCGTCGAACTCTGGGCCGGCGGAGCCGGCATCGCCAAGCTGCCCGAAATCCCCGGCATTCATTTTTTCACCACACTAGCCACCGCGCGCCAGGCACTCGTCGCTTGATTCAAGCCAATGCGGCGCCAGCTTCCCTATCTATAATGGCTCGCGTGAACACTCTGCCCCCCCTCCTCGACAAACTCGGCCGCCCGGTGCGCGACCTGCGCATCTCGGTCACCGACCGCTGCAACTTCCGCTGCGTCTATTGCATGCCGAAGACGGTGTTCGG
>DDWF01000163.1 GCA_002345845.1 Betaproteobacteria bacterium UBA2293 | reverse complement strand
TCTGCACGTTGCGTGCCAGGTCGACTGGCAGGCCGCAAGTGACTGAAATAAAAATGAAAATCGAAAATTCGCCGGATTTTGTCGGCACCCCGACATCCGACAATTCCCCTACGCTTTGTAGGGGTGACTACAAAGCGACACTGCCGCGCGACGCGCGCCTGCCGATCAACCGCTGCAATCTGCCGGCGGTCGTCCTCGGTAGCCTGACTTTCCAGCGCCATCCGACGCCGTTGTTGATCGACGGCGTCGCCGAACTGCACCGCGACCTGTTCCGTCGCCTCGATGCGGTAGCCCCGGAAGCGCGCGGCGACGTCTTCCGCGATTACCTGACCGTGCGTTTCCAGCTCGCATGGCCGGAAGAGATGGGCTTCACCGGCCAGAAGAAGGGGCGGACCAAAGCCAATTACAGCAAGACCATCCGCGGCTGGAGTTTCGACTCGGACAGCCGCGAGGGCGCCGTGCTCAAGGGCTGGGTCGAATCACGCTTCGGCCTGATGCCGCGCTGGCACGGCCAGCCGCTGCGCGATCCGTCAGACGAGGCCTATCGGCGCTATCTGGAAATGCGCGCTCAGGGGCTGTACGGCACCAATGCGCTGGAGGCCCAGCTCGACCTGGTGTACACCTATTGCCAGTACGAGCTGGCGCGGCGTCATCCGGCGGCCCAACATGTCACGCTTTACCGCGGCATCAACCGCCTGGGCGATCACGAGGTGCTGGAAAAGGGCGATAACGGCCGCCAGCTGATCCTGCTCAACAACCTCAATTCATTCACTTGCAGCCGTGACCGGGCGTGCGAATTCGGCGACTACATCCTCGCCGTCGACGTGCCGCTGGTGAAGATTTTCTTCCATTGCGGCCTGCTGCCCGGCGTCCTGCAGGGCGAGGACGAGTTCCTGGCCATCGGCGGTGTCGCCGAGGTCAGCCTGTCGACGCTTTAACTGCCCGCTTTGCCGAGCCAGCGGGCGAGGATGATGAACAGTGCGTCGGGATCAACCGGTTTGGCGATGAAATCGTCCATGCCGGCGGCCAGGCAGCGCTGGCGGTCCTCGACGAAGGCATTGGCGGTCATCGCCAGGATCGGCGTCGCCGCATGCGCCGGTAGCTGGCGGATGGCGAGGGTGGCCTCCAGCCCGTCAAGGTTGGGCAT
Source organism: Betaproteobacteria bacterium UBA2293 (assembly GCA_002345845.1). The sequence continues at coordinate 13,827 of DDWF01000163.1, read as the reverse complement.
CTGGATGTCCATCAGGATCAGGTCATAAATGTTGCCCCGGGCCAACGCCAGGGCCTCGACGCCGTCGGCGGCAACATCGACGGCCAGACCGAGCACGTCGTGCAGCAATTCGTGGGCGACTTCCTGGTTGATCGGATCGTCCTCGGCGAGCAGCAGACGCTTGTCGTGATGCTGCGTCCGCAGCAGTTGTTCGGCCGCTTCGCCGGTCAGCGTCTGGGCATGCGCCGGCAACTCGTCAGCATGGCACTTGTCGAAACTCAGGGTGAAGCTGAAGGCGCTGCCCCGACCGGGTTCGCTGCTGACCGTGATGTGGCCGTTCATCAGCCCGACCAGGCGATCGCAGATGGCCAGACCAAGGCCGGTGCCACCGTGCTGGCGAGTGGTCGAACTGTCGGCCTGCTCGAAGGGGCGGAAGACACGCTGCTGCGCCTCGGCCGACATGCCGATACCGGTGTCGGCGACTTGCAGCGCGACAGTCAGTTGTTGCTCATCCTCGGCGACGATGTGGGCGCTGACCGAAACTTCACCCTGCTCGGTGAATTTGACGGCGTTGCTGAGCAGGTTGAGCAGGATCTGCTGCAGGCGCAGCGGGTCGCCGAGCAGGTCGGTGTCGCCCAGGCGCCCGTCGATTTCCCGGCGCAGGCGCAATTGCTTGGCTTCCAGGCGGTCGGCGATGAGGCTCTCGACATTGGCGATGACGCTGCCGAGACGGAATGGTACGTGCTCCAGTGTCAGGCGCTCGGCATCGATCTTGGACAGGTCGAGCACGTCGTTGAGCAGGCGCAACAGGTGGTTGGCGGCACCGGTGATCTTGGCCAGCCGGTCGCGCTGCTGCGGATCGGCGGCCTGGCGCTGGAGAATGTTGGTCAGGCCGATGATGGCGTTCATCGGGGTGCGCAGTTCATGGCTCATGTTGGCGAGGAAGGTGCTCTTCGCCCGGTTGGCCGCCTCGGCCGCCTCCTTGGCCACCGACAGGTCGGCGGTGCGCACTCTGACCAGTTCCTCGAGGTGATGCCGGTACTGTTCGAGCTCGGCTTCGGCCTGTTTGCGCTCGCTGACGTCGACGATGACGCCGATCACCGCTGGCTTGCCTTCATGTTCCATGCGCCGGCCATAGACCTCGACATCCAGTGGCGAGCCATCGCGCCGGCGACCGACGAAAGCATAGTTGATTGAATCGACCTCGCCGGCGATACGTTTGCGCAGGTTGCCGGAGACCTTGTCGCGATCCTCCGGCTGCACCAGATCACTGACCGCCACTTCGCCGACCACCTCGGACGGATCGGTGAAGCCGAACATCTCGGCGAAGCGCGGATTAGCGTAGGCGAAGCGGCCATCCTGGATGATGTAGACGCCGACCAGCGACTGTTCAATCAGGCCGCGGAACTTGCGCTCGGCCGCGAGCAGGGCGCTTTCCGCCTGCTTGCGTTGGGCGATGTCACGGCAGGTGCCCAGCACGCGGCCGTTGGGCAGCAGCACGGCGCTCAGTTCGACCAGGGCGGTGCTGCCGTCCTTGCGGCGCAGCGGCAGTTCGGCGAAGACATGACCGACGGCCAGCACTTCGTCGAAGATGCGGCGGTGCTCGTCGAGCTTGCCTTCCGGTGCCAGCCCGCCGATTTCCATGGCGAGGATTTCCGACAGGCTGTAGCCGATCAGTTCGCAGGCTCGCTGATTGGCATATTGATAGCGCTGCTCACTGCCGGCGATGAAAACGGCATCGGGAGCGTTGTCAAGGATGCTGCGCAGCGACTGCTCGCTGTCGCTGAGGCGCGCGGCAATCTTCTCGACCGCCCGCTGATTACGGGCATTGATGATTAGCAGGCCGAAGATCAGCAGGCCGAGCAGCCCGCCGCCGACGGCAATGCTGCCGGGCAGGTAGCTGGTGGTTACCGCGTCGAATTCCGGGCTGCTCTGGAAATGTGCCAGCCAGCGATGACTGCCGAGCTCGATCGGCAGGCGGGAGGAGTGCTGGCCACGCCGTTCGGGGTTGACGCTGATGCCGGAATCGAAGAGCAGGTTTTCCGCCTTCTCCTGATCGTCGTAAAGCACCAGATCGAGGTCGCCCAGATTGTTGCCGAGCAGGTGGCGCATCAGGTCTTCGGCGCGAAAGGCACTGTAGACGAAGCCAACCAGGGCCTGACGGCGTTCGTCGATGGTGCTGCGCGGCAGACCGCTGTGATAGACCGGCAGGTACATCAGGAAACCGGTCTGTTCGGCGCTCTGCTTCTCCTGGACCAGGCGTACCTTGCCGCTCAGCGCCGCTCGGCCGCTGTCGCGGGCCCGTTGCATGGCGTCGCGGCGTACCGGCTCGGAGAACATGTCGAAACCGAGCGCCTGGCGGTTGATGCCGGCCATCGGTTCAAGGAAGACGATGCTGACATACTGCTCGCGTTCGCCCGCTGGCCAGATGTCGTAATCGACAAAGCCCTCCTGGCGCACCGAGGCGACGTGCCGGTCCCTTTCCGTGTGGTGCACCAGCAGACCCACACCCATCGCCTGCAATCCCGGCAGGTTCTGTTCGAGTTCGAGGTGGGCGATATAGCGTTGCCACTCGTCGCGGTCGACCTTGTCGCTGGATTCGATGAAGGCGGCGGTGCCCTGCAGCACCAGTTCGTAGGCCTGCAGGCGGCGGACGATGATGTCGCGTTCCTTCTCCGCACGATACTGGAAACGGTCGTTGACCCGGTTGCTGACGATCTGGTCGGCGACGTACCAGGCGCCAACAGCGAAGATCAGGGTCAGGGCGAGCGCGATCCAGGCGAACGATTCGGGGTGCAGCGCACCGGCGCGATAGCTGGTGTGCGGTGGGGGAAAGAGGGGGGGCGGCCGGTTGTGCGCCAAGGCGTCTCCGTTCGAATCGCGTATTTATGCTCGATAGTATCTTCGCCAGCGGATGTCCGCCAGCGCTTCCGCCGATCCGACGAAGTTCTGTCGCAAACCCGACAACGGCTCCTGCCCCATCGGCTGAAAAGCCCGCCGTTGCGTGATCAGCGAACAGGCGTGGAATTTGCTCGAAGGGGTTACCCAACCCCACAGAGCACTCCAATGACTCCAGAACTCCGCTCGCAACTGCTCGCCGGCCTCAAGGATGGCAGCATCGTTCCTTATCTCGGGCCCGGTGTCCTCGCCGATGTGCGCAATCCCGCCACGGGCGAGGCGATTCCCGCCGACAGCGATTCGCTGATCATCGCCATGAACGGCGGCAAGCCGATGGCACCGAAGCTGATGTACGAATTCCCGCGTGCGGCGATGAACATCGAGCTCAAGCGCGGGCGGACGACGGTGACCAAGTTCCTCAACCGCACCTACGGCGAAACGACCTGGACGCGCGCCGCGCTGCACGACTGGCTGCAGGGCATCGCGCCGCACTACGTCATCGACATCAACCGCGATACCCAGTTGCAGGATTCCTACGCCGACGTGCCACACAACCTGATCGTCGGCGTCGCCCGCATCAGCGGCACCGCCTTTCGCTACAAGATCTACTTCTGGGACGGCCAGGCCTACCAGCCCAGCGAACTGATCAACACGGCCATTCCCATCCTCTTCAAGCCGATGGGCACGCCGCGGCCGGAGGGCGTCTATATCGCCTCCGATGCCGACTACGTCGATTTCATCACCGAACTGATGGGCGGCTTCTCGATTCCGCCGGAGATCAAGGAACTGCGCAAGGGCAAGCAGTACCTGCTGATGGGCATGCGCCTCAACCGCGACACCGAGCGCATGGTCATGGCCGACATGATCTGGTCCGCCGCCGAGCCGGCCGGCTGGGTGTTCATTGCCGAGCCGACCGACAAGGAACGGCGCTACTGCAAGAAGATCGGCCTGGAGATTCTCCAGTGCGATATGCACGAATTCATCGGCGCCGCCATCGCGGCCTGAGCCACTTTTTTAAAACGGGAGGATAAAAACCATGCTGCTCGATCGTTACGAATCGCTGTTCTTCAATGCCAACTTCAAGGAAGCCGCCAGCGATGCCAGCTGGGTCGCCTATCGTGGCGAACTGGTCATCACCGAGGGCGAAGTCGCCGACGCCCAGGGCCGGCGCAAGCCGCCGCAGGAACTGCTCAAGCAGGCGGTGCTGCTGGCCTGCGGTGACGACCTGAAGTTGATCACCGGTTCGCTCGACGAATTGCAGTACTTCCCGTCCCTCGTCAGCAAGTACGGCGCCGACTTCAAGCCGGGCCTGTTTGCCGTTTTCTTCACCGTCAATATCGACAAGCCTTTCGTGTCGACCACCAACGGTGTGCCGGTGGTTTTCATCCCGCTCGTCCAGGGCATGGTGTGGAACGAGCTGATCGACCTGGTGGCCCTGGAAAAGGGCGATTTCAAGGGGCAGAGCTCGGCCGACAAGGTCGTCACCTTGTACAACGCGCTCAAGGATCACAAGTTCAAGTATCCGGAAGTCGCCATCAGCGAGGCGCTGACCAAGACCAACAACGCCAAGCGGGAAACGCACGGGGCCATCTGATGCCCTGGCAAGCGTCGCAGGCCCTCGGCGTGGCGGAAATGGATGCCATCCACCGCGTTTTCGTCGATCTCGCCGACCGTCTGCTGGCCGCCGACGACGCGGCCTTCCCGGCACTGTTCGCCGAGCTGCAGGCGCATACCCGCGAGCATTTCGAGAACGAGGGGCGGCTGATGAAGGCCTGTCGCTTCCCGGCCATCGGCGAGCACAACGGCGAGCACCTGAGGGTGCTCGGCGAGCTGGCGCATTTTGCCACCTCGGTCAAGGCCGGCCGTCTGGTTGCCGCGCGTCAGTACGCGCAGAACCTACCGGCCTGGTTCGCCACCCATCTGGCGACCATGGACGCGGCACTGGCCGCCTGCCTGAAGCGCGTCGACAGCCTGCCCGGCAAGGGGTGAACGCCAACGCCCCCGGCCTTCGCGGGAAGGCCGGGGCGTTTTTTCGCCCGTGGCCGATCAGGCCTGCGGGCAGGGCACTGCTTGCCGGCCGGCGAGGGCGGCGTGATCCCGCTTCTGCACCACTTTCAGTACGAACAGCAGCAGGCTGCCGACGATCATGACGCCGGCCGCCAGCCACAGCCCGGCGGCGTAGTCACCGGCGCGGCCGGCCGCCAGCCAGCCGGTCACGGCCGGGCCAATGATCTGCGCAGCCCCGTAGGCGAGCGTCATCTTGCCCATCATCTTGGCCGGGCGGGTCGGGTAGTAGCGCCCGGCCATGGTCAGCACCAGGCTGACCATGCCGACGAAGGTGCCGCCGAAGAGCAGGGCGCCGAGCAGCGTCGCCGCCAGGCCGCCGACCAGCACCGGCAGGGCGATGCCGACGATCTGCAGCAGGGCGGCGAGGATCAGCGCATTGAGGTCGCCGGTACGGCGGGCGATGAAGTCCCAGACGATGCAGGCCGGCACGGCGCCGAGACCGACCGCCAGGAAGGCCAGCGTGCCGTGGCCGGCGAGGCCGGGCAGGCGATCGACGATGGCGACCAGGAAAGTGGCGCTGATCACGTAGCCGACCCCGGCGCAGAAATAGGCAGCCATGAACAGGCGCATGAACAGCGGTGACGGCGGCTTGTCCTCCAGCTTCTGCCCGCTCTTGGTCAGGCCGCTGGTATCCGGTGCCGGCAGCCAGCGCAGGGCCGGCACCAGCAGCAGGCAGCCGAGGGCGGAGAGGGCGAACCATTGCTGGCGCCAGTCCAGCCACTGGCTCATCGCGGCGACGGCCAGCGAGCAGCCGGCAATGCCCAGGCCGATGCCGGCGAAGTGGATGCCCAGTTCGCTGCGATGATTGTGGCGAATCAACCAGTTGAGGATCAGTCCGGTACCGAACAGCATCGCTGCCGCGCTGGCCAGGCCGGCGATGAAGCGGGAAATGGCCCAGACGGTAAGGTCGGTGGATAGCCCCATCATGATCGTGCTCAATACAGCGACCACCATGCCGATGCGGTACAGGCGGTCCTTCAGCACCAGGTCACTGATCAGCGAGGCGAGCACGGCGCCGCACAGGTAACCGCCGTAATTGATGGCTGCCAGCCAGCCGGCCTCGGCGATGCCCAGCCCGGCCTGCTGCTGCATCAGCGGCAGTAACGGCGTGTAGCTGAAACGGGCGACGCCGAGCGCCAGCAGCAAACTGAATATGCCGGCGCCGAGCACCCGGATGCGTTCTCTCTGTTCGGCCATGGCCATCTCCATTTTTATCGTTGATGGACGAACGATAAACGCGCTAAGCTATCTCAACAATTGATTTATCAAGAACGAATCGTTCTGTAATGGAGATATATATGGAGCTGAGCGCACTCAGGACCTTTCAGGCCGTGGTCGAGGAAGGCGGCATTCTCGCCGCCTCGCGCAAGCTGAACACGGTGCAGTCCAACGTCACCGGGCGCATCCAGAAGCTGGAGGAAGAACTCGGCACCGAACTGTTCTTCCGCAAAGGGCGTGGCCTGCAACTGGCGCCCTCGGGGCGCGTGCTGCTCGACTACACGCGGCGCCTGCTGATGCTCGAACGGCAGACGGCGGCGGCCGTGCGCCAGGTCGGCGAGAGCGTCGGCGAACTGCGCATCGGCGCCATGGAAACCTTCGCCGCGCTGCACCTGCCGCGGGCGCTGAAGGCCGTCCGGGCCAGCCATCCCGGGCTTGAGTTGCGGGTATTCACCGATACCAGCGCGGCGCTGACCGACAAGGTGCTGCACCACAAGCTCGACTGTGCACTGGTCGCCGGGCCGGTCATCCATCCCGAACTGCGCTTCGATGAACTGATCGTCGAGGAACTGGTGCAGGTCCATGCCGCCGGCAGCAACCCGCTGCTGCTGCCGCTGATCCTCTTCCGCGAAGGTTGCGCCTACCGCGCCCGGGCGCTCGCCTGGCAGCGCAGCCAGGGCCATGTGCAGGCCGAAGCCATGGAATTCGGCACCCTCGAAGGCATCCTCGGCTGCATCGCTGTCGGCCTCGGGTGGACGCTGATGCCGCGCCGCGTCGTCGAACAGTCGGCGCATGCCGCCGATCTGGTGGTCGAGGCCGTGCCGGTGGAAATCAGCCGCGTGCCGACCGGCATGATCAGCCGCCGCGATGCACCGCCGCTGGCGGCGCTGAAGACACTGGCAGCGGCGCTGAGTGGCGCAGCCGGCTGAGCGGTGAATGCCGAGCAGCGGCTCAGACCGCCAGCGGCAGCAGGCGATCGAACTCATTCCTGGTGGCGGCGTAACACTCGCAGGTTCGTGCCTCCATTCCCGGTCGGTCGACGAGTGATATTCGACCACGGTCATACTCGATCAAGCCTTCCGTGCGCAAGCTGATGGCCAGTTCCGAGATGGACGCGCGGCGCACGCCAAGAATGTTGGCGATCGCTTCTTGCGACATGGCCAGATGCTTCACCGACAGACGGTCGAAGCGGCGCAACAGCCAGCGGCAAAGCTGTTGATCCAGCGAATGATGGCGGACGCAAACCAGCGTCTGCGCCGTTTCCGACAGCAGCGCCTGGGTATAACGCATGACGACCCGCTGCAGCGCTCCGGCACGATTGAATTCAGTCTTCAGCAACTGACCTTTCATCCGGTAGGCATGTCCGGGACTCTGCACGATGGCTTGATTCAGCGTGGTTTCCCCACCCATGAAAAGAGCGATGCCAACGATGCCGTCGTTGCCGATGACGGCAGTCTCGGCCAGCGAACCGTCGTCCAGCTGGTAGAGCAGGGAGATGATGGCAGTGGTGGGGAAATAGACATGGCCGATCGGGGTGCCGGGGTCACAAAGCAACTGGCCGGTTTGCAAATGGACCAGCTCAAGTTTGCTGGCCAATCTGGTCAAGTCTTCCGTCGGTAGTGCGGCGAGAAGGTGGTTCTTGAGAAACCCGTGGGTGGTGTTCATAAATGATTTCCTGTCGTTGGAATCCCCATAGCAAGTTCATGGGATTGCCACGCGCGATGATCCCGGAAATCAATAAATAGTTATGTACGCTTCCGAGCAGACGGGCGCGGTTCCTGGAAATATTCTTCACGCCGCTTGGGATGTGCTGGGCGCTTCTGATCGTGAGCGACCTCGCTATCCCGTTCATTCGGCGTAAGGACAGGATCCATGAAGAGCAACCACCCCGTTACCAATGTTGAAACGCTGTTGCCGGAAGGCGAATTCATCTATTCGAGCACTGATCTCAAGGGGATGATTGTCGAGGCCAACGAGGCCTTTGCCCGGGTCAGCAATTTCACCCGTGAGGAAATGCTCGGTCAGCCGCACAATATGGTCCGCCATCCGGATATGCCCGCGGAGGCCTTTGCCGATCTGTGGCGAGATCTCAAGGCCGGCCGTCCGTGGCGCGGCATCGTCAAGAACCGGCGCAAGGATGGCGGCTTTTACTGGGTTGTTGCCAATGCCTCGCCGGTACGCGAAAACGGTCAGCTGGTCGGCTACCAGTCAGTGCGCAGCAAACCGACCCGCGACGAAGTGGCGAGCGCAGAAAGTGCCTACAACCGTATCCGGGCCGGCGACAGTTCGCTGCGGATCAGTAATGGACGGGTGGAGAAACGGCGGCCTGCCTGGATCGAGAACTTGCTTTCCCTGCGCTGGCAAATGATGCTGGCGGCGCTGGCTGCACTGCTGCCGGCCATCGCCCTGATCAGTCGCCAACTCGGCGGACCGGGATTGCCGGATCTTGCCATCGTGCCGCTGGCCGCCATCACCGTCGCCTATTCGCTGTACTTCCTGTTTTTTTACATTCCCCGCACGGTGCATGACCTGCAGAAGACCGCCGACTGGATGGAGGGGGTGTTGTTATCCGGTGACCTGCGGAAACGCTTCGATCTTGATCGTCGCGACGTCATTGGCGGAATTGCCCGCAAGGTGGATAAATTCGCCTCATCCACCCAGGCCACCATTCAGGGCATCGCCGATGTTGCGCTCCAGGTTTCCGTGGCGGCCAAAGGTGTCGATGCCGGCATGGGCCGCTCGCAGAAGTCGGCGCAAACCCAGAGCGAGGCCACGTCGACGGCTGCCGCCGCCATCGAGCAGGTGACCGTTTCCATCGGCGAGGTGGCGGCCCACGCCAGAATGACCATGGAGACGGCGAACCACGCCGGCGAGGTGGCGCGCCAGGGAGCTCAGGTGACGCAGAATGCCTCGCGCAAGATCGAGTCGCTGGCGGATACCGTTCGCCGCTCGGCCGAACAAGTCGAATGTCTCGGCCAACGCTCGGAAGAAATCAGCCGTGTCACCGTGGTCATCAAGGACATCGCCGATCAGACCAATCTGCTGGCCCTGAATGCGGCCATCGAAGCGGCCCGGGCCGGTGAGATGGGCCGTGGCTTCGCCGTGGTTGCCGATGAGGTGCGCAAACTCGCCGAGCGCACCAGCAAGGCGACGCAGGAAATCAGCGTGATGACCAAAAGCATCCAGAGCGAAACCCAGATCGCGGTCGAAGGGATGCGCTCAGGCGCCCATCAGGTGGCCGAAGGGGTTGGTCTGGTCCTGGCCACGGAGGAGTCACTGCGGCAGATCAATCTGGAAATGGCCAAGACGACAGAAATGGTGGGGGAAATCTCCCACGCCTCGAGCGAGCAGCAAGCGGCGATGATCGAACTGGCCAAAAGTGTTGAACGCGTTGCCAGCATGACCGAGCAAAACGTCGCCGTGGTGAACGAAAGCAGTGCCATGGTCGATGATCTGAACGCGGCCGTCGGGCGCATGCGCAAGGCGGTCACTCAATACATGGTCTGATCCAACAGCCAACGGTCGCCGACTGAATATTCTGCATGAGTCTGAAAAGTTCGTATCGGCGCTCGCTGAAGACCCGGGTGACCCTCTTTACCCTGGCCATTTTCATTGCCGGCATGTGGTCACTGGCCTTCTATGCCAGTTGGATGCTGCGTGAAGACATGCAACGCCTGTTGGGCGAACAGCAGTCTTCGACGGCTTCCTTCATTGCCGCCGAGGTCAATCGGGAATTAGCGGATCGACTGGCGGCGCTGGATAGCGTCGGCAGAATGGTCAGCCCGGAAATCGTCCGTGACCCGCGTGCCATGCGGGCATTTCTCGATGAACGCCTGTTTCTTCTTGGCATATTCAACGCCGGCATCATTGCCTACCAGCTTGACGCGACCGCGATTGCGGAGAATCCCGTCGCTGGCGGACGGATCGGCGTCAATTACATGGATGTCGAGACGGTCGCTGCCGCGCTCAAGGAAGGAAAGTCGAGCATTGGTCGGGCGGTTGTCGACCGCAACTTGCAGGCGCCGGTGTTCGCCATGACGGTACCCATTCGCGATGCCGAGGGCGTCGTGATCGGGGCCCTGGCTGGGGTAACCAATCTCGGCGCCGCCAATTTTCTCGACCGGATCACCGAAAGCCGTTACGGCCAGCGGGGCTACTACCTGATCGAAGACCCGGCGAACCGAATGATCATCACCGGCACCGGCAAGAAACGCGTCATGCAGGCGCTGCCGGTGCCCGGTATCAACCCGCTGATCGACCGTCACGTTCAGGGATTCGACGACACCGGTGTTACCGTCAATCCGCTGGGCGTCGAAGTGCTGGCATCGGCCCGACGGATTCCCGTGGCGAATTGGTTCGTCGTCGCCGCCTTGCCGACCGAGGAAGCCTTTGCCCCGATCCATGCCATGCAGGAACGCATGTTCTGGGCGACGATCCTGTTGACCCTGCTGGCTGGTGGGCTGACCTGGTGGATGGTCCGACGCCAGTTGTCACCGATGATTGCTGCCGCCCGAACCCTGGCTGCACTCTCTAATTCAGACCGGCCATCGCAGCCCCTGGCGGTCACCCGGCAGGACGAAATCGGAGAACTGATCGAAGGCTTCAATGGCTTGCTGGCAATACTGGGCAAACGGAACGCTGCCTTAAGGGAGAGCGAGGGACGTTTCCGCGATCTCTTCGAGAAGAATACGTCTGTGATGTTGCTGGTCGATCCGCAATCAGGGGAGATTCGTGATGCCAACCGGGCTGCCGTAGATTTTTATGGCTATACCTCCGGGCAACTCAGCACCATGTTGATCAGCGAAATCAATACCCTGGCGGCGCCAAACCTTGCTGAGGAAAGGCAAAAAGCCTTGTCCGAAAAGCGCAATTATTTCCTGTTTCAGCATCGCCTCGCCTCAGGGGCGCTGCGCGATGTCGAGGTGCATACGACGCCGATCGAAAGCGCCAGGCAAACGCTGCTTTTTTCGATCGTTCACGACATTACGGCCCGTCAGGAAGTCCAGAGTGCCCTGCAGGCGAGCGAAACCTGGTTTCGCCGGATTTTCGAAAATGCCAATACCGGCATGGCTACCTGTGACCGGCATGGCCGGCTGACCAGCTTCAACGAGTGTTTCCGCGCCATGCTCGGCTACGACGCGGTCACCTTGGCGGGCATGGGTCTGGTGGATTTCAGCCATCCGGACGACTACGGTCTGGAGCTCGGCTATCTTGACGAAGTGCTCGCCGGCCACCGCGAGCACTTCAAAATGACCAAACGCTATATCACCAGTGATCGGCGAATTCTCTGGATCGATCTTTTCGTCACGGTGATCCGCGACGCACAGGGTGAAGTGGCCTATTTCGCCGGTCTGGTGAACGATATTACCGAGCGTCGCCAAGCCGATGAGCAACTGCGCATCGCTGCCGTTGCCTTCGAGTCGAAGGAAGCCATGGTGGTGACCGATGCCGATGGTGTGATTCTGAAGATCAACCAGGCATTTACCGAAAGCACCGGCTACACGGCCGACGAAGCGGTGGGTCAGACGCCGAGGTTGCTGCAGTCGGGCCGTCATTCCGAAGACTTCTATCGCGAGATGTGGGAAACCGTCCGCCGTACTGGCGGCTGGCAGGGCGAAGTCTGGGATCGGCACAAAAATGGCGATGCCTACCCCGTGTGGCTCACCATCTCGGCAGTCATGGGGGCGGATGGGACGGTGAGCAATTTCATCGGTACGCACTACGACATCGCCGAACGCAAGAAGGCCGAACAAAAAATCGAGGCCCTGGCCTACTTTGATCAACTGACCGGCCTGCCCAACCGGACGCTGCTGCGTGATCGCCTGCGTCAGGTCATGCGCTCGAGTGCCCGGAACGAGCGGTACAGCGCGCTGCTGTTCATCGATCTGGATAACTTCAAGACGCTCAACGATACCCTCGGCCATGGCGTGGGTGATGCCTTGCTGAGGCAGGTCGGGCAGCGCCTGAAGGCATGTGTGCGCGAGGTGGATACGGTGGCCCGCCTGGGCGGTGACGAGTTTGTGGTGATCCTGTCCAGTCTGAGCGCCTGCGAGATAGAGGCGGCGAGTGCGACGGAAGCGGTTGCCGACAAGATTCTCCTCGCCTTCAGGCAGCTCTATCAGATTGGCGATCTGACGCACCATAGTACGGCAAGCATCGGCGTGACCCTGTTCCGGGGGACGCGGATTAGCCTCGACGATCTGCTCAAGCAGGCCGACCTCACCATGTACCGGGCGAAAGCTGCCGGGCGTAATAACGTGCGCTTTTTCGATCCGGCGATGGAGGTCGCCGTCAAGGAGCACGCCGCCCTGGAAGATGATTTGCGCCTGGCGCTGGCGCAGCAGCAGTTCGAGTTGCACTATCAGGCGCAGGTTGTCGGCGAGCGCCGGGTGACGGGGGCGGAAGTCCTGGCCCGCTGGCTCCATCCCCGGCGGGGCATGGTGTCACCGGCCGTGTTCATCCCGCTGGCTGAGGAAAGCGGATTGATCCTGGCGCTCGGCCACTGGGTTCTGGAAACTGCCTGCAAGCAATTGGCAAACTGGGCGGGAGATTCTGACTTGAGCCATCTGACGTTGGCCGTGAATGTCAGCGCCCATCAGTTTCGCCAGCCGGATTTCGTCGACGGGGTGCTGACGGTGCTGAAGAATACTGGCGCTAATCCCCAGCTACTGAAGCTGGAGCTGACCGAAAGCCTGCTGGTTCATGACCTTGAAGGCATCATCGAAAAGATGTTCGCGCTGAAAGCCAAGGGCATCGGCTTCGCGCTCGATGACTTCGGTACCGGCTATTCCTCGCTCTCGTACCTGAAACGCCTGCCGCTGGATCAGTTGAAGATCGATCAGTCATTCGTTCGCGACATCCTGATTGACCCGAACGATGCGGCAATTGCCAGGACGATCGTCGCCCTGGCCCAGAGTCTGGGGTTGGGCGTGATCGCCGAAGGGGTGGAAACGCTTGCCCAACGGGATTTCCTGGCCAGCGCCGGCTGCCATGCCTACCAGGGTTATCTGTTCAGTCGTCCGTTGGCAGTGGATGACTTCGTCAGCTTGGCGAAGTATCCGGCGGAACTGTTTGAGCCTTGTCTGCAGCCAGGGTGATGAGGGCCGCCGCCTGTTTCTCGCAGCGCACCCGGGTCAGTTCGTCCACGCCGCGCAGCCAGCGGCGGGGAATGTCGGCCAGCCCGTAGCGGGCGCCGGCGAGCATGCCGGCGATGGCACCGGTGGTATCGGCATCGCCGCCGCGATTGACGACGTCGATCAGACAATCTTCGAAACTTTCGGTGGCGAAGAATGACTGGAACACCGCCTGCAGGGTGTCGACGACGAAACCGCTGGGATTCTCGCGCGGCTTCTGGTCCCAGGCGAAGACCGGGAAGCGCTCGACCAGCGGGACGACTCTGTCGTTTTCCACCTGCAAGGCATCGTGTCCGGCAAGAAAATCCTGAACCATGAAGATCAGCGTTTCACAGGCCGCGTCGGACAGTGCGTTGTGGTGCGTGACATGTGCCTGGGTGCGGCTGGCGGCAATCACCGCTGCCGCCGACTGGCCGTGACAGGCCAAGGCGACCGGCAGCACGCGCATGGCGGCGCCATTGCCGGCGTCGTGCTCGGAGGCCGGCGCTTCCGGCTGGCCGGTGCTGCGGAAGGTGATCAGGTTGCGGCGCAC
>DDWF01000012.1 GCA_002345845.1 Betaproteobacteria bacterium UBA2293 | reverse complement strand
ACATCTCGCTGATGACGCCGCCGGTGGGCGCCTGCCTGTTCGTGCTGTGCTCGGTCACCGGCGAAAAGATGGAACGCATCGCCCGCGCCCTGACCCCTTTCATCCTCGCCGAGGTCGCGATCCTGTTCCTGATCGCCTACTGGTCCGACCTCACCCTGTTCGTCCCCCGTCTGTTCGGTTATGTCAATTAAACCTGCCCACCCTGGAGCCTCCGCCATGAAACTGAAGACCCTGCTTACCTCCGCCGCCCTCGCGCTGGCCTTTGCGGTCAACCCCGCCCACGCCGAGAAAGTCATCAAGCTGCACCACCTCAATGTGGATGACCCCTTCGAGAGCACCACCGGGGCCATGGTCACCGTCTTCAAGAACCTGGTCGAGTCCGGTACCGGCGGCTCGGTCAAGGTGCAGACCTTCCCCAACGGCCAGCTCGGCAAGGACAACGAGGTGCTCAGCCAGGTCAAGGCCGGGCTGATCCAGTCCGGCGTCTTCTCGGTCGGCGGTTTCGCCAGCGCCTACCCGATGATCGGCGTGCTCGACGTGCCCTTCGTCTTCCCCGACATCTCGGCCACCTACACCGTGCTCGACGGCGCCTTCGGCCAGAAGCTGGGCGCCGACATCGAGAAGAAGACCGGCATGGAAGTGCTCGGCTTCGGCGACTCCGGCGGCTTCTTCGCCATCACCAATTCGAAGCGCGCGATCCGCACCCCGGCCGACATGAAGGGCCTGAAGATCCGCACCCAGACGCTGGAATCGCACAAGCGCGTGATCTCCAGCCTCGGCGGCCAGCCGGCGGCAATCGCCTGGGCCGAGGTGTACACCGCGCTGCAGACCGGCGTCGCCGACGGCCAGATGAATCCGATTCCGATCATCACCATGGCCAAGTTCAACGAAGTGCAAAAGCACATCACGCTGACCGACCACCTGTTCGCCCCGTACGTCTGGGTGATCAACCGCAAGTTCTTCGACAGCCTGACGCCGGAAGAGCAGGTCGTCGTGCGTAATGCGGCGAAGAGCGCCATCGTCGCCAACCGTGGCATCAGCCGCATCATCGAAGCCTCGGCCAAGGGCCTGCCGACGCTGGCCAAGACGATGACCGTGACCACCCTGACAGCGAAGGAAAAAGCCGCCTTCCGCGACGCCGCCCAGCCGGCGGTCAAGGCCTACATCGTTGAAACCTTCGGCAAGGAAGGCGAACAGATGCTCGGCGCGCTGCAGGACGCCGTCAACGCCAGCGCCAAGTAAGCGGAACCGCCCATGCCCAACACCCCCTCGCTGCCGGGCGAGCTGGCCGTCCTGCCGCTGGCGCACTGCGCCGGCCGGCCGGCGACCGGTCCTTACCCGGATACGCTCAAACCCATCCTCAGCCTCGCCGCCCACGCCGAGGCGATGGCCGAGATCGTCGACTGGCCGGGCTACGCGCCCACGCCGCTGGTCTCCCTGGCCGGCCTGGCCCGGGCGGCCGGCGTCGCGGCCATCCATTACAAGCACGAGGCCGGCCGCTTCGGCCTCGGCAGCTTCAAGGCGCTCGGCGGCGCCTACGCCGTGTTGCGCCTGCTGAAAAAAGAGATCCTGCGCCGCTGCGGCCAGCACGCCAGCAGCCGCGAACTGCTTGACGGAAAATTCAAGGACCTGGTCGCCGACATCACCGTCACCTGCGCCACCGACGGCAACCACGGCCGTTCGGTCGCCTGGGGGGCGCAGATTTTCGGCTGCCCATGCGTCATCTATATCCACGCCACCGTCTCCGAAGGGCGCCGCGCGGCGATCGCCGGCTACGGCGCTGAGGTCGTCCGCACCGCCGGCAACTACGACGACGCGGTGCGCGCCGCCGACGTGGCGGCCAAGGAGCACGGCTGGTTCGTCGTCTCCGACACCTCCTACCCCGGTTACACCGACGTGCCGCGCGACGTCATGCAGGGCTACTCGGTGATGGTCGAAGAGGCCCTGCGCCAGTGGCCGGAAGTCTTGCCGCCGACGCATGTGTTCGTGCAGGGCGGCGTCGGCGGACTCGCCGCGGCGGTCTGCGCCCACCTCTGGGAACGCCTCGGCGACGCGCGCGGCCGCTTTGTCGTCGTCGAGCCGGACCAGGCCGCCTGCCTCTACGCCTCGGCGCAAGCCGGCACGCCGACCGCCGTGCATGGCGAGCTCGACACGCTGATGGCCGGCCTGGCCTGCGGCGAAGTCTCGCTGATCGCCTGGGAAGTGCTCGCCGCCGGTACGGCCGATTTCCTGACCATCCCCGACGCCGCCGCGGTGACCGGCATGCGCCTGCTGGCCGACGCGCCCTATGGCGACACCCCGCTCGCCGCCGGCGAATCCGCCGTCGCCGGGCTGGCCGGCATGCTGATGGCTGCCGCCCGCCCCGAGTTTGCCGCTGCTCTCGGCCTGGGTGCCGACAGCCGGGTGCTGTTCTTCGGTAGCGAAGGCGCCACCGACCCGGTGCTGTACGAGCAACTGGTCGGCCGTCGCGCCGAAGCCGTCGAAGGAGGGCGCTGATGAGCGGCGCTCTGCGCATCGACGGCGCCCGCCTGCAGCAGCGCCTCGCCCAGCTCGCCGAAGTCGGCGCCATCGACGGCGGCGGCTGCGCCCGGCTGGCGCTCACCGACGCCGACCGCGCCGGTCGCGACCTGGTCTGCGGCTGGATGCGCGAACTCGGCCTGGCGGTCAGCATCGACGCCATCGGCAACGTCGTCGGCGTGCGCGTCGGGCGGCGCAACGGTCCGCCGGTGATGACCGGCTCGCACATCGACACCGTGCGCACCGGCGGCCGCTACGACGGCAATCTCGGCGTGCTCGCCGGGCTGGAAGTGGTCGCCACCCTCAACGACGCCGGCATCGTCACCGAGCATCCGCTGGCGGTGGCCTTCTTCACCAACGAGGAAGGCGCGCGCTTCGCCCCCGACATGATGGGCAGCCTGGTCTATACCGGCGTGCTGCCGATGAACGCAGCGCTCGCCACCCGTGGCATCGACGGCGCCAGCGTCGGCGACGAACTGCGCCGAATCGGTTACGCCGGCCCGACACCGGTACCGGCCATGGCGCCGCGCGCCTTCGTCGAATTGCATGTCGAACAGGGGCCGGTGCTTGATCGCGAAGGTATCGAGATCGGTGTTGTCGAGTCGGTCCAGGGTATCTCGTGGACCGAGATCGAGATCCACGGCACCTCCAACCACGCCGGCACCACGCCGATGGCGCTGCGCCGCGATGCCGGCTGGGCCGCCGGTACCATCATCAGCTTCGTCCGCGAACTGGCGCAGGAACTGGGTGGCGATCAGGTCGCCACCGTCGGTCGCCTCGAATTCTTCCCCAATCTGGTCAACGTCGTGCCCAACCGGACAGTGCTCACCGTCGACCTGCGCAACACCGACGAAACCCGCCTGCAACTGGCCGAAGCACGCCTCACCGCCCATCTGGAAGCGCTGCGCGGCGCCGAAAAGGTGGACATCGCCACCCGCAGCCTGGCCCGCTTCGCGCCGGTGCCTTTCGCCCCGGCAATGTGTGACCGTATCGAACGCCACGCCCGCGCCCTGGGCCTGAGTACGCGTCGCCTGCCCAGCGGTGCCGGCCACGACGCCCAGATGCTGGCCGCGGTCTGCCCAACGGCCATGATCTTCGTCCCCAGCGTCGATGGCATCAGCCACAACGTGCGCGAATACACGCACCCCGAACACATCGAAGCCGGTGCCAATGTGCTGCTTGCCGTTCTCTGCGAACTGGCCGGCACCACCGCATCGGCAGGAGCCCCCGCATGACCCGTAAAATCCACGTCGCCGCCGCCCAGCTCGGCCCCATCGCCCGTAACGAATCGCGGGCCAAAGTCGTTTCCCGCCTGCTCGAACTGATGCGCGAAGCCAAGGCCCGCGGCTGCGACACCGTCGCCTTCCCCGAGCTGGCGCTGACCACCTTCTTCCCGCGCTGGTATTGCGAAGACCAGGCCGAAATCGACACCTGGTTCGAGCGCCAAATGCCCGGCCCGGACACCCTGCCGCTGTTCGAGGCAGCGAAGAAGCTCGGCATCGGCTTCTACCTCGGCTACGCCGAACTCGCCGAAGAGGCCGACGGCACTCACCGCTACAACACTGCCATCCTGGTGGACAAGAGCGGCACCATCGTCGGCAAGTACCGCAAGGTGCACCTGCCCGGGCACCGCCAGCACGAAGCCTGGCGCCCCTTCCAGCATCTGGAAAAGCGCTACTTCGAGCGTGGCAACCTCGGTTTCGGCGCCTGGCGCAGCCAGGTTGGCGAGCACGAAGCCATCCTCGGCATGGCCTTGTGCAACGACCGGCGCTGGCCGGAAACCTATCGTGTGCTCGGCCTGCAGGGCGTCGAGATGGCCTTCATCGGCTACAACACCCCGATCCACTATCCGCCGGTGCCCGAGCATGACCATCTGCAGGGCTTCCACAACCACCTGGTGCTGCAGGCTGGCGCCTACCAGAACGGCATGTGGATCGTCGGCATCGCCAAGGCCGGCAAGGAAGAAGGCTGCGATCTGCTTGGCCAGAGCTGCATCATCGCCCCCACCGGCGAGATCGTCGCCATGTGCTCGACCGTCGACGATGAGCTGATCACCGCCACCTGCGACCTGGACCGTTGCCGTGAGCTCAAGGACAATGTGTTCAACTTCGCCCTCCATCGCGAACCCGAAACCTACCGCCTGATCGTCGACACCAAAGGCCCGGTCCTTCCTGCCTGACCACCCACTACGCCCCCAAGATGCCGCCGAAACCCGCCAAACGCTTCAACCCCATCGACGAACGCATCGAGGCGCTCAGCGAAACCCTGCCCGACTCCGAGCGCAAGCTGGCTGAACTCCTGATCGCCCAGCCGGCGCTGCTCGCCACCCACTCGGCCACCGAACTGGCCGGGATCGCCGGCAGTTCCAAGGCCGCGGTCACCCGCTTCATCCAGCGGCTCGGCTACGCTGGCTTCGCCGACGCCCGTCGGGAAGCGCGCGAAGCCCAGCGCTGGGGCGCCCCTACCTTCCAGGCCGGCGCCGACCTCACCGCCGCCTCTGAAGAAGCCTTCGGCGAGCACCTGCGCCGCGACATGGAAAATCTCGCCCTCACCTTCGAGCGCCTTGCCGCCGGCGTCATCGAACCCGCCGTCTCGACGCTGGCCCGAGCGCGCCGCGTCGCCGTCATCGGTTACCGCAACAGCCATGCCCTGGCGCAGTACTTCGCCCGCCAGCTGGTGCTGCTCAAGGACCAGGTCAGCCTGCTGCCGCAGCCCGGCCAGACCATCGGCGAGGACCTTGCCACCTTCACTGCCGACGACATCATCGTCATCCTCGCCTTCCGTCGTCGCGTCCCGCTGGTGGCGCAGATCGCCCGCCATGCCAAAAAGGCCGGGATACCGGTGCTGGCCTTGACCGACGCGGCGACGCCGGCCAAGGAGATCGACGCGACCTGGCGGATTGTTTGCGAGACGCGCGGATCGGCGCAGTTTGATTCCTATGCGGCAGCGATGAGTGTGCTGAACCTGCTGGTGTCGACGCTGGCCGGGCGGCCGGAGATTCAGGCCGGCAATCGCTTGCGGGTGGCCGAGCGGGTGCATGAGGGGTTGGAGGAGTTGAAGTAAGCGCCATTCCCTGGCGAGTCGACGGCGGCGCCATGCTCGCCAGCAGGTCATGTCATTTCTCGGTAGATGCAGTTTGTCATTCGTGGCAAGAAGTGCGCCAAAAATGGCATCCGTTTGCGGCGGGCGACGCAAGTCGCCAGCTGGCGCGGTGTTCGACGCTCGGTTTGTGCCCGGCACGTATGTTGCTGTTGCTTGGGCGCCAGACGAAACCCGCGTCAAGACCGAAAGACAGACATGGAAGCTATGACTCAAACCCGCTCGACTCCGTATCAGCGCATCGGCGGCGAAGATGCCATCCGCAAACTCGTCGACAGGTTCTATCAATTGATGGATGAGCTGCCCGAGGCCTATGGCGCGCGCAAGATCCATCCACAAGACCTCAGCGCAGCGGGCAACAAGTTTGTCGATTTTCTCTCCGGCTGGTTGGGGGGGCCGCAACTGTACGTGGAGAAATACGGCGCGCCCATGCTGCGGCGCCGCCACATGCCCTTTGCCATCGGTCCGGAAGAGCGCGACCAGTGGCTGATGTGCATGCGGCTGGCGCTGGATGAGGTGGTGATCGATGGCGAGTTGCGCGAAGGCTTGTACGACCACTTTGTCCGGCTCGGCGAGTTCGTGCGCAATCAGGGTGAAAACATCCAGGCCTGCGGCTGCGGACACTGATCACTCTGGCGGCCCCGCGCGCGGATTGAGCGCACATCATTGCTTGCTGATCGTTGTTCGAGTCGGCTAGCGTTTATTCTAAAAATTAGCAAATGCTAATATACCGGCGCGGTGCCAGTCCGCTACCGCCCGTTTCAATAACCATCCTTTCAGGAGAACCCCCATGAAAAAATCCCTCGTCGCCCTTGCATGCGCACTCGGTTTCGGTCTTGCCCATGCTGAGACCCAACAAATCACGGTAATCATCAATTCCGCCAGCACGATGTCCCAAGGCGTCGCGCTGGTGCTGGCCAACCAGATGCAGGGGCAGGGCGGGCAGGTCCATCTGCTGTTGTGCGACAAGGCGGGCGATCTGGCGCTCAAGGGCGCCGGTGGCGACAAGTTGAAGCCGCAGGACGTGACACCTGCCCAACTGCTGGACGGAGCCATGAAGAAGGGGGCGACGGCATCCGTTTGCGCGCTCTATCTGCCTAATACGGGCAATACGCCGGATCATCTGAAGGACGGCATCACTGCGGCCAAGCCGGATGCGATGGGCAGAGCACTGCTCGAACCGCAGCGCAAGGTCGTGGTTTTCTAAGTCTTTTCTGCTTCGGGCAATGCCGGTAAGGCCGGCATTGCCCGTTTGCGGCGTGCTTGTCCGTGGCCGCTGGCCCAGACGCCGGCCGCGGTCCGCGGGTGAACGCCAGTGCCAGACGTCAACGGCCTGAGACGGCCATGCTCAGCCGCGCTTGAGCGGCAGTCGGATGGTGAAGGTCGTTCCCTGGCCAGGCGCGGAATCGACCTCGATGCGACCGTTGTGCTTGTCGACGATGCCGTAGGCGACCGACAGGCCGAGGCCGGTGCCCTTGCCGACCGGCTTGGTGGTGAAGAAGGGATCGAAGATGCGGTCGCGCACTTCCGGCGCCATGCCGGTTCCGGTGTCGGTGATGGCGACACAGGCGTGATCGCCGTCGCAGGAGGTGCGGATGGTGATGGTGCCGCGCTCGGGTATGGCGTGGGCGGCGTTGACCAGCAGGTTGAGGAACACCTGGTTGAGCTGGAAAGGCAGGCATTCGACCGGCGGCAGTTGTCCATAATCGCGGACCACGTCGGCCTTGAACTTGATCTCGTTCCAGACGACGTTGAGCGTGCTGTCGATGCAGGTGTGCAGGTCGATGCTTGTCCATTCGGAATCGCCAGGCCGCGAGAAATCGCGCAAGTCCTGGACGATGCGCCGAACGCGGCCGGCACCGTCCATCGATTCGGCGATCAACGCCGCCATGTCTTCGCGCACGAAATCGATGTCGGCGACCTGTCTGGCCTGCGCCAGCCGCTGTATCGTCTCCGGCGACAGTTCGGCTTCGCTCTTCGCGTATTCATCAAGCAGGCCGAGGAGTTGGTCGGCATAGTTCTTCAAGGTGCCGAGATTGGAATTGACGAAGCCGATCGGGTTGTTGATCTCGTGGGCGACACCGGCCGCCAACTGGCCGATCGAAGCCAGCTTCTCGGATTGCAACAACTGGTTGTGCGCTTCCTCCAGCTTCCGGATCAGCTTGCGCTGTTCATCCTTTTCCCGGGTCAGGTCGCGGTTGATGCGCTCGTTCTCGCGCAAGGCCGCCTCCAGTTCCGCCGTGCGCCGGCGGATCTGGTTCTCCAGCATGACCGCGTCCTGAAACAGGCCGAAGCTGCCGGAACGCGTGCTGGTCTCGCGTTCGGCACGATTCATCAGCGCCTGCACGACCTTGTTGAGGCGGGTGATTTCCTGGCGCAGCGCGGCCTCGTCGCCGCTCGGTAAGGGCTCAGTCATCGGCGATGGCGCCCATGCCGATGGCGATGCCGGTCAGTGTCTGGTTCACATGCACACCGCCGAATTGCTCGCCGTAGGTGGCGAAGCCCACTGCGTTGTTGCGCCGGAACAGCTCGCCGACCGCCTCCTTGCTGCCATCCCGTTCCGCTTCGAGGTTGCGCAAGATGCAGTCGCAGACCAGCATGGCCTGCAGGCCCCCGAGGTCGGCGCGCAGTTCGTCGATGGTGTTCTCCAGGCGGCCCAGCAGATCCTTGCCGCGCGCCACCCGCAGCACGACGCCTTCGTCGATGGCGCAGTAGAAGGTCAGGCTGCCATCCGGATTGGCGTGCTGGATGGAACGCACGAAGTCCGTGCCGTCGATCATCACCACCACCGGCCAGGCCGCGAAGTGGCTCGGCATGAGGCTCGCCGCCGGCACGCCGACGATGCGGCCATACTCCTCGATCGCCGGCAGGCCGTTGATTTCCTTGACTATGCGGCGCGCGGCATCGACTTCGGTCACCACCATGCGCTCGCCGTCCGAGACAAAGTGCTGGGTCTTGACGATGCGGAAGGGGAACTCGGTCGATACCAGCACCAGCGCCGCGCTGTCGCCATGAAATGCCCCGTCGTGGAAAACCCAGGTGCGCTCGAACTTCAGGTCATCACCGGCTGAGCCGCCGATCATGCGGATGCTGCCGAGGCCGTCCTGCAGCGCATGGGTCACCGGTTCCTCGCGCATCGACAGACCATCGATCAGCAGCAGGCCGAAGCTGTTGCGGGCGTCGGCCTGCGGCGTCAGTTGCTCCAGCCGCCCCAGCAGATCCTGGGCGAAATCCCGCCCGGCAGCGATCTCGAACGACTGCAAGCCATCGATGCCGCCGGCCACGGCGGTGCATGCACCAGCCGGAAAACTCATGCCGGAAATACTGCGCCCGCGGTAACCCGCCGGGCCGATCTCACCAGCCGTGGTACAGCCCACCACTGTGGTGCCGGCAAAGTGCCGGTTCATCTCGGCCGCCACCGCCGGCAGATCGTAGGCGCTGGAGCAGAAGAACAGCACCAGTGCCATCGCCGGTTGGCGCACCTGCTCGTCGAATTCCGCCACGGCTGCTGCCGCAGTTTCGGCGCATGAATGGCCGGTTCGAATTTTTTGCTTGTCGTTCATCGCAGTCCTCCTGGCCGATCCATCCTACGATAACTTCGCCGCCACCTGAATTGCGCCCGGTCAACTTCCGTCCCGATTGGCAATCGGTGTACGCAGGAACGCTCCTGATGCAAGCGGAAGCAGGGTGGTACAAACGCGGCTAACAACGAAAACAACATTCCTCGCCGCTTTCTTCATCGCGATAGGTAATGGTGGCGCTGCGGAACTTGAGGTCCACCAGCAGGTGGCAGTAATGCGCCTCGTGCCGCCAGGCCATGGCCAGCGCACTACGATTGCTTGAATGCAGTTCGAAGCGGCCGGCGAAAGCCGGGTAGTTGTTGCGGAAGCGCAGCAGCCGCAGCAAGCGCTGGACGACCGGCTTGTGCAGGGCGGCATCGGCTTCCTCAAGGCTGTAGTGGTGACGGTTGATGTCGCGCGCCTCGCCCGATTGTTCGGCCCGTTCATAATCATTGGCGCCGGCCAGCAGACCGACGTAGTAGATCTGTGGGATGCCCGGCGCAAAGCACTGGATGGCCCGTGCGCACAAGTAAGCGTCATCGTTCTGCATCAGGGCATCGTAGAAGGTGCAGGTCAGTTGGTAGATGGCGCCGACGCTGTGGATGTTGGCGGCAAAGCGGCGCAGTATGGGATCGCCGCTGCGCCCGGAAATGTTCTCGACCAGTTCGCGCACCTTGTCTTCGGGCAGGAAGCCGTCAACATCAGGGATGCAGATGCCGTCGTGGGTGTCGAGCACCGTCACCTGATTGCGCGGACACATGCGCAGCCAGTTCTTCAGGTGGCGGCTATCGCCATCAAGCAGGGCAAACAGCACCAGCGGCGGCAGGGCAAAGGCGTAGGGGCGCATGCCCCGACGGGAAATGGCGAATTGATAGCTGGGGTGGTCATGGACTTCCGGCAGAATCTCGGCACCGTGTTCGGCGCAGGTCTGGCGGAACCACTCCAGGATCTCGTACACCTCCGGTTCGACCAGGAAGCAGGTGCTGCCGATGCGCTTGGTCGTATACCCGAAGGCATCCAGACGGAACAGCCGGACACCGCGCGCCGTCAGGAACTCGATATAGCGGCGCATCAACGCGTAGGTCTTGGGCGAGCGGTAATCCAGATCGATCTGTTGATCGGTGAAGGTGCACCACACGCGGCTGCGGTCGCCATTGGCACATTCGACATCGCGGAAGGGTTCCTTTTCCTTGCGAATGTGAATGCGCGCCAGGTCGTCCTGGGTGATCTCGCCCATGCGCGAGACATGCACGAACAGGTCGGCATGGGGCGAGGCGAAACCCTTGTCGAGGAAGTCGAGAAACTCGGGAGAGGCGTCGGAAATGTGGTTGAGGATCAGGTCGACGCATAGTTCGAAGCGAGCCGCGATGCGCTCCACGTCGTGCCAGTCGCCGAACGCCGGATCGACTTCCAGATGCGTCAGCGGCGAAAATCCCGCATCGGCGTTGGACGGATAGATCGGCAGCAGGTGCACGCCGCCAATGGCATCGCCCAGCCGGGTTTCGAGAAAATCGGCGAGGTCGCGCAGGTTTTCGCCAATCCGGTCGGGATAACAGATCAGCTGGATCCGGTTGCTCAGGGGCATGATTGGGGGTTCCTCGGGGAGGCGATGGCTTCAATCCTAGTCGAAACGCGGTGCGCGCTCACCATCGGTGACCAGATGTGTCAGCCGCTTGGCGCTTCCCGCCAATGTTTCGGCGGGCAATTCACCACTGCTTAGAGCTATTGCCGCACCGTGGAGCGCCCGGTAAACCTGCCGCGGGTCGTAGCTGACCAGGATCAGGTCCACGCCGGCGGCCAGCGCCTCGGCCGCCACCTTGCCGATGCCGAGGTTGTACACCGCGCCCATGTTCAGGTCGTCGGTGACCAGCACGCCGTCGTAGCCCCAGTCGCCGCGCAGCAGTTGGACGACGGCTGGCGAGTGCGAGGCAGCGCGCTGCGGGTCGAGCGCGTCCAGCGTCACGTGGCCGAGCATCAGCGCGCTGCCGGCGTGACCGGCCAGCGTGCGGAAGGGCAGCCAGTCGGCGGCCAGTTCGGCCGGCGTCTCGCTCAGCCGGGCCAGATGCAGGTGCGTGTCACGGTCGACCCGCCCGAGACCGGGAAAATGCTTCAGCGTGCCGCGCACGCCGCTGGCGGCGAGGCCTTCCAGGTAGCCGGCGGCGACTTCGGCGACGCCTTCCGGGTCGCTGCCGATGGCGCGCGCCGGGATGTCGCTGAACATGTCGCCGGCCGGCCGGTTGGCCGGGCGCAGGTCGACCACCGGGCCGAAGTTGAGCGTCACGCCGAGCCCGGCCAGCCCGCCGCCCTGGCGCGTGCCGTAGGCCTGCGCGGCCAGGCCTGGATCGGGCTGGTCGACCACGCTGGCCAGCGGCGGCAGGCGTTCGAGCAGCGGCGACAGGTGATTGACCCGGCCGCCCTCCTGGTCGGCGGCGACGATCAGCGGCGGCAAACCGGCCCGGGCGCGCACCGCCTGCAAGCAGGCGATCTCGGCGCGCACCTCGGCCAGGCTGCGCCCGCGCACGTTGCGCCGGCCGACGTAGATGCCGCCGATCAGCCCCTTCGCCGCCAGTTCGCGGACTTCATCGACATCGGTATAGCCGACGACGAAATGCCGGCCGACTTCGCGCATCGCCGGCCCGGCGGCCAATACCGCTGCGCGCTGCCGGTGATAGTCCAGTGCCTGCCAGCCGAGCAGCAGCCCGACGCCGAGCAGCAGCACCCGGGCGGCGCCCGGCAGCCGCCGCCAGCAGAGCAGGCCGAGCAGCGGCAGCCCCCACAGCAGCGCGCTTTCGCCGTGGCGCAGGCTGAACAGCAGCGGGTGCTGGTAATGCCAGGCCGAGGGCAGCAGCGCCAGCGGCCAGAGATTCGCCGCCAGCGTCGCCGCGCCACGGCCGAACGTGCTGCCGGCTGGCATCAGGCGTCCTCCGTCTTGCGGCCAAGGCCATACCAGTCCAGCCGCCGGGTCGCCAGCATGGTCGCGCCGAGCGCCGCGAACAGCAGCAGGCTGCCCATCAACAGCGCGTTGTCTTCCGAGCGCAGCACGCCGAAGAGCACGCCATAAAGCCCGGTCAGGCCGGCACCGAAAGCGGCGCCCTGACGCCAGCCGCCAAGCGCGCCAGCGAGATACCAGGCGATCAGCCCGATGCAGGCGGCGGCCGCGATGCCGTAGGCGGTGGCGAAAGGCATGTGTTCGGAGAAGGCGATCAGCAGCAGGAAGAAGATCGCCAGCGCCAGCCCGACCAGCAGGTATTGCAGCGGATGGATCGGCGCCCGGCGCAGGATTTCGGTGAGGAAGAAGCCGGCAAAGGTCAGCACGATGAACAGCACGCCGTACTTCACCGCCCGCTCCGACTGCAGATAGACGTTGACCGGGTTGATGAAGTCGATCGCCAGCGCCTCGCCGCTGTTCGGGTTGAGTGCGTTGTCGAAATTGCGGGCGAGGTGGGAGACCTCCCAGCGGGCACTGAAACCGTCGGCGCCGACGCTGCGCTCGCGCGGCAGGAAGCGGCCACCGAAATTCGGATGCGGCCAGGCCGACTTCAGCGCGATGCGGTTGCTCTCGCCGACCGGCGCGATCGCCAGGCGCGTGGTGCCGGTCAGATGCAGCGGAAAGGCCAGCGAGAAATCGTAGGACTTGCCGGCCTCAAGGCGCCCGAGCGCTACGGTCAACGGCTGCAAGGGCATGATTTCCGGATCAACCTTGCCGCTGGCGAAACGGTGGCGCTGGCCGTTGATCGTCACCTCCGGATCGCTGGCCACGCCGCGCGGATCGGACAGGCCGACGACCAGCGTCGCCTGCAGGTCGAGCAGCTCGGCATCGCCGCCCGGTGCCGGCGCGGCGAAGCGGAAGCGGCCGGCCACCTGGCTGTCGAGATGGAACAGCCGCGCCTGGTAGATGCCGCGCTGACGCGTCTCGACCTTCACGTCGCCGTCGATGCTCAGCGACTCCGGCGCCACCAGCCGCCGATGCTCGACCACCCGCGTGCTCTCGGTGACCTTGCCGGTCTCCGGCGCCTCCCGCGTCTCGCGCAGGCGCTCGCGATAGCGCAGCACGACAATCGGCCCGATCAGCGTCTGCGCCCCGGCCGAACTCTCGGCGATGTTCTGCTGCACCTCATGCTGACGTAGGCTGCGCTCGCGAATCTGCCCCTCGATCAGCGCCAGTGGTATCAGCAGAAGGATCGACATCGTGACGATGGCGACGATCTTGTAAAGCAGTTTCCTGTCCATGATTGGCTCCCTGGTTGAATGACGGGAGCGAGTCTGGACGCCGTGCGTGAGGGCAGAGCGAAGTGGGGACGGGGGATTGTGAAGCGGGGGTGAAGTGCGAATGCTGCGGTCGACTGCCGAAAAACGCGAAAAACCACGCTGCAGAAGGATTGCCCGACCGTCGACTTTCCGCCTGCTCCGGTGCGTTGATGCGAGTTTTGCAAATCGAAAGTTGAATCTTCGATTTGCAAATTCATGATGCTGGGACGGTTCAGCGTCTGCGCGGCGCTGTGGTCCAGAAATAAGCCAATGGAATGCTACGATGCGCCCCATTGCGATAATGAAAAGGACGACGGTATGGCGAATGCTGTGACCGACACAGGCGACGACTCGCTTGTCCTGCAACGCGCCCTGTCCGAACTGCAGGCTACGGCCAGCAACTTTGCGGCGAGTTGTATTCGGGACGCTGGGGTGCGCGCCCAATATGCGCGGGATACTCACGCGGTATCCCACGAGTTTGTCGCCGAGGTTCGGGCAGGCCGTCTGACCGCTAAGGCCGCAGCGGAGCAGGTCAACGTATTGCGTAACCGGATCATGGACCTTGCCCGATTGCGCAGCAGCCCGACCGGGCGCGCCTATGCGATGCGTTTGAAGGGGCAGGGTAGGACACTCGCCGAACTGACTGAAAAGTACGCCGGACGCCTTTTCCGGAAACCCTTCGCAGCGCTTTCCGAAGCGCAGCAAGCAGCCGTTTATTTCGAAATCGTCTCCGCTGGCGGTCGTGCCGATCCAGCCGTGATGGGATTGTCGAAAACCCTGGGGAAGATCGGGCGGCGGTTGTTTCTGGTGGCTCTCGCGGTTGCCGTATATGAAATCCACGAAGCCGACGACAAGCCCCGGGAGTTGCTTCGGCAAGGCATGCTGGCCGGTGGGGGCGTGATCGGCGGCATGCTCGGCGGCACTGGCGCGGTTGCGGTCGGCGTCTGCGCAGCGACCGCTCCAGTCTGCGTTGGCGTTGGCGTTGCCGCGTTGATTGGCGGGCTATTGTTCGCATTTGGCGCCGATCTCGGCGTCGATACTTTTTATCCCCGCCCGGCAACGCGTTGAACGATGGCTCCGTCTACTCACGATACCGATAGCCGCACTCAGGTGTGGACCGCGCTGGCTGAGCTGTTCGTCGCGCGCGAATTGCAGGATTACGACTACCGAAGCATCGCCGAAACCTTGCGCGCTGCGCAGGTCGGCGCGGTGGAACTGGCGGATATCCTGCGCGACGAAGTGGCCCCGGCCTTCATGGGCAACCTCAGCGGACTCAACCCGGTGCCTGAGATGGAAGGCTGGTCCGAGAACGAAGTCCGGAAACGGGTAGTCGCCACCATGGAGCGTTCCAGAGGATTGGGGCAACGGCTGCTCAGGCGCTTAAGCGCAGACCCGCTACGTCATCCCGCGTTGCTGGAGCGTTACCGGATTGTGCGGGGGCTGCTTGGCGAGTGACCACGCGGGAATGGCTGCCAGGTATTGGAAGCCAGCTATCTGCTCATCCCTCTGTCCGGCGTCTAAGCGCTCATTGCAGCCGGCGGCCTCAGGCCGCGGCTGAAATCTAGCGTCCCTGAACGCCCGCTATGGCAAGTCGGCAATTCCCGTTTTGGGTCGAGGCTGTGTGAAAACACCTCGGC
>DDWF01000110.1 GCA_002345845.1 Betaproteobacteria bacterium UBA2293 | reverse complement strand
GATGCGCTGGATCATGTCGCGCTTTTTTTCCACGTCGCGCGGATCGGTCGAGCCGTTTTCGGCTTCCTGGGCCAGCGTATCACGCAAGCCGGCCACCGCGTGTTCCAGATCGATCAGGCGTTCCCAGTCGTTGGCGCGGGCCGCCTCCACCATGCGGGTGGACAGGGTGCACATCTGTTCGTAGATCTCGATCTGGGCAGGCATCAGCAGCATGGTAACGATCACGCGGCCCTTCTGCTGTCTGAAACAGCGGCCGGATCGCGGGCTATTTCCTCCCACGCGCCACGCAGTTCGCGGAGCAGGCCGGAAACTTCCTCGATGATCTTTTTATCGTTCTTGAGATTGGCTGAAAGCAGCCGGTCGGCCATGTAGTCATACAGCGCCGCCAACTTGTCTGACAGGCCGGAGTTGTCATCGAAATTGAGGCTGACCTTGAGGCCGTTGATGATGATGTCGATGGCCTTGGAGATGGCCTGGCCCTTCTCGGCAATCAGGCCCTGCTGCATGGCGTGGCTGGCTGTGCCGAGCGCCATCAAGGCGCCATCGAAGAGCATGAGGATCAGCTTGTGCGGGTTGGCGGCGGTCACGCCGGTTTCGACGCCGACCTTGGTGTAGGCGGAAGATGGGTTGTGCATCGAGCTGAACATGGTCATATCCTCAAACGTTTATCGGTTGTTGTTGCTGGCGCCAGGCAGGTTGGCGAGTTGTTGGGTGAGGTAATTCGAAGTCTGGTTCATGCTGGCGACGAGAACATCGAGTGCCGAGAATTGTGCGCGGTAACGTTTTTCCACCTGCAGCAGTCGCAATTGCAGGGCCTCGCCGCGCTTCTGGATGTCCTTGATCGAGGCGTTGATGCCGTCAGTTCGGCTGGAGATCAGGCCGGCGCTGCCGACCACGCCCTCGAGCATCTCGTTGAAGCGCACCGCGATGCCTTTGTTGCCCGCGGTGGTCGAGCCGAACAGGGTGGCCAGATCGAAGTCGCGGTTGTTCAGGGCGGCCTGCAGTTTGGTGCTGTCGGTGGTCAGCGTGCCATCTTTCTGAATCGAAATGCCGATGTCGGACAACGTGGCAATCCCGCCGGTGATGCCGCTCACCGCGGCGCCAACCAGCGCGGTCAACTGTGACTGGACGCTGCGCGCCGTGCTATCGCCCGTGAGGACCGAAGCCTTTTTGTTGGCGGCATCGTAGGCGGTGAGGTTCTTGATCTGGGTATTGACGTCGTTGTAAGCCTTGACGAAGGCGCTGATGGCGCTATTGACCGCCCCGGTGTTGCGCGCCACGGTGACCGTGCTGGTACCCGTATCCTTTGCCAGCGTCAGGGTCACGCCGTCGATGGCATCCGTGATGGTGTTGGAAGAGCGGGTGATGGTGATGCCATTGACGGTCAGTGTGGCATCGTCTGCCGCCTGAATGACCCCCAGGCCGATGCCGCTGGTGTCCAGGCCGCCGAGCGGGTGGGTGCCGCCGCTGCCGTCGTCGCTTGCCGCGATCGACACGGCGCCCGCGCTGCCCGTGGTGCTGGAGGTCAGCACCAGCCGGTATTGTTCGGCGGTGCCGGTATTGACGATGCTGGCGGTCACGCCCGCATTCGCATCATTGATGGCCTGGCGGATGCCTTCCAGGGTGTTGTTGGTGCTGTCGATGGTGATGTTCTTGGTCGTGCCGCCGACCGTGATGGCCAGCGCACCGGTGTTGAAGGTGTCGGTGCTGGCCGTATAGGGTGTCTGGGTGGCCAGGGTGTGGTTCTTGGCCCGCCGGACAATCGCGATGTTGTAAGTGCCTGCCGCCGCCGTGCTTGCCGACGTTGCGGACAGCACCGTCGAATCGGAGGAAGACGCCGTCCAGCCGGTGAAGGTGCTGCTGGTCGTCAGGGCTTTGGTGGCGGTCTGCAGCGATGACAGGGCGCCTTTCAGGGCGCCGAAGGCCGACAGCTTGGCCTGGAAGGAAGCTTCCTTTCTCGCCAGCACGGTCAATGGCTGGCTCTCGACCTGCATCAGGCTGCTGACGATGCCGTTGATGTCGAGGCCGGAACCGAGTCCCGGAGATGAAATGGTTGCCATGTCGTGTGCCCTTGTTCAGTAGATCTTATAACGGTCCATGAGTGCGTTCCTTGAGGCTCAGAATCCGTGGACGAGAAAATCGATTGCGCCAGTAATCTCGTCGCGCCTGGCGGCAAGCGAGCCCACCGGATTTTTAAGAATCCGCTCCGGCACCGCGGCCATCTTGGCTGTTTCCAGCAGGCACGCAATATCCTGCAGGGCAAAGACCGGGGTCAGCCGGGTGGGCAATATTTGCGCGGGGAAGGTGTCGCGCCTGCGGAGCGGAATGACCACGCGCGTGCCGAGATCGCCGAGCAGGTCGGACTGAACATCAACCACAAAAGGCGTTGTCTGCGCGCCCGGCCCGTTGTTCGCAAAAACGTCGAACTGTGCCATCAGAAGTTCCGCCACTCATCGAGTGGCAAGCCCTCTGCCGCGACAATCTTGTTATATGCCGCGATGAATTCCGCATGATCGGTCCGCCAGCGGCTGGCGCGCTCTTCTGCAACCAGATTGCGCAGAAAGTCGTCGCAGCTCTTTGAAATATTGATGCCCAATGCCTTGGCTTCGACGAGGACATCGGCCGACAAAGTGATGTTCGTCGCTTTACGGGCAGGCGTGATGGTCTTGTTCATGTTGTTTATCAATGGTGGCAATATATGCGCATCATAGATGTTCGATTTGTTCCACGCAAGCGAACCATGCGCCGTCCCGCAGCAGGGAGGCCGNNGAAGCGGCCCGAAGAGGCTGCGCCGACTTTTGCGTCACATTTCCGTGTGCGGGCGTTTTAAACCTTGCGGACGAATCCGCCATAACTTGCCAATTGGGCATCGGCGGTAAGTAATATGAGTGACTCATTCATGGCTTGAGCGATGAGCAAGCGATCAAAAGGGTCTTTATGCAGCAGGGGAAGCGCGGCAGTAGTCAGAATATGCGCTGCCTGGATTGGCAGCATGTGCATCGCCGCATCTTTGATTGCGCCCAGGAAGTCTTGAGCAGAGACCGGCAACTTGTCGAGCCGGTATTTGATGGCGACCTCCCAGACACTGGCTAAGCTGACGTGGCAGCGGCTCGAACGGATAAGATTGCACGCCGCCTCGGGCAAGCGCGAATCGGCGGAAAACCACCACAGGGCGATATGCGTATCGAGCAGTAAAGCCGGCTTCATGCCTCTTCCTCGCCCAACAACAGCGCCGCCACCTTTGCCTCGGTTGCGGGGCTGAATGCTTCATCCAGCGTTCCCGCAGCCAGCTTCAGGCAACCGAATCCTCGTGTCGCGGGCAGGGTTTCCGTCACCGGTACCAGACGCACGGCGGGCTTTCCCGCACGGGCGATCAACACTTCCTCGCCATCAAGCGCAGCCTGAACCAATTGCGATAAATGGGTCTTGGCTTCATAAAGATTATATTGCTGCATGATTTATCATTGGTTGGTTGGTCTAGTCTAACATCGTTAGTTAGTTAGTTAGTCTAGTCTAACCAATGAGGCGCAATGCGTCAATGTGTTAAGTTCCTTGAGGGTCGGAAACCGCGGATGAGGAAATCGATTGCGCCAGTAAGCTCATTGCGGCTGTCGGCGAGCGATCCGACCGGTTTCTTGAGAATCCGCGCTGGCACTGCCGCCATCCTGGTTGTTTCGAGAATGCAGGCAACCCCACCATCGTGCAGTGTTTTACCCGGGCGCCCAAACTCCGACGCCGGAAGCCAGCGCCGCCTCACGTAGCGCGGCATCTTGCGTGGCCAGGGGCAGTTGCAGGCGTAGGGCCAAGTCGAGATAAGCGGCATCGTAGCTGCTGAGGTCATGGCGGAGCGCCAGCCCGAGCAACTCGGACGCCCTGCCCTCAAGTGGTTCAACGCGGATCGGCAAGGAACCCAGCACCTTGATGAATCCGTGTGCCTCAAGCGACGTGATGGTGCGTCGGCGGCAACCGGTGCGCAGTATGTTTGTCATTTCCAGCCACCATAAGGCTGGCACATGGACCTGAGCGCTTGCCAGGGAACGCTCTGCCGCTGCGGTGTAGTCGGTTACCTGATTCTTGATGATCCAGCCAATGCTTACCGAGGCATCCACGACAAAAGCCATCATCTGCGTCCTTCGGCAATGATTTCCTTGACGTCACCTTCAAGCACAAAACCTTCACGCAATTCGGCGAGACGCCTGAAAGCGGCTTGCACCTCTTCTTGCCGGGCCTGGTTCGAAGCGTCATCGGGGGGTACGGCCACCATCCTGACAACCGGTTTGCCGTGCTTGGTGATACTGACTTCCTCGCCGGACTGCACGGCGGCCAGCAATTCTGAAAAGCGTGCCTTGGCCTCGAAAATTGCGACATTTTTCATGGCTCAACCTCTTTTGTAATTGGGATAACCAGATTATCGGCAAAGAGCCATGAAATTTCAAGCCGTTTTCGCCATCCCGCTCCGGTCTCGCCGAGCATGAGTGCCAGCATGAAAAAAACCCGCCACGGCTTGCACCGGGCGGGCTTTTGCTGTTGCTTGATTTCTTGTGCTAACGCTCAGGCTTCCTGCTTTAGCAGCAACCCCTGCATCCTGTCGAGCGAATCGGCGATGGCCAGCATTTCCTCGGAAGGAATCTGCCGGATCAGTTCGCCGGTTTCGCCGTCGGTGATGCGTACTATTGACTTGCCAGTACTGTCGTCAATGGAGAAATTCAAGCCGTTGGAGACGATGGGGTCTACCAGTTGCTTGAGTTCCTTGACAGCTTGCTCGACCTTGGCCCGTTCGGGGGGCGGCTGGCTTGGCGGGGCCTGGAGTTGCACCTCCGGCCGGGCAGCCTGCTGCGCGGGCGCGCCCCCTTGGGGGACGGCCGGCTGCGGCGTGCCTGTGCCGAGGTTGGCAACTGAGTTGCCGACGGATGAAATTGCCATGTCCGACTCCTTGCCTGTAGGCGGGAGGCGGGCTCTTTATACTGAGCCGCGCCTTCCGATGCTTCACCTTATGCCTGTTGCGTCCCGATTAGCCGCGGAGCAGGGTCAGCACGTTGTTCGGCAGGGCGTTGGCTTGCGCCAGCATCGCCACACCAGCCTGTTGCAGGATCTGGTTGCGGGTCAGTTGCGCCGTTTCCGCCGCAAAGTCCGTATCCTGAATCCGGCTACGCGCGGCCGAGAGGTTCTCCGTTGTGGCAGACAAGCTGGAGATCACCGACTCGAAACGGTTCTGGATGGCGCCGAAGGTGCTGCGCAGGGTGCTGACTGAGGACAGAGCGGCGTCAATACGTCCGATGGTCGTATTTGCGTTCGCGACTGTCGTTACCGACGCACTGTTCAGCGCCGAGTTGCCCAGTGCCAAAGCTGTTGCTGTAAAACCGGTAGGCGCAGGTGTTCCGCCAACAGTGATCGTATCCGCAGCGGTCATGCGAATAGAACCTACGTAGGTTTTCGCTACGGCGACAGCTGTAGTTGCCGTCGCCATCGATGCTGTCGTCGTATTGGTCGTGTTATTCGTGCCCGATAATGCACCGATACCTGTTCCAGTCTCACCCGTCGTCGTTTGGGAGATTAGTATGTCTCGCCCATCGACGGCGTTCAGAGTGAGGTTGCCACCACTAAAAGAGGCGGTCACACCCGAGGCTCCCGCGTTGGTGTTGATGGCAGCGGCAACCGTAGCACCATCGAGCGCCGTATTGGTGCCCGTGGCACTGGTGTTGAGGGCTGAATAGATTGCAACGCCATTCAGCGAGAGGCTGTACGCTGTGTTGGTTGTGGTAACGTTGGTAAACGCGAACTGTGTTGTAGTGTCAGCGGTAGCTGTTAGACCACCAATACCTGCAGCATTGATTGCTGCAGTTTTTGCATAGGCGCTACCGATGCTCTGACCGGCCAACAAACCCTGGGCAGATGCACCGATGCTGACAGCTTGGGCAGTCCCGACAGCAATTGTCATAGCACCTGAGGTAAGAGCACCTGTTGTGACACCGGTTCCTTGCTGGCCAACGTTACTTGCTGTACTGTAAAGCGCTCCCCCCACATAGTCCGCAGTCTTACCGATGGCGGCTGTGCGCATGCTGGTGGAAAGACCGACAGCAATCGTTTCACCGACGTTGGCACCCACTTGGAAGGTGGCGTTGCCGAAGGTGCCGTCGAGAATCTTCAGACTGTTGAACGAGGTTTGAGTCGCTGTGCGATCAATCTCCGCAAGGCGTTGCTGAACTTCCAAGTCCAGGGCGGCGCGGTCGGACGCGCTGTTGGTCGAGTTGGCGGACTGCACGGCCAGTTCGCGAATGCGCTGCAGGTTCGAGGTCACCTCGGCCAGCGCACCTTCACCGGTTTGCGCCAGGGAGATGCCGTCGTTGGAGTTGCGGATCGCCTGGTTCAGGCCGCGAATCTGGGTGGTGAAGCGCTCGGAAATCGCCAGACCGGCAGCGTCGTCCTTGGCGCTGTTGATGCGCAG
This sequence comes from Betaproteobacteria bacterium UBA2293, assembly GCA_002345845.1. The sequence continues at coordinate 3,146 of DDWF01000110.1, read as the reverse complement.
GCCGGAAGACAGGCGCTGCAGGGAGGTTGCCAGGGCGCTTTGCGAAGTGTTGAGGTTGCGCTGGGCGTTCAGTGAAGAGATGTTGGTGTTGATTACTTGGGCCATTTGGGGTCTCCTTAGCCGGATCAGGGTTCAAGTTTCCGAGAGCACCTTGCTCCCGATGCTTGCACTAACGGATACCCCCCGGGGAAACTTGAGCGGATATTTGCAACAATCGGAAACATCTGCCGTCCGGGGCTGGGCAGAGGCTTTTGCCCAGCCTATGGAAACACCGATTAAGTCCGTCACACCGGCGTAGGCCGGTGTCCAGGTGTCTGAAAGCACTGGATTCCGGCTTGCGCCGGAATGACGAATCTGGACTTGTTCAGCACTTCCCTATAGTGGAAAAGGGGGTCATAGTGGAAAAGGGGGTCAGACCACGGTTTCTCCTGCGAATCGCCGTCTCGCCAGCGCCATTTTTTTAAAATCCGTATCTGCCGTTTGCGTAATGCGGGCCTGGCCTTGTTTCTTTGCGCTCAGTTGGCGTTGGGAAATGCCTTGATCGGCAGTAACAAACGCCCACGGCAGCCGGGCAGGTCGATGAAGCCGAAATGCCGGTAAAAGGCTGCTGCCGATGCAGTCTTTGCCTCGGCAACCAGGCCGGCAACCGCCAGGACTGTGCTGGCCTGCGCGATTTTGCGGCAGGCATCGACCAACAGGATGGCGCCCAAGCCCTTGCCCCGAAAATTCTCATCTACAGCGAGTCGCCCCAGCAGGGCAACGGGCACGGGGTAGAGCGGCAATTTTCTCCGCACCGCATCGGGCAGGTCGGCAACATTCACGCTACCCGCGCCGAGGCTGAAAAATCCTGCGAGTTGGGCGGGGTCGTTTTGCGGGGTGGCGATAAACACTCTGGCGAGGTTGCGCCTGACATCCTGGCCAGCGTAGCGCCGGATATATTCGTCCAGTGGCGCACTGCCGCAATGAAAGCGGGAAAGATCCAGCCCGGTCTCGAGTTTGCGGATGAGATACATGTGGCGGGGCGAACTCAGACGACCTGTTGGGTGTGCCGCTGAGTGGCCCGCTGCAAGGCGGTATTGGGTTCGACCGGCGCATCAAGCGCCGCTAGAAAAGACTGGAAATCCTCTGGCCGGAGCGTGATGGATTCATGCGCCTGCACGACGGATTGCGCAGAAGCAAGCGCAGTTTTCAGGACAAACTCGGAGACGCTGACATGGCTGTATACGGCCGCCTTGTCCAGCAATTGACGGGCATGCAGATTGCAGCGGATGTTGAGACGGGCTTCCTTGGGCTGAGTGGTGGTCATGATTGTCTCCAGTGACAAAATACGAATGTATTGCGCCAATTGTGAGCCAATTGTGAGCACGTTGCAAGCGTAAAACCGGGGTCAGACCACGGTTTCCATCGCGCTGCTATGGAGTGACTGCGCCGGTGTGATGAAACAGGGGAGCAGTGAGCTGTGACACGCCGATTTGATTGTGTTTGTTCCGTGGTCCTCGTGTTTTTGGCGGCAAGCTATTTTTGCAGGCCATTATTCCGGAAAACACGAAGATAGATTCCTAAATAAACGAGTATCTATTCCGGAATTTACGCTTAACAAATCCTGAATTTACGGTACGATGAGTGTATGAATACGCTTTCACTTTATCCACGTCGGATTGAGCCGCGCATCGCTGAAGCTTTGCTGGATACCCCGGTGGTCCTGCTGGTGGGGCCGCGCCAGGCAGGCAAGACCACTCTGGTGCGCCAGATTGCCGAGCAGGGGCTGCGCTACGTGACTCTGGACGATGAATTGATGCTGTTGTCTGCTCGTGAAGATCCGGTCGGCATGGTTCGCAGCTTGGACCGTGCGGTTATCGATGAGGTTCAGCGCGCGCCACAATTGCTGCTGGCCATCAAGAAAAGTGTCGATGAGGACCGCCGCCCAGGACGCTTCTTGCTGACCGGGTCGGCCAACCTGATGGCGATGCTGGCCTTGGCTGATTCTTTGGCCGGGCGAATGGAGACGCTGTCCCTGCTGCCCTTGTCCCAGAGTGAAATCGAAGGGCGAGCCGCGAACTGGATCGACAATGTTTTTGCCGGTCGCATTCTCAAAACTGCTGCACCAGCGTTGGGCGATGATCTGGTCGAGCGGGTGTTGCGCGGCGGCTACCCAGAAGCGATATCGCGGCCATCGGTGAAACGGCGGGTGGCTTGGGCGCGCCAGTACATCGCTGCAATCACCCAGCGCGATGTCCGCGACGTGGCCGGTATCGGGAAGCTGGATCAACTGCCGCGTTTTCTGCGTGCGTTGGCCCAGACCGCCGGGCAGATGTGCAACTACACACAGCTGGGCGGGCAGGTCGGGCTGGATGGCAAAACGGCCTCGCGCTATGTTGGTGTTTTCGAGCAGATGTATTTGCTCAAGCGTATCGATGTCTGGGCGCGCAACCGCCTTAACCGTGTCGTCAAGACGCCCAAGCTGCAGTTCATCGACTCCGGACTGCTGGCCATGCTCATGGATCTCGGCAGCGCGGAGGTCCAGCAAGATCGCGGTCGCTTCGGCAAGGTGCTGGAGACCTTCGTTTTCGGGGAGTTGCTCAAGCATGCCAGCACCGTAGAGGGCGACTATCAATTGATGTATTACCGGGATGCGGACAAGGTTGAGGTCGATCTGGTGATCGAGAATACCGTCGGAGAACTGGTTGGCGTTGAAGTAAAAGCAGCAGCCACGGTGAAGGATAGTGACCTGCGTGGCTTGAGAAAGCTGGCAAGTATCGCGGGTGATCAGTTCAAAATGGGTGTTCTGCTCTATGACGGCACAGAGACGGTGCCGTTGGGCGATGGTCTCTGGGCTGCGCCACTGTCGTCATTGTGGGGCGTATAGAAATCATCAACCGGAATCTGCCCCTAACTTTCATGGTCACGACCACCCGAGATAATGAAATCCGTCATTCCGGGCTTGACCCGGAATCCAGAGGGTACGCACTGGATTCCGGCTTGCGCCGGAATGACGAGCCTTGGGTTATTTCACGTTAACTTTTCCAGCGAACTTGCCCATGCCCCGCCAAATCTACATCCGCCCGCTGGACCTGAAACACGGCCGCATCGACATGAGCCACGGTGCCGGCGGGCGGGCGGGCGCCCAGTTGGTCGAGGAACTGTTC
>DDWF01000165.1 GCA_002345845.1 Betaproteobacteria bacterium UBA2293 | reverse complement strand
GCAGTCGGATTGCTCAAGATGTTCCGCTTCGGTGCGGCCGAACAGGAACATCTTGAGCAATCCGACTGCATCTGTACCGCCCTGCAATTGATCAACTTCTGGCAGGACGTCACCATCGACTGGCAGAAGGATCGCGTCTACATTCCGCAGACCGACCTGCCCCATTTCCGGGTCAGCGAGGCCGATATCGCCGCCGGACGCTGGTCAGCCAATTGGGCGGCGTTGATGGACTTCGAGATCGACCGCGCCGAACGCCTGATGCGGCGCGGCCTGCCTCTGGTCCATGCCCTGCCCGGCCGGCTCGGCTGGGAAATCCGGCTGACCGTCCAGGGTGGACTGCGCATTCTCGAACGCCTGCGCAAGGTGCGCGGCGACGTCTTCCACCGGCGTCCTCAGCTCGAAAAATGGGACTGGGCCGTTCTGCTCGGCCGCTCCCTTACAATGTGAGCCCATGAACCCCGACCAATACTGCCAGGAGAAGTGCGCCGCCAGCGGCTCCTCCTTCTACTACAGCTTCCTGTTCCTGCCCGCCGAGCGCCGGCGCGCCATCATGGCGCTCTACGCCTTCTGCCGCGAGGTCGACGACGTCGTCGATGAATGCCACGACATCTCCATCGCCTCAACCAAGCTCGCCTGGTGGCGCCAGGAAATCGACCGCGTCGCCAACGGCCAGCCGCAGCATCCGGTCGGCCAGGCATTGCAGGGTGTCAGCGGCCAGTTCAACCTGCCGGCTGAGCAGTTGCTGGAGATCATTGATGGCATGGAGATGGACCTGCAACAGTCGCGCTATCTCGACTTCAAGGGTCTGTCGCTGTACTGCTACCGGGTGGCCAGCGTGGTCGGCCTGCTCGCTGCCGAAATCTTTGGTCAACAGGACCGGCAGACACAGAAATACGCGCACGACCTCGGCATGGCCTTCCAGCTCACCAACATCATCCGCGATGTTGGTGAGGACGCGCGGCGCGGCCGCATCTACATCCCGATGGACGAACTCAAGCAGTTCAATGTGCCGGCCGCCGACATCCTCAACGCCAAGTACTCGGACAACTTCAGCGCCCTGATGCAGTTCCAGTACGAGCGGGCGCAGCAGTACTACGAGCAGGCGTTCGCCCAGTTGCCGGCGGTCGACCGCAAGAACCAGCGCCCGGGCCTGATCATGGCAGCGATCTATCGCACCCTGCTCGACGAGATTCGCGCCGAGAACTTCCAGGTGCTGCACCAGCGCATTGCGCTGACGCCGGTGCGCAAGCTGTGGCTGGCGGCCAAGACCTGGGTCAAGGGCTGAGCGGCATGCGTGTGGCCGTCATCGGCGGCGGCTGGGCGGGCCTGGCCGCCGCCGTCGAACTGACGGCCGCCGGCGTCGCCACCACGCTGTACGAAGCCGGTCGCGTCTTCGGTGGCCGCGCCCGCGGCGTCGAACTCGACGGCCGCCGGCTGGACAACGGCCAGCACATCCTGCTCGGCGCCTATCGCGAAACCCTGGCCCTGATGCGCCAGGTCGGCGCCGATCCCGAACGGTTGCTCACCCGTCACCCCTTGCAGGTCGTCGACAACGCCGGCTTTCGCCTGGCCCTGCCGAAACTGTCAGCGCCGCTGAACGTCGCCTGGGGCCTGCTGGCCGCCCGCGGCGTCGGCTTCGGCGAAAAACTGCGCACCGCCCTGTGGATGCAGGGCATCAAGGCCCGTGGTTTCCGCCTGGAGGCTGATTGCACCGTCGCTGAATGGCTCGATGCCGCGGGCCAGACGGGCCAGCTGCGCCGCCATCTGTGGGAGCCACTCTGTCTCGCGGCACTGAACACCCCGGCCCAACGCGCCTCGGCCCAACTGTTTGCCAACGTGCTGCGCGACAGCCTGGGCAGTTCGCGTCGGGAAGACACCGACCTGTTGCTACCGCGCTGCGACTTCGGCCGCCTGCTGGCCGAACCGGCGGCCGGCTGGCTCAGTGAACATGGTGCGACGCTGCGCTCGAACACCCGGGTGCGCTGCCTGCATGCCGGCGTCAACGCGGTCACCATCGATGGCGAGGATTACGCCGCCGCCATCATCGCCACAGCGCCGCAGCACGCCGGTCGGCTGTTGCCGGCACTGGCGCCCGCTATCGACTACGAGCCGATTGCCACCGTCTACCTGCAGTGTTCGGCGGAAACCCGCCTGCCCTTCCCGCTGCTCAGCCTGCCAGGGCCCTGCGGGCAATGGGTGGTCGATCGCGGTGACGGCCTGCTGGCCTTCGTGCTCAGCGGCCACGGCGACTGGGAAGCGCTCGACGATCGCACGCTGACCCAACAACTGGCCGACGAAATGAGCCTCGACCAAAACCTCGGCTGGCACCGGGTGATCCGCGAGCAGCGGGCGACTTTCAGCTGCCGGCCGAACCTGCCACGCCCGCCGGCGACCCTCGGACCACGCCTGTTCCTGGCCGGCGACCACAGCTGGGCCGAGTACCCGGCAACGCTCGAGGGCGCCGTCCGCAGCGGCCGGCGCGCAGCCGGACTGGCCCTGACCGCCATCTGATTCGGCCGCCCCGGGCAGCAGCCGTCAATTGTTCGGCGACTGTGATGCGCATCATGGTTTTGCCCACGGACAGGGTATTTACTGAACCCTGCCTCTCATTTCCGTTCTGACCGACATGTCCAACTCGCCTGCCCTACCCACCCCGGACCAAGTCCGCCAATCGTTGCGCACCGTGGTCGATCCCGAAGTCGGCATCAACATCGTCGATCTCGGCCTGATCTACGACATCAAGGTCAGCGCCGAGATGATCGCCATCGACCTGACCATGACCTCGCCGGCCTGCCCGATGAGCGACCTGGTCCTCGCCGATGCCGGTTCGGCGCTGGCCAAGGGCTTTCCTGACGGGCCGCCGGTCAATATCGCCCTGGTCTGGAACCCGCCCTGGGAACCGGCGATGATGAGCGACAAGGCGCGCGACACGCTGGGCTGGTGAGCATCCGATGAACTTGCGTGAACTACCGCCTGCCTGGCGCCTGCCGCTGTTGCTGCTGGCCATGGCCAGTCTGCTCGGCGGCGTGCTCGGCGGCCTGGCCCGGCTCGGCGTGGCGGTGCCGGAAATTGCCCAATTGCGCGCCGGCAGTCACGGCGCGCTAATGATCGCCGCCTTTTTCGGCACCGTGATCAGCCTCGAACGCGCCGTCGCCCTGCACCGCTTCTGGCCCTACCTGGCGCCGCTGGCGGCCGGTTTCGGCGGCCTGACGATCCTCGCCGGCGGGCCGTGGTGGCTGCCGCCGGCGCTGTTCAGTCTGGCCAGCGCGTTGTTTTTCGTCGCCAGCGTCGGCGTCTACCGCCAACTACCGGCGCTGTTCACGCTGACCCTGCTGCTCGGGGCCGGCGCCTGGCTGGCCGGCAATCTGCTGTGGTTGTTCGGCGGCAATCTCAGCGCCGCCACCTTGCTGTGGATGAGCTTCCTGGTCCTGACCATCGCCGGCGAGCGCCTGGAGCTGACCCGCTTCCTGCCGCCACGGCCGCTCGCCGAAAAGCTGTTCCGCGCTCTGCTGCTGCTCGCCGTCGGTGCCGCCGTCCTGCTCGTGGTGTGGCCGCCAGTCGGTAGCCGACTGCTCGCCACCGCCTTCCTGGCGCTCGCCGTCTGGCTGCTGCGCTACGACATCGCTCGCCGCACAGTCCGCCAGCAGGGCCTGACCCGCTTCGTCGCCGTCTGCCTGCTCGCCGGCTATGCCTGGCTGGCCAGCGGCGCGGCGCTGGGCCTCTTCGGCGCCTTCGAACCCGGCCAGCCGGGGCGCGATGCGGCGCTGCACGCGATCTTCCTCGGCTTTGTCTTCTCGATGGTCATCGGCCACGCGCCGATCATCTTCCCGGCGGTGATGCGCGTGCGCATTCCCTACCATCCCTTCTTCTACCTGCCGCTGGCCGCCCTGCACCTGACGCTGGCCGTGCGCCTGGCCGGCAGTTTGGGCGCTGGCCTGAACTGGCAGCAGACCGGGGCGACGATGAATGCGCTCAGTCTGGCGCTGTTCGTGCTGACCATCCTGGTCAGCGTCGGCCGCGGCGCCGTCACCCGGAGCAACCCGGCATGAAACGCTCACCGGCCCTGCGCCAACTGTCGCGCGAACATCACACGGCGCTGAGCCTGGCGCTGCGCATTGCCAAGGCGACCGAACCGGCCGCTCAGGAAAGGCTGTTGGCGACTATCCCGGCGCTGTTCCGCGGCGAACTGGAGCCGCATTTCCAGGAAGAGGAACGCAGCCTGCTGCCGCAATTGGCGCAGGCCGGCGAGACAACCCTGGTGGCGCGAACGCTGGATGAACATGCGCAGATGCGGGCGCTGGCGGCGGCCATCGCCGCTGGCGATGCGGCGGCGCTGGCCCCATTCGGGGAACTGCTGCAGGCCCATGTGCGCTTCGAGGAGCGCGAACTGTTCGTGGTGGCCGAGCAGCGCCTGTTCGCCGGCGACGCGGCGCCCTGAGCCGGCTCAGCCGGCCAGTTGCCCGGCCTGGATGCGCAGCACACGGCCACAGCGAGCGGCGATGGCTTCGTCGTGAGTGACCAGGATTAGCGTCGTGCCCTGTTTGGCGTTCAGGTCGAACATCAGGTCGATGATCTGCTGGCCGGTCACCGCATCAAGATTGCCGGTCGGTTCGTCAGCCAGCACCAGGCGCGGCGCCGGGGCAAAGGCGCGGGCCAGGGCGACGCGCTGCTGCTCGCCGCCGGACAGGTGCTTGGGATAATGCTTCAGCCGCTGACCGAGGCCGACGCGTTGCAGCCAGTCGCGGGCGGTATCGCCGGCGCCCTTGGTACCGGCCAGTTCAAGCGGCAGCATGACGTTTTCCAGGGCGGTCAGCGACGGCAGCAGTTGGAAGGACTGGAAGACGAAGCCGAGCAGGCGGCCGCGCTGTACCGCCCGCGCATCCTCGTCGAGGGCCGCCAGGGCGATGCCATCGAGGCGGATTTCGCCGGTACTGGGAACGTCCAGCCCGGCCAGCAGTCCGAGCAGCGTCGATTTGCCGGAGCCCGAGGCGCCAACGATGGCGACCGTCTCGCCGGCAGCGACGGAGAAGGTAATATCCTGCAGGATCGTCAGCGGCTCACCGCCGTTATCGACGGTCTTGCCCAGCTTTGTCACATCCACCACCGGTATTTCTGCCATGCGGCTATTCCTCTTGTTGTTCGCCCTGCTGGTCGGCGCCCCGTCGGCGCTGGCTGCCAAGACCATTCTCGTCGTCGGCGACTCGCTGTCGGCCGGCTACGGTCTGCGCCCGGAACAGGCCTGGCCGTCGCTGCTGGCCAGCCGTCTGAGCGAACGACGCCTCGATTATAGCGTCGCCAATATCTCCATCTCCGGCGAAACCACAGCTGGTGGCCGTACGCGCCTGCAAGCGGCACTGAAGGCCCATCGCCCGGCCGTCGTCGTCATAGCCCTGGGCGCCAACGACGGCTTGCGCGGCCTGGCGCTCAGCCAGATGCGCGGCAATCTCAACGCCATGGTCGACGCAGCGCAGAAAACCGGCGCCCGCGTGCTGCTCGCCGGCATGCGCCTGCCGCCAAATTACGGACCGTATGCCGACCAATTCCACGATGCCTTCAGCCAGATCGCCCGGACGAAAAAGACGGTGCTGCTCCCCTTCCTGCTCGAGCCGGTGGCCAGCCGACCGGAGCTGTTCCTGCCCGACAACCTGCATCCGACGGCCGAGGCCCAGTCGCTGATCCTCGATCATGTCTGGGTCGCCCTGGCCCCCCTGCTAAAATAGCCGGATGAAGCCCAACCGCCCCACCGTGGCCGATCTCGCCAGTTTCGACGAGATCATCGATGTCCGCTCGCCCGCCGAATTCGCCGAGGATCACATTCCCGGCGCCATCAACTGCCCGGTCCTCGACGACGCCCAGCGCGCCGAAGTCGGCACCCTGTACAAGCAGGTCTCGCCCTTCGAGGCCAAGAAGATTGGCGCTGCCCTGGTTTCCGAGAACATCGCCCGCCATCTGCGCGAGCGCTTTCTCGACCGACCCAAACAGTGGAAGCCGCTGATCTACTGCTGGCGTGGCGGCGACCGCAGCGGTTCGATGACCACCATCTTCCGCGCCATCGGCTGGCCGGCCGGCCAACTCGACGGCGGCTACAAGGCTTGGCGCACGCATGTCATCGCCCGTCTGCAGGAACTCCCGGCAACGCTGCAGTTCAAAGTCATCGCCGGCGCCACCGGCAGCGCCAAAACCCGCGTGCTGCAAGCCATTGCAGCCCTCGGCGAACAGGTGCTCGACCTCGAATCACTGGCCAGCCACAAGGGCTCGGTACTCGGCGTCCTGCCCGATGAGCCGCAGCCAACGCAGAAAGGTTTCGAAACCAACCTGCTGTTGGCCCTGCGCGACCTTGATCCGGCACGGCCGATCTATGTCGAGGCGGAAAGCCGCAAGATCGGCAACCTGCACGTACCGGAGGCACTGATTGAGCGTATCCGCAATGGCGAATGCATCAATATCGAGGCTGATGTCGCCGCCCGCGTCGAATTCCTGCTCCGCGATTACGACTACTTCCTGAGCCGCCCCGAGTTTCTCGCCGGCCGCCTGGAAGCCCTGCACAGCCTGCAAAGCCGCGAAACCATCGGGCGCTGGCAGCAATTCATCGCCAGCGGCCAATGGGCCAGCCTGGTCGGCGAATTGCTGGAACTGCACTACGACCCGCTATACCACCGTTCGCAGAACCACAACTTCGGCACGGAACGCGTGCTCAGTTACCGCACCGACGATCTGTCACCCGCCGGTATCAGCCGCCTGGCAAGCGCCATCGTTCACTCGCGAACGGCGCAGATCGCCTGACGCATGGCTGGCTTTGGCCGCTCGACGTAGCCCTCGACGAAGGCCAGCTCACGCAGGCCGGCGCTCGCCGCGAGTTCCCGCAGTTCGCCTGACCGGAGCAAGAAATCGGGATTCGACGGCTTGCCGAAGGCAGCATTGCCATCCATGAAGGTTTCGTAGATCAGCACGCCACCGGGCGCCAGCAGTGCCAGCAAATCGGCAAAACGCGGTCGCCACAGATAATTGGTGACAACAATGCCGGCGAATTGACGACCGGCCAGTGGCCACTCGTCGCCCTCGAGGTCGAGACAGGCCGTGCTGATGCCCTGAATATCCTGCAACCCGACCAGCACCCCGGCATCGCGATCAACGGCCAGCACCGGCCAGCCGCCGGCCGCCAGCAAGCGACTGTGCCGGCCACTGCCACAGGCCAGATCGAGCACTTCCCGGCCGGCGGGAAGGCGCGAAGCATGCGCCTCGACCCAGAGCGAAGGCGGTATCATGGCGGGCGGTACATTCACGGAGGCAGTCATGGCGGATGGCGTGGTCGTAGTCAGCGAAAGCGGCAAGGGAAGATACCAGCAGGAGGTGCATATCGGCCAGCACCGCCTGCTCGCCGACGAACCGGCCAGCATGGGCGGCGACGACAGCGGTCCGGCCCCCTTCGATCTACTGCTGAGCGCTCTCGGTGCGTGCACGGCGATGACGCTGCGCATGTACGCCGAACGCAAGCAACTCCCCCTGAACCGGGTCAGCGTCACCCTTCGCCACGAGAAAATCGATGTCGATGGCGTCCGTCGCGACCACATCGACCGGCGCATTGCCCTGGAAGGCGACCTCAGCCCGAGCGAGCGCCAACGACTGCTCGAAATCGCCGAGAAATGCCCCGTTCACCGTACGCTCAGCCAGCCGCTGCTGATCACCAGCAGCCTCGAAGCGGCTGCCAAAAGCCTTGCTGGCATTACGGATTAAAAGTCGCTTCCATGATAAAATTGTGCATTGCACAATAAGCACCAAGCCCCGAGGATCATCATGCTGGAACAGCACTATCTGACCACCCTCTTCGAGCCCAAATCGGTCGCCGTGATCGGCGCTTCCGACCGTGAGAACTCGGTCGGCAACATCATCTTCAAGAACATCATCGGCTCCGGCTACAAGGGTCGCCTGTACGCCATCAACCCGAAGCACGAAACCATCCAGGGCCAGCCGGCCTACAAGTCGATCGAGGAAATCGGCGCCCGCGTCGAGATGGCGGTCATCGCCACCCGGCCACAGACCGTGCCACAGATTGTCGAACAGTGCGGGCGCAGTGGCGTCCGCAACGTCATCGTCATCGCCTCCGGCTTCTCGGAAGCCGGTCACATCGGCGCCGCCCTTGAGCGCAAGGTGCTCGAGATCGCCCGTTCCTACAACGTCCGCATCCTCGGCCCCAACTGCCTCGGCATCATCCGCCCGGAGCTCGGGCTGAATGCCACCTTCACCCGGATCACCGCCAACCCGGGCAACCTGGCGCTGGTTTCGCAATCCGGAGCCATGTGCTCGGCCGTGCTCGACTGGGCCAAGGCCAATCAGGTCGGCTTCTCCTCGGTGATCTCCCTGGGCATGACCACCGACATCGACTTCGGTGAAATCCTCGATTACCTGATCTACGACAGCCGCACGCACTACATCCTGATGTACGTCGAAGGCATCCGTAACGCCCGCCGCTTCATGAGCGCCCTGCGCTCGGCCGCCCGCATCAAGCCGATCATCCTGCTCAAGGCCGGCCGCCACGAGGCCGGGGCCATGGCCACCGCCACCCACTCCGGCATGGCGGCTGTCTCCGACACCGTCTTCGACGCTGCCGTGCGCCGTGCTGGCGTTGTCCGCGTGCAGAACGTCGGCCAGTTGTTCTATGCCGCCAAGGCCCTGGCCTCCAAGTTCCGTCCGCAGGGCAACCGTCTGGCCATCATCACCAACGGCGGCGGACCCGGCGCCATGGCTGCCGACCGCGCCGGCGACCTCGGCATCCCGCTCGCCCAGTTGACCAACGAGACGATGACCGTGCTCAACAAGGCCATGCCGCCCAACTGGTCGCACAGCAATCCGATCGACATCGGCGGTGACGCCACGGCCGAGCGCTATCGCGAGGCGATCATGGCAGTCACCCACGATGCCAATGTGGACAGCACCCTGGTGATGCTGTCGCCGCAGGCGATGACCGATCCGATGGGCGTGGCCAAGGCGATCATCGAAGTTGCCGACAAGCTGAACCGTTCGCTGATCTGCTGCTGGATGGGCGAGGAACAGGTCGCCGAGGCGCGCAAGCTGCTCGAGGACTCCGGCATTCCGGCCTTCCGCATGCCGGAGACGGCGATCGAGTTGTTCCACCATATTTCCAAGTACTACCGCAACCAGAAGTTGCTGCTGCAGACGCCGGAACCGACCCGCCAGCAAGGCCGGCCGGAGACGGAAGGGGCCAAGATGCTGATCGAGGCCCTGCTCGCCGAACGGCGCAAGGTGCTGTCGGAAATGGAATCGAAGGCCATCCTGCGCGCCTTCAAGGTGCCGGTGGCGCAGACCATGGTTGCCCGCACCGCCACCGAGGCGCTGCTGCTGGCCGAACAGATCGGTTTCCCGATTGCCATGAAGGTCGATTCGCCGGATCTGCCGCACAAGTCGGACGCCGGCGGTGTGCGCCTGAACATCCAGAATGCGCCGGCGGTGCGCAACGCCTATCACGACATCATCGACACCGTGCAGAAGCGCCATCCGCAGGCCAAGATCAACGGCGTCTCGATCGAGCCCTTCCTCTCCCGTCCGCACGGCCGCGAACTGATGATCGGTGTCTTCCGCGATCCGATCTTCGGGCCGGTGATCACCTTCGGTGCCGGTGGCTTCGACGTCGAGATCTTCAGCGACCGCTCGGTCGCCCTGCCGCCGCTGAACAAGTTCCTGGCCAAGGATCTGATTGACTCGACGCGGGCCTCGAAGATTCTCGACCAGTTCCACAACATGCCGCCGGTTGACCGCGAAGCGATCAAGGAAGTCCTGCTCTGCATTTCGGAAATGGTCTGCGAACTGCCGTGGATCCAGGAACTCGACCTCAATCCGCTGATCGTCGACGAAGAAGGTGCCATCGCCGCCGATGCGCGCATCGTCATCGATCACGCCACCGGCGCTTCTGGCGACCGCTATGCCCACATGGCCATCTACCCCTACCCGGTGCACCTGATCCAGGAGTGGCAGATGAACGACGGCAAGGTCGTTACCATCCGCCCGATCCGCCCGGAAGACGCCGATCTGGAGCAGGAGTTCGTCAAGAACATGTCCGACGAGTCGCGCTACTACCGCTTCATGGACACGCTGCGCGAACTGACCCAGACCATGCTGGTCCGCTTCACGCAGATCGACTACGACCGGGAAATGGCGCTGGTCGCCATGATCGCCGACGACGAGGGCAAGGAGACACAGATCGGCGTCGCCCGCTATGTCGGCAATCCGGATGGCGAGTCGGTGGAATTCGCGCTGGCGGTCGGTGACGACTGGCAGAAGTGCGGCGTCGGCCGCAAGCTGATGACGGCGCTGATCGAGTGTGCCCGTTCCAAGGGCTACCGCGCCGTGGTCGGTGACGTGTTGTCGACCAACAGCAAGATGTTCCGCCTGATGACCAGCCTCGGCTTCACCATCCATCCACATCCTGAGGACACCGCCGTCAAGCGCGTGGTCAAGCCGCTGACCGGTACCTGATCAGGCTCCCGGCAAATCCGGGGCGCAAAAAAGCCAGTCTCGCGAGACTGGCTTTTTCATTGCTGCGGAGCGTGTTACTCCGGATAGAAATTCACGTCGTAGGGATAGGGCTTCTGCGCCACGGTCGACTCGGCGTTGCGCAGGGTCGTTTCCACTGTCTGCTTCTTGTCCCACCACAGGGCACGGCCGGCCTTCTGATCGGCCACCCAGTCCGGGTTCTTTTCCAGCTGCTCGTTCATCCATTGCGTGTGAGCGGACACGTAGCTCGTGTTTACATCGGCCATTGCTGCATTCCCCGGCTAATCAAGACGCGCGATTCTAGCATGTCAGTGGATGACGATGGGTCGGGCGCTGCCGGTGCAATAGTCGTCAAGGAAGGCATCGATGGTTTCCTCGTCGCGCTCGGCCTCGGGAATCTCATCCATGGCATGGCAGAAATGATCGGCGGATGGCCCCTGCAGAAAGAGGGTGCGCCGACCGTCCTTGTCGAACAGCTCGAAACCCTGCTGCGCCGGATAGGCGAGGATCCAGAAGTGATCGCTGCTGTAGATGACGTTCATGGCACACCTCCAAAACATGGTTCCCACAATTCAGTTAACGGCGGAATCCATCTTCTCTTGAGCCAGGGCGCCGGCCGGTGACCGCCTGCCGACGGACGGTCGTTCAGGGATACAGACCGCGCATCGCCCGTGCCTGCAGGACCCGGCTGCAACCGACAACGAAAGCAGCGGTACGCAGCGACAGCTGGCGCTCGGCAGCCAGTTGCCAGATCGCCTCGAAGGCCTCCGACATGATGCGTTCCAGGCGCACATTGATCTCATCCTCGCTCCAGAAAAAGCTGGAAAAATCCTGTACCCATTCGAAATAGCTGACCGTCACGCCGCCAGCATTGGCCAGGACATCGGGTATGACCAGGATGTTGCGTTCGGCCAGGATCGCTTCCGCTTCCGGCGTCGTCGGCCCGTTGGCGCCTTCGACGACGACACGGGCATTGATCTTGCCGGCATTGAACTGGTTGATCTGGGACTCCAGGGCCGCCGGCACGAGAAACTCGCAGGGGACCGCCCAGAAAGCGTCTTCGGTGATCACCTCGCAATCGGGCGCGCCGATCAAGGTGCGCTGTTCGCTCAGGTAGCGTCTGAGATTGGCGATGTCGAGCCCAGCCGCATTGAATACCGTAGCGCTGACATCCTGCACGGCAACGATGCGCGCGCCAGCGGCGGCGAACATCCGGGCACTGGCTTCGCCAACATTGCCGAAGCCCTGGATACAGACGCGGGCGCCAATCAGCGGCAGATCGATTTTTTTCGCCGCCTCGCGGGCAGTGACGAAGACCCCGCGGCCAGTCGCATCGGGCCGGCCAAGCGAACCCCCGAGCGACAGCGGCTTGCCGGTGACGACACCGGTCGAGGTACGTCCCTGGTTCATCGAATAGGTATCCATCATCCAGGCCATGACCTGAGCGTTGGTATTCATGTCGGGCGCCGGAATGTCCTTGTCCGGGCCGATCATCATGTCGATCTCGCTGGTGTAGCGGCGTGTCAGGCGCTCCAGTTCGGGCTGCGACAGCTGGCGCGGATCGACGCGGATGCCGCCCTTGGCGCCGCCGAACGGTACGTTGACCACGGCATTCTTGATGCTCATCCAGCCGGCCAGGGCCATGACTTCCGACAAGGTGACATCCTGGTGATAGCGCACGCCCCCCTTGCCCGGTCCACGCGAGGTGTTGTGATGCACGCGATAGCCTTCGAAATGGGCGATTTCACCGTCGTCAAGGCGGATCGGCACATCGACGATCAGCGCCCGCTTCGGCCGGCGCAAGGTTTCGACCCAGGGCCACAGTGACTTGTCGAGCAACGGCGCCACCTTTTCCACCTGCTGCAGGAAGATGTGCCAGGGACCAATGTTCTCGCGGGAAATATAGGACGGTAGTTGAGGGGCGTTCATGTTTGCTTCCTTTCAGCAGATAAAGGACGGTTCAATATGACGTCGCTGCCCGCGCCGCCTGGTCGTAACGCCCGGACAGCGTACGCATCAGCCGGGCCACTTCGCCGAGCCGCTGGTTTTCCTCGGCCTCGCCGGAAAAGCCCGGCATCAGGCAGGCCTCACGCACTTCACGGTATTTCATGCACAACTCGCGGCCTTCATCGGTCGTTGCGAAGAAGACTTCCTTGCCGCGCTTGCTTCCTTCGACCAGCCCGGCTGCCGCAAGTTTTTTCAGGGAATAGGAAACGACATGGGTGTCCTCGATATTGAGGATGAAGCAGATGTCGGCCAGGCGCTTCTCGGTGCCCTTGTGGTTGATGTGATGCAGCACCAGAACGTCGGTCGGGGTCATGTCCTTGACCCCGGCAGCGCCCATGCAGCGAATCATCCAGCGATTGAAGGCATGCGCTGCGATGATCAGGCCGAACTCGAACTCGGAGAGTTCCGGCGATTTCTCGGAAACCAGATGCGACGAGGAAACGATGCGCTGGCCGGCGACGGCGGGAGGATTTTTGGCGTTCATTGGCAATTCACTCAAAAGGAACACGTTCATTATACATAAACGTTACGTTGACTTTTTATCAACGTTTTATTAACGTTACCACGACGTTATTGAAATGTATCCACTACGTCGCCCACCTGCCCGCCCCTCTTGAGGAGAACGCCATGTTTAGAAGACTTGCCACCGTCGGAGCCGCTTCCGCTCTGTTCCTGATGACCGCTCCGGTCGTCGCCCAACAGAAGTGGGACATGCCTACCGGCTATCCGGCCAGCAACTTCCACACCGAGAACATTCACCAGTTCGCGGCTGAAGTGGACAAGGCCACCGGCGGCAAGCTGAAGATCACCGTGCACGACAGCGGCTCGCTGTTCAAGGCCAACGAGATCA
>DDWF01000199.1 GCA_002345845.1 Betaproteobacteria bacterium UBA2293 | reverse complement strand
TCATGGCCGACCTGACGCCGCCGGTGGCCCTGGCCGCCTTCGCCGCCAGTTCGATCGCCAAGGAGCCGGCGATGAAGATCGGCATCAAGGCGGTGCAGATCGCCATCGCCGGCTTCGTCGTGCCGTTCATGGCGGTGTACGACAATGCGCTGATGCTGCAGGGCGATCCCTCGGTGTTGGCCGTCGCCTACATCGTCGGCAAGGCCTTGCTCGCCATCGCCCTGTGGGGCGCCGCCACCATCGGTTACCTGCGCACGCCGCTGCAGCCATGGGAGCGTATCTGGGCCGCCCTCGCTGCCTTCCTGCTGGTCGCCGCCCTGCCGCTCACCGACGAACTCGGCTTCGCCGCCTGTTCGCTGTTCATCGGCTGGCACATCGTGCGCAGCCGCTCGCCGAAACTGGCGTGAGCGCCCTCTGCCTCGCCGCCGGCCTGCTGTTGGCGCCGCTCGGCGAGGCGGTGACACTGCGCTGGACGCACTCCGTCCAGCGCATCCTCTGGGAAGAGGATTACCGGCTGGAGGCTGGTGCCCTGCGCCTGACTTCGGCCCGCGTCCAGGGCACCGGCGCCGGCATGGAACCGCCGCTCGACGCCGTACTGCGTGACGGCGCCTGGCATTACACGCCGGCCCTGCCGCTGCTGCCGGAGGTGCAACTGCGCCACTCACCGCATGCCCAGCCCTACATCATCTGCGTCGCCGGACAATGCCGGCCGGTCACCGCCTGGCTGCCCGACCTGCCCGCCGAGGCCGTGCTGACCCTGCGTCCCTGCCGTGGCGACGAGGCTGAACGAAGCCCGGCAAAAGCCGCTACGATGCCGCCATGAGCGCTTCCCGTCCCCAGTCGAACCGCCCGTGGCTGCTGCCCATCGCCGCCACCGGCCTGTGCCTGCTGATCGGCCTGCTCGCCTTCCAGTGGCTGTTCCGCCACAACCTCGATCACGAACGGCGGCTGGCGGCACAGCGTCTTGACGCCTTCGCCCTCTCGCTGGAAGCCACCCTCTACCGCCACGAAGCTCTGCCCGGCCTGCTCGCCCTCGAACCCTCGCTCGCCGCGCTGCTGCGCGACCCGGGCAATCCGGCCCGCATAGCCGCTGCCAATGCCTACCTGGAAGCCGCCCAGCAAGGCGCCGCCGTCGCCGCCACCTACCTGATCGACGCCAGCGGCCTTACGCTAGCCGCCAGCAACTGGCGCCAGCCGCGCAGCTTCATCGGTCACAACTACGCCTTCCGCCCCTACTTCCGCGACGCCGTCGACCAGGGCCTCGGCCGCTTCTACGGCGTCGGCGTCACCACCGGCGAACCCGGTTACTTCATTGCCGCGCCGCTGCGCGAACAAGGCAAGGTGGTCGGCGTCGTCGCCATCAAGGTCGGCCTGGAAACGCTGGAACAGGCCATGGCCGGCACCGGCGACACCCTGCTGCTGACCGATGCCGACGGCATTGTCTTCCTCGCCTCCGACCGCCGACTGCGCTACCGCAACCTGGCGCCGCTCGCCGAAAGTGCCCGCCAGCGCCTGGAGAGCACCCGCCAGTACGGCAACCAGATCATCCAGCCACTGGCCGACCAACCGCTGCCGCTGACCGCCCAGGAACCGGTACGACTGGCCCTGCCCGACGAAGCCCGCCGCGAACACCTGATCGTCTCGCGACCGGTCGGCAACCTCGGCTGGCAGGTGGTACAACTTGGGCGGCCGGACGAAGCCCGCGGCAGCGCCTTCACCGGCGCCAGCGCCCTGGTCTTCGCCGCCGCCTTCGCCCTCGGCCTGGCCGCCCACTTCCAGCATCGCGCCCGCCGCCGCGAGGAACTGCGGCGCATTCACGCTGAACTGGAAAGCCGCATCGCTGAACGCACCGCCGACCTCACGGAGAAGATCGCCGCCCTGCAGCGCACCGAAGCCATCCTCCACGAAACCCGCGACAACGCCGTGCAGGCCGGCAAGCTGGCGGTCCTAGGGCAACTTTCGGCCGGCATCAGCCACGAACTCAACCAGCCGCTGGCGGCGCTGCAGACCTTCGCCGACAACGCCGCCGCCCTGCTCGCCCGCGGCCGCCATGACGAAGTCGCCGAAAACCTGCAGATGATCAGCGACCTGGTCGGCCGCACCGGGCGCATCGTCCGCCAACTGAAGAGCTTCGCCCGACGCGAGGTGGATACGCCACAAGCGGTCAACGTCGCCGATACCATCGAACACGCCCTGCTGATCGTCGAACCGCGCCGCCGCGAAATCGCCGCCCAGATCGCCATTACCCCCTTTGCCCCGGCGCTCACCGTGACCGCCGAAGCCGGCCGCCTGGAACAGGTGCTGGTCAACCTGCTGCTCAACGCCCTCGACGCCATGCACGACAAGCCAGAGCCGCGCGTCGAAGTAGCAGTGCGCGCCGAGACCGGGCAGGTCGTCATCGAAGTCCGCGACCACGGCCCCGGCATCCCCGACGAAGTCCGCGGCCACCTGTTCGAACCCTTCTACACCACCAAACCCGCTGGCGCCGGCCTCGGCCTGGGCCTGGCCATTTCCCTGACCATCGTCGAAAGCTACGGCGGCACGCTGGCCGCCCGCAATGCGCCGAGCGGCGGCGCCATTTTCGTCCTTAGTCTGCTGGCAGGCTGAAAGCCATTGGCGACATTGCTCCCTACTTTCCTAAATTTTTCTGCGACGCACCAAGACAATACCAGCCAGACCGAGGCCCAAAAGTGCTGTGGAGGTAGGTTCCGGCACAGCCGCCTGCGAGACGAATTCTGCTGAGAAAATAAGGTCGAGATCTGCGATTGAAGTCCAGCTGTTGGTTCCTGAGATGTCGCCCCAGTATCCGTTTCCATCTGGATAGCTATCCGCTCCGTAGAAAACAGACACATCTGTATAGCCCATGAAATCGATTACGGCAGCATACTGAGTTCCAGGCATTAATGCCAAATTGATGCCGCTAATCGTTTGTTGGCCGATTCCCCATGGATTGATCAACGAAAATAACTGATGAGTTAAATCCGGCGCTCCGCCACTCATTTCGACAATTGAGAACCTGTAATTCGCTCCGCTACCGTCCATAGCGAATGTCCATTGTGAAAGAACATTATCCGTGGTTGGGACAACGAATGACTGCGCCACCTCTGCCCAACCCCAGGTTAGATTGGCATTAAATAATGAGGTACCAGATGTAGTCACGGCATTTGCGTTTGAAAAAATTAGCCCAGAAGCGAGAGCCATACTGATTGCCGCGAGTCTCAGAAATTTGTTCATCGGTTTATCCAATCCATAGGTGGTTGCATTTAGCGTGGTGTGAATGAAGCCAAAACCAGCGTGTGGATATACGCGAAGTTGCCTCTTCGGAGCACGGCACAATAATGACATTGCCATTATTTAGCTCTTAAGGCAACAGACTTCACTCACCTACCGCTACTAAGATCGTCACCGCAACTCGCCCGAGACTGAACGACCAGTCCCCGCAATATGACCAGTGACAAAGGGTCCGTAATAGGGGACAGACCACGGTTTAGCGGAACTTACATTGGGTTGCCTATTTGAAGGAAATCGTGGTCTGCCCCAGTTTCTCTGAGCAACCGCCCGGCACCAGCGGACACCAACACCACCCGAGCAACCCGGTCAAGCGCGTTCATCAAAAGGGCCAAAAGGATCAGAGACATTTAGTTTTCTGAGCCAATATCCATGCCCCGCCGTCCTGGCGTTCTCCTACCCCATTACCCGCTGCGGTCTATGACAAGCTGCGACTTGAAAGATGGGCCGTTCTCCACCGCAGCTAGAGCAGCCCGTACTTCTTCAGCTTGTCGTGCAGGGTCGTCCGCGCCACCTTCAGGACGTCCGCCGTGCGCTGGATATTCCCGCCCTGGCGGGTGAATTCGTCGGCGATCAGTTGCCGTTCGTAGCCCTCCACCGCTTCCGTCAGCGACGGCATGACGCCCTGCCCGACCGTCGCCGTGGCGCCGCCGATGCCGAGCGCATGGCAATCGGCAGCATTCTTCAGTTCGCGGATGTTGCCCGGCCATTCCTGCGCCATCAGCCGGTGCATGGTTTCCGGCGGCACCAGCGGCGGCGGCCGGTTGAAGCGCTTGGCCGCCTGCAGCAGGAAGGCATCGTAGAGAGCGGGGATGTCTTCTCGACGCTCGCGCAGCGGTGGCAGTTCGATGCGCACGACGTTGAGCCGGTAGTAGAGGTCGGCGCGGAATTTGCCCTGCTCCGACCAGGCCTTGAGGTCTTCCTTGCTGGCGGCGATCACCCGGCAATTGACCGGAATCTGCTGGTTCGAGCCGAGACGTTCGATGACCCGTTCCTGCAAGACGCGCAGCAGCTTGATCTGCATGTTCATCGGCATGCTTTCGACTTCGTCGAGGAACAGCGTGCCGCCGCTGGCGTGCTCGACGCGGCCGATGCGGCGCTTGCCGGCGCCGGTGAAGGAACCCGCTTCGTGGCCGAAGATTTCACTTTCGAACACCGTTTCCGGCAGGGCGCCGCAATTGACCGCGACGAAGGGGCCGCGGCGGCCACTGGCCTCGTGGATGGCGCGGGCGACGACTTCCTTGCCACTGCCGGTCTCGCCGTTGATCAGGATGTCCACGCCGGTCGGCGCCAGCGTGCCGATCAGCTGGCGGATCGCCTGGATGGCCGGCGACTGGCCGATCAGCGCGATGACGCCGGCAGCCTGCAGGCGCTCGCGCAGCTGGCGGTTCTCGACGACGAGGGCGCGTTTTTCCAGGGCGCTGCGCACGGCGGCAACCAGGCGCTCGGAAGGGAAGGGCTTCTCGATGAAATCGTGGGCGCCGTCGCGCATCGCCTGCACGGCGGTGCCGACGTCGCCGTGGCCGGTCATCAGCAGCACCGGCAGTTCGCTGTCGAACTGGCGCAGTTCCTTGAGCAGCGCCAGGCCGTCGCGGCCGGGCAGGCGGATGTCGCTGACCACCAGATCGGGGCGGCCGTCGGCCAGGGCCGCCAGCATCGATTCGCCGTCGGCGAAAGCGCGCACGCCGATGTCGGCGATCGACAGCGCCTGTTCGCAGCCCTTGCGGACGGCGGCATCGTCCTCGACGAGAAAGACGGTCTGGTTGTTTGCGGTTTCGCTGGCCATGGTTGTCGCCCATGTTAAGGGAAATCGCAGGGGCGGAGGCCGTGGGCCGGGTATGCGAACATCGGAAATCCGATGGCAGAATCGGGGCCTGTATCGGAATTCCGGCGCCTGTCAGCCCGGGGGCGGGATGGCGGACAATTGAAATCAATGACTTGCGATTTTCGGCCACTGCTTCCGAGCCTGGCACATCGCTTGCGATAAGAAGACTGCCGAAGCCCACTTGCGGCTTCCTCACATTCAGGAGAAGACATGAAACGTATTGCCCTCGCCGCCGCCTTCGCTGCCGTGTTTTCCACCGCTGCTGTTCAGCCGGTGTTTGCCCAGGAAGCTTCGACACTGAAGAAGATCAAGGATACCGGGAGCATCACGCTCGGCCACCGCGAATCCTCGATTCCCTTTTCGTATTACGACGACAAGCAGCAGGTCATCGGTTACTCGCAGGAACTGATGCTCAAGGTAGTCGACGCGATCAAGGCCGAACTGAAGCTGGCCAAGCTCGACACCCGGTTCATGCCGGTCACCTCGGCCAACCGCATCACGCTGCTGCAGAATGGCACCGTCGATATCGAATGTGGTTCGACGACCAACAACCTGGAGCGCCAGAAGCAGGTTGGCTTCTCGACCACGATCTTCGTCATCGGCACCCGCCTGATGACCAAGAAGACCTCCGGCATCAACGACTTCGCCGACCTCGCCGGCAAGAACGTCGTCACCACCGCCGGCACCACCTCCGAGCGCCTGATCCGCAAGATGAACGAAGAGCAGAAGCTGGGCATGAACATCATCTCCGCCAAGGATCACGGCGAGAGCTTCCTGACGCTGGAAACCGGCCGTGCCGTCGCCTTCATGATGGACGACGCGCTGCTCTACGGCGAAATGGCCAAGGCCAAGCGGGCCGGCGACTGGACCGTGGTCGGCACGGCGCAATCCAAGGAAGCCTACGGCTGCATGCTGCGCAAGGACGACGCCGAGTTCAAGAAGGTCGTCGATGCCGCACTGACCAAGGCGATGACGTCCGGCGAAGCCGAGAAGATTTACGCCAAGTGGTTCATGAACCCGATCCCGCCCAAGGGCCTGAACCTGAACATGCCGCTGTCGGCGGAAATGAAGGCCCTGTACAAGGCGCCGAACGACAAGGCTTTCGAATAAGCCTCAGCTAGTTCCCCCTGTAGTTGTCGTGTACCAGGCGGCCCATCCGGGTCGCCAGGGCACGCTCACCCCAAAAAAACAGAGGAGTTCCCATGTTCAAGTCATTTTTCTCCCGCTGCACGCTGCTTGCCGTCAGCTGTTTTGCCTCCCTGGCAGCCTTCGCCGCCACGCCTAACGTCGTCATCCTGGCCACCGGCGGCACCATCGCCGGGGCCGGTGCCGAAGCCACCAACAGCGCGACTTACCAGGCCGCCAAGGTGCCGGTCGACAAGCTGATCGCCGGCGTGCCGGAACTGGCCAAGGTCGCCAATGTGCGTGGCGAACAGGTCTTCCAGATCGCCTCCGAGAGCTTCAACAACGACCACCTGCTGACCCTCGGCAAGCGTGTCTCGGCGCTGGTCAAACAGGCCGACGTGGACGGCATCGTCATCACCCACGGTACCGACACGCTGGAAGAGACCGCCTACTTCCTCAACCTGGTGATCAAGAGCGACAAGCCGATCGTGTTGGTCGGCTCGATGCGTCCGGGTACCGCCATGTCGGCTGACGGCATGCTTAACCTGTACAACGCCGTCGCCGCTGCTGCGGCCACGGATGCCCGCGGCAAGGGCGTGCTGGTGGCGATGAACGACGAACTGAACAGCGGTCGCGACGTCTCCAAGATGATCAACATCCAGACCGGTGCCTTCAAGAGCCCGTGGGGACCGCTGGGCATGATCGTCGAAGGGAAGAACTACTGGTTCCGCCTGCCGGCCAAGCGTCACACGGTGAATTCCGAGTTCGACATCGACAAGATCAGCAGCCTGCCGCTGGTCGGCATCGCCTATGGTCACGGCAATGTTGCCGACACCGCCTACAAGGCGCTGGCAGCCAAGGGTGCCAAGGCCATCATCCACGCCGGTACCGGCAACGGCTCGGTCGCCGCACCCGTCGTGCCGGCGCTGCGCGAGCTGCGTGGGGAAGGGGTACACATCATCCGTTCCTCGCACGTCAATGCCGGCGGTTTCGTCCTGCGCAATGCCGAGCAGCCGGACGACAAGTACGACTGGATCGTCGCCCACGACCTGAACCCGCAGAAGGCCCGCATCCTGGCCACCGTGGCGCTGACCGCGACCAACGACAGCAAGGAACTGCAGCGCATCTTCTGGGAGTACTGAGGGCGCGGCAAGACCGGAGCGGTTGCTTGCGGCCGCTCCGGACAGATCAAACCATAGGAGGGATTCAACATGGGTTACCAATGGAACTGGGGCGTCTTCTTCCAGCCATCCGCCACCGGTGACGACACCTATCTTGGCTGGATGTTCGCCGGCTTCAAGATGACCATCGGCCTGTCGCTGAGTGCCTGGGTCATCGCCCTGCTGCTCGGCGCCCTGGTCGGTGTCCTGCGCACGGTGCCGAACAAGCTGCTGGCTGGCATGGCGACGGCTTACGTCGAGCTGTTTCGCAACATTCCGCTGCTGGTGCAGTTGTTCATCTGGTATTTCGTGCTGCCCGAGCTGCTGCCGGCCAGCATCGGCGACGCCTACAAACAGTCGCATCCGGTGCTCCAGCAATTCTTCGCCTCGATGGTCTGCCTCGGGCTGTTCACCAGTGCCCGCGTCGCCGAGCAGGTGCGCTCCGGCATCAATTCGCTGCCGCGCGGCCAGAAGAATGCCGGTCTGGCGCTCGGCTTCACGCTGCCGCAGACCTACCGCTTCGTCATGCTGCCGATGGCCTTCCGCCTGGTCGTGCCGCCGCTGACTTCGGAATTCCTCAACATCTTCAAGAACTCCGCCGTCTGCTCGACCATCGGCCTGCTCGAGCTGGCCGCTCAGGGCCGCCAGTTGGTCGATTACACGGCGCAGCCCTACGAGTCCTTCATCGCCGTGACGCTGGCCTATATCGCGATCAACGTCGTGGTGATGACCCTGATGCACAAGTTCGAGCGGCGCATCGCCGTTCCTGGCTATATCGGAGGCAAATAACATGCACGATTTCGACTGGTCCTCCATCCCCGGGGCGCTGCCGTTCCTCTGGGACGGCATGAAGATTTCGCTGGTCATCACCTTTCAGGCGGTGATCGTCGGCATCGTCTGGGGCACCCTGCTGGCCATGATGCGGCTGTCGTCGATCAAGCCGCTGTCCTGGTTTGCCGCCGGCTACGTCAACCTGTTCCGCGCCGTGCCGCTGGTCATGGTGTTGCTCTGGTTCTTCCTGATCGTGCCGGAATTTGTTGGACAGCTGTTCAACATTCCAAAGGGAACGGACCTGCGTTTGTCTTCGGCCATGGCCGGTTTCGCGCTGTTCGAGGCGGCCTATTACTCGGAAATCATCCGCGCCGGCATCCAGAGCGTGCCGAAAGGCCAGATGGCTGCCGCTTCGGCACTGGGCATGACCTACGGCCAGTCGATGCGCCTGGTCGTGCTGCCGCAGGCCTTCCGCAACATGGTGCCGCTGCTGCTGACCCAGGCCATCATCCTCTTCCAGGACACCTCGCTGGTCTACGTCTCGGCGCTGGCCGACTTCTTCGGCGCCGCCTACAAGGTCGGCGACCGCGACGGCCGGCTGGTCGAATTGCTGCTCTTCGCCGGCGCCGTCTATTTCGTCATCTGTTTTGCCGCTTCGACGCTGGTCAAGCGCCTGCAGAAAAAATACCACCCGGCCTGATCGCCGACCGCCAGGAGAATTCCCATGATCAAGATTGCCAACGTCAGCAAGCATTACGGTGACTTCCAGGTCCTCACCGATTGCAGTACCAGTGTCAGCAAGGGCGAGGTCATCGTCGTCTGCGGCCCGTCCGGTTCCGGCAAGTCGACGCTGATCAAATGCGTCAATGGCCTGGAGCCTTTCCAGTCCGGCGAGATCACCGTCAACGGCATCTCCGTCGGCGACCCGAAGACCAACCTGTCGAAGCTGCGCGCCCAAGTCGGCATGGTCTTCCAGAACTTCGAACTGTTCCCGCACATGAGCATCACCCAGAACCTGGCCATCGCCCAGGTCAAGGTGCTCGGCCGCAAGCAGGACGAGGCGATGGACAAGGGCTTGAAGCTGCTCGACCGCGTCGGCCTCAAGGCCCAGGCCGACAAGTTCCCCGGACAGTTGTCCGGCGGCCAGCAACAGCGCGTGGCGATTGCCCGGGCGCTGGCCATGGACCCGATCTGCATGCTGTTCGACGAACCGACCTCGGCGCTGGACCCGGAAATGGTCAATGAAGTGCTCGACGTGATGACCGAACTGGCCCAGGAAGGCATGACCATGATGTGCGTCACGCACGAAATGGGCTTTGCCAAGCGCGTCGCCAACCGCGTGATCTTCATGGACAAGGGCGCCATCGTCGAGGACGACAGCAAAGAAGCCTTCTTCGCCAATCCGCGTTCGGAACGGGCGCAGCAATTCCTGGCCAAGATCCTGCACCACTGAAAGCAAAAACCATAAAACGGAGACAGCAATGAGCAACACAGAAAACGCCACGGCTCAGCCAGCCGGACTTTCCTTCCTCAATCCGGCAGCGCCCGAGCCGTGGGCCAGCTTCCTCGAACAGATCGACCGCGTCGCGCCGCACATGGGTAGCCTGGCCAAGTGGGTCGAAACCCTGAAGCATCCGAAGCGGATCATGATCGTTGATGTGCCGATTCACCGCGACGACGGTACGGTGGCCCACTACGAGGGCTACCGCGTCCAGCACAACCTGTCGCGCGGGCCGGGCAAGGGCGGTGTGCGTTTCCATCCGGCGGTCACCCTCAACGAGGTGATGGCGCTGTCGGGCTGGATGACGATCAAGAACGCCGCGCTCAATCTGCCGTACGGCGGCGCCAAGGGCGGTATCCGGCTCGATCCGCGGGCGCATTCGCGCGACGAACTGGAACGCATCACCCGCCGCTACACGTCGGAAATCGGCGTTGTCATCGGCCCGGGCAAGGACATTCCGGCGCCCGATGTCGGTACCAACGAGCAGACCATGGCCTGGATGATGGACACCTATTCGATGAACGTCGGTTCGACGTCGACCGGGGTGGTGACCGGCAAGCCGATTTCGCTCGGCGGCTCGCTCGGTCGCCACGAAGCGACCGGCCGCGGCGTCTTCTTTGCCGCCCGCGAAGCTGGCCGGCGCAGCAATGTGCCGATCGAGGGCGCGCATGTTGTCGTCCAGGGCTTCGGCAACGTCGGCGGCATCGCCGCCCGCATGTTCCATGAAGCTGGAGCCAGGGTTGTCGCCGTGCAGGATCATTCGGCGACCATCGCCAACGAAAGCGGTATCGATATCCCGGCCGCCCTCGCGTATGTCGAGCAAAACGGCGGACTGGCGGGCTTTCCCGGCGCGACGCCGATTTCGGTCGATGACTTCTGGGCGGTGCCGTCGCATTACCTGGTGCCGGCGGCGCTGGAAGGGCAGATCCTGCCCGAGCGGGCGCAGACGATCAACACGCGCATCGTTGTCGAAGGCGCCAACGGCCCGACCACGCCGGCTGCCGACGACATCCTGCGCGACCGCGGCATCCTGGTCGTGCCCGACGTGCTGGCCAATGCCGGCGGTGTCACCGTGTCGTATTTCGAATGGGTGCAGGATTTCTCCAGCTTCTTCTGGAGCGAGGAGGAAATCAACAGCCGCCTGGAACGCATCATGGTCGGCGCGTTCGAGGCAATCTGGACGCTGGCGCACGAGCGCAGGGTCTCGTTACGCACGGCGACTTTCATCATCGCCTGTCAGCGGGTGCTGGCGGCGCGCGAACAGCGCGGCCTCTATCCCTGATCGATTTGCCCGGGCGCTGATGCGCTGCGCCCGGGAACCCTGAGTAGTTGGAGTTTTTCGTCATGAAAGCCTTATTCCGTCTCGGCATTGGCCGGCAACTGGCCGTGGCCTTCACCGTCATCGTCGGTTTGTTCGTCGTCGTCGCCAGCTGGACGACATTCAGCCTGGGCCGTGTCGATGCGGCAGCCGAGCGCATTGTCACGGTGTCGCTGACCAAGGACAGCCAGATCGCAGAGCTGGGCTATGCCTACGCCGGCATGCGTGAAAGCGTGCGCAACAACATCATCTTCACCGACGGTGAGGTGATGAAGGCGGAAGCCGCCCGCTACGACCGTGAGAAGGCCCGTTTTTTCGCCGCCCTCGGGGCCCTGGAGAATATTGCGGTCGACCATGCCGAGCCGGGCGAAACCGAATTGCTGCAACGCATCCGCCAGCAGGCAACGCTGGCCATCCAGACCCAGGACAAGGCGATGGCCGAGGCCATGCAGTTTCTTTCGGCGGTGGCCATGGGCATCCTGCAGCAGGAGGCTGCAGCGCCCATGAAGGCGCTCGAGGCCAGCATCGGCGAAGCGCGCCAGCTGGTACAGGCGCAGAGTCGGGAACGGGCCGGCGACATCGTTGCCGAATCGGCGCATACCCGCCGATTGACGTTGATCCTGGTGGTCGTCGCGGCCTTGATCGCTGGCATCCTCGGCTTTCTGCTTACCGGGGGTGTCCGTCGTCCGCTTGAAACCACGGCCCGCCTGATGGAAAGCATTGCTGCCGGCGACCTGACGCAGCGCATCGAACCGAATGGCTTTGCCGAAATCCGTCGCGTCCAGGCGGCGGCGATGAAGACCACCCGGTCGCTGGCCGGGATTCTCGGCGCCATCCGCGAGGAAGCCGGACAACTGAAAAATGCGGTCACTGCGCTTTCCGGTTCGGCTGACGAAATGCGCGGTGGTTCCGAGGAGCAGGCGCTGGCCAGCGCCGCCATGGCCGAGACCTTGCAGGCGATGTCGACCTGCATCAGCCATATCGCCAACCTCGGCCAGGAGGCCCAGGGTCTGTCCGGCAAGGCCGGGCAGCAGGCGGCCGGCGGTTGCCAGACGATACAGACCATGGTCGACGAGATTCGCCAGATCGCTGGCCTGGTCACCGATTCGGCGGCGACGGCGACGACGCTGGGGCAGGAGTCGGAGCGCATCTCGGCGATCACCTCGGTGATCCACGATCTGGCCGACCAGACCAACCTGCTGGC
>DDWF01000282.1 GCA_002345845.1 Betaproteobacteria bacterium UBA2293 | reverse complement strand
CGGTGCGCAAGCCGGCGCCGTGGGCCAAACAGAGCGGGCCGGGGAGCGTGCTGGCGGCGTGATGGGCAGCGCTCGACTTCGTTGAGGGAAAAAGGGTGATAGCGGTAATTCGCCGGTAACAAAATTCCCGCACTATCCGCGCCTTGAGGTGGCACGAGTACTGTGGCCAGGCCGCAGTCAAGACAAGTGGAGCTGACTCCCTGGCCGCCCTGGCTGCATCCTCAAAGGAGAAGACGGGAATGAATCTGACGTTGGTGGGCGGCGAGCGCAGCTGCCATATGGTGATTTCCGGCAAGGTCACCGAAGAATTTTCGGCCCAGCTGGAGGCTGGCTTTATCGGCGCGATGCGCCGCTATGCCCGGTTGACGATAGATCTTTCCGGGGTCGCCGAGATTGACCGTTTCGGCCTGCGTCTGCTTGCCGTGATGCGCAGCCTGGGTGGCAAGGAGGTGGCGATCGTCGCCACGTCGCCGGCTGTGGAACGGGCGTCTGCCCCTGATACCGGCGTTCGTCAATTGCATTAGGACGCCGGGTCAACCGGCGTCGTCCGGCGCCTTACCCAGCCCCTCTGCTACCTATCCTCGCCGAGCAGTTCGGGCGGATGCTGGGTGCTTCGAATGCAGCGGAAATTTCTTGGTCATGCTCAGTCCGTTCGCCGCTGCCGGGCTGGATTGCTCCGCTGTGCCAGCCACGCCTCGAACGCGGCGCAGGCGAGCGGCTGGGCGAACAGGAAACCCTGCAGCAGATCGCAGCCGATGGCGGCGAGGAATTCCCGCTGGGCTTCGGTTTCCACGCCTTCGGCGACGACCGACAGGCCGAGGCGGCGGGCCAGGGTGACGACGGCGCTGGCCACCGCCGCGTCGGTTTCCGATTCCGGCAGGTGGCGGACGAAGCTGCGGTCGAGCTTGAGCACGTTGAGTGGCAGGCTGCGCAGCATGGCCAGCGAGGAATGGCCGGTGCCGAAATCGTCCATGGCTACCTGGATGCCGCTCGCGCGCAGCTTGTGCAGCACCTGCACGGCGTCCTCGGGATGCTCCATGGCCGCCGACTCGGTGATTTCCAGTTCGATCCATTCAGCCGGGGCGCCGGCGGCGGCAAGGATCCGTTCCAGGCGCTCGGCCAGGTCGGCGGCGTGGAACTGGCGCGGCGACAGGTTGACCGCCACCCTTGGCACGGCGATGCCACGGGCGCGCCAGTCGACCATCTGGCGGGCGGCTTCGGCCAGCGCCCATTCGCCGAGTTCGGTGATGATGCCGACCTCTTCGGCCAGCGGGATGAACTCGACCGGCGAGACCGTGCCGCGTTCCGGGTGGTGCCAGCGCAGCAAGGCCTCGACGCCGGCCAGGCAGCCGTCGGCCGAGTACAGCTGCGGCTGGTAATGGACTTCCAGCTGGCCGCGGATGACGGCCCGGCGCAGGTCGGATTCGAGCGCCAGACGCTGGCTGGCACGGCGGTTCATGGCCGCGTCGTAGAAGCGGAAGGTGTTGCGCCCGGCGGCCTTGGCCGCATACATCGCGGCGTCGGCATTGCGCAGCAGGCTGGCGATGTCGCCGCCGTCGTCCGGATAGAGGGCCAGGCCGAGGCTGGCGGCGACGTCGATGTCGCGGCCGCCGGCGCTGACCGGTGCCGCCAGGGCGGCGAGGATGCGACTGGCGATGCCGGCGGCGGCATCGGCCTGGCCCATGCCGTCGAGCAAGATGACGAACTCATCGCCGGCCAGCCGGGCCAGGGTGTCGGAATTGCGGCAGACGGCGCCGAGGCGGCGGGCCACTTCGATCAGCACGGCGTCGCCGGCGGCATGTCCGAGGCTGTCGTTGATCAGCTTGAAGCGGTCGAGGTCGATGAAGCACAGCGCGAAACCGTCGTTGCGTCCGTCCCGGGCCAGGGCCTGGTGCAGGCGCTCGTCGAACAGGCTGCGGTTGGGCAGGCCGGTCAGCCCGTCGTGACTGGCCAGGAAGGCCAGTTGCGCCTCGGCCTCCTTGCGCGCGGTGACATCGTTGAGGATGCCGACGTAGTGCGAGATGCTGTCGGCGTCGCCGCGCACCGGTGAGAGGAACAGCTCGATCCATTGCTGCGAGCCGTCGCTGCGCGGCCGCGACAGGGTGGTGTAGCCGTCCCGGCCTGCGGCAATGGCGCTGCGGATGACGGCGAAGCCGTCGTCGTCGCCGGTGCACGGGCAGGGCTGGCCGGGGGCGCTGGCCTGGGCGGTGCCGAGAATGCGCGCACAGGCGGCGTTGACGTAGATCAGCCGGCAGTCGTCGGCCGCGGCGGCGGCGATGAAAATGCCATTGACGCTGGATTCGATGGCCCGGTCGCGCAGCGCAATGGCCCGCTTGTCGGCGTGGATGTAGGTGTCGAGGGTCAGCCCGAGGTCGAGCATGACCACCTTGAGCAGCGCGTCGAAGGCCGGGGCGAAGGTGGCGAAGTCCTCGCCGCTGGCTGTCCAGGTGGCGCCGAGCATGTCGGACAGGTACTTGCGGAAGGCGCCGACATACCACTTCGGCGTCAGGCCGATGCGGGCATGGGTCATGCCGACGCGCAGCCGGTCGGCAACGTAGGCGGCGTCGTAGCTGCCTTCGGTCAGCGTGGCGAAATAGCGGCCGTGGGCGTGCTTGAGCCGGGCAACCGTCGCCTCGTCGGGAAGCAGGGCGGCCAGCTCTGGCAACTGGCGCAGATAGGCGTAGAAACCGTCGGCGAAACCGTTCTGCGCTGCCGCCAGCTGGCTGCGCATGGCGCGCAGGCGCTCGGCGTCGGCCGGGCCGAGTTCGAGAAAGGCCTTGCGGGCAGCGATCTCGGCGGCATCGATGCCCATTTCGGCGGCGATGCCATCGACGCTGCCCGAGGCCAGCGTGCCGCGTTCGTGCGGGCAGCCCATCAGGCCTGGCCCCGTTGCTGGTCGTGCACCAGGATGCGCTCCATGCCGGCCATCACCGTCAGGTTGGCTTCCTCCATGCGGGTCAGGGCGGCCAGGGCGCCGGCGATGTCGCCGCTGCGGTAGCGCGCGACGGCCTGACGGGCCTCGTCGTGCACCGCCTTGTGCGGCGCTTCCATCTCGCGATAGCCGGGCAGGCGCGAGAAGGCGGCGCGGCCTTCGCCTTCGTAATACCAGCGGCCGAGACGGCACTGGGTTTCGTCGGGCAGGTCGCCGGGCTTGAGGTCGGACAGGCCGAGCAGCACCTTGTAAACCTCCAGCTTCAGCGTCAGTTCCTCGATATTCGCCAGTTCGGCATTGGCCAGCATCGACGAGCTGGCGATGCTGGTCTGCATTTGCTGCGACAGGCCGAGCAGGCGCTCCATGCTGCGCATCGCCGCCTCGCTCTCGGCGCTCTGGCGGGCGGCGCTGCCGGCGCCGACGTCCATCACCGCCTTGGCCTGGCCGGTCTCCAGCTGGATGCCGGCGACCAGGCCGCCGATTTCCTTGGTTGCCTTGGCCGTCCGCTCGGCCAGCTTGCGCACCTCGTCGGCAACCACGGCAAAGCCGCGTCCGGCCTCGCCGGCCCGTGCCGCCTCAATGGCGGCGTTGAGCGCCAGCAGGTTGGTCTGTTCGGCGATTTCGCGGATCAGCTGGACGATGCCGCCGATCTCGCCGGCCCGCCGGGACAGGTCCTCGACGCTCTCGCCGGCGGCGCTGATGCGCTCGAACATGCCATGCAGGTTGGCGGCGATCTGCGCGAAGGCGGCGCGGTTGCTGTCCGACTCGCTGGCCGCCGTGTGGGCCGCCGCCGAGTCGGCGCTCAACTGCCCGGACAGCCCGGAGAATGACTGGCGGATGCCGGCCAGCGATTCGCCGAAGCGGGGAATGTTGCCGATCACGCCGTCGAGCAGCGCCTGCCGCTGTGCCAGTGCCTGCTGCCGCTGCCCGGCCTCGGCCAGCTGCCGCCGGGCACTCGCCAGTTCGTCCTGCAGCGTCGCGGCACGCGCCTTGAGCACGGCATTCTCGGCCTCGGCGGCGGCCAGTTCCTGGCGGGTCTTCAATCCGAACATCGCATTTCCTTCGCGGCAAACCATAATAGTTGAGCAATTTACTATGGTATTGCCGCGCGCTTCATGACCCGGATCAAAAATCAATGGCGGGAGAGCTTCGTCGAATCAGCCGCTATAAGCCCGACGGGCCAATGGCGCGGAAGCCTTCGTGGAAGGTGACGTTGCCCTGCGGCATGCTACCGGCGATGGCGAGGGCGAAAACGAATTCGGCCGGCACGTCATCGACCGTCAGGCCGGGGGCGTTGGCGAAGCCGAACTGGCGGTAGTAGTCCGGGTGGCCGACCAGACAGCAGCCGGCGGCGCCGAGTCGGCTCAGCCGCGCCAGGCCTTCCTTGATCAACGCCTTGCCGATACCCCGGCGCTGGCAATCGGGTCGTACCGACACCGGGCCGAGGCCATACCAGCCGGCGCTGCCGTCTGAAATGCTGACCGGCGAGAAGGCGACATGCCCGACCACCTCGCCGTCGACCTCGGCAACCAGCGAGACGCTCAGCGCCCCTGCCGCGCGCAGTGCCTCGACGATGAATTGCTCGGTATGGCTGCTGATTGCCAGTGGTGCGAAGGCGGCGGCGGTGATTGCGCCGATGGCGGCGAAGTCGCCCGGGGTTTCGTCGCGGATACAGGAGTTTTCAGGTGTCATGGGGTGGTGGGGTTATATAAGGTGAAATCCGAGCCGTTCGGCAAAATGGATGAGCAGTGCGGCAGCGAACAGAAGCCAACCGGCCCGGCGGCCGCATCGGTCAGCGCGCCCAACTGCTCGATGGCCATCGACAAATCCGTATTGCCGGGCATGCGGCCGCCTCTGAAGTGCATTGCATTCTGCCGAGCAGAAGGCTGTCTGTCATCACCCTTCCGTCATTTTCCCCACACCAAGGTCTTGGCGGCGGAGCTTGGTGCGGTGATGCGCCATCCCGTTGTTGTGTTTGCTACAAGCCGGGTTTTTGCAAGCTACTGTTTTTAAATTGATAACTCCTTGGCGCGTTCCTTGCTGTGATGTAGGCAATCTCATACGGACGATGTCCAAATGGCCGAAATCATCCAATCCAAGAAGGCGCTGGCGGTTAATCCGCTGAAGGTGAGCCAGCCGATCGGCGCGTCGCTCGCCTTTCTCGGGCTCAACCGCAGCCTGCCGCTGATGCATGGCTCGCAGGGCTGCACGGCCTTTGGCAAGGTGTTTTTCGTCCGCCATTTCCGTGAGCCGATTCCGCTGCAGACGACGGCGATGGATCAGGTGTCGACGATCATGGGTGCCGACGAGAACATCATCGAGGCGCTGCGCACGCTGTCGGACAAGAGCAAGCCGGACATCATCGGGCTGGTCACCACCGGGCTGTCGGAGACGCAGGGCACCGACATCCTGCGGGCGGTGAAGGATTTTCGCGCGGCGCATCCGGAATTCGACCATGTCGCTGTGGTGCCGGTGAATACGCCGGATTACGTCGGTTGCCTGGAAAGCGGTTACGCGCTGGCGATCGAGTCGTTGATCCAGACGCTGGTGCCGGAGAGCAGCTGCGCCGGCAAGCGGCCGAAGCAGGTCAATGTGCTGGCTTCGGCCATGCTGACGCCGGGTGACATCGAGGCGATCAAGGACTGGGTCGAGGCCTTCGGCCTGCGGCCGGTGGTGGTGCCGGACATCGGCGACTCGCTCGATGGCCATCTGGTCGAGGCCGAAACTTCATCGCTGACCATCGGCGGCACGCCGCGTTCGGAAATCGAGATCATGGGTGAGTCGGCCGCTACCTTGGTTGTTGGCCCGTCGCTGTACAAGGCGGCCAATATTCTGAAGACGCTGACCGGCGTTCCCGATATCCGTTTTGAAAGCCTGATGGGCCTCGACGATTGCGATGCCTTCACCCAGGCGCTGGCGGAGATTTCCGGCAAGCCGGTGCCGGAGAAGATCGAGCGTCATCGGGCGCAATTGCAGGATGCGATGGTCGATTGCCATTTCATGATCGGCTTCGCCCGCGTCGCGCTGGCCGCCGACCCCGATCTGCTCGGCATGCAGGTGCGCTTCCTGAGCTCCATGGGGGCCGAGATCGTTGCCGCGGTCAGCCCGCACAAGCATGAAAGCCTTGCCGGCCTGCCGGTCGACCAGGTCATCGTCGGCGATCTGGAAGACATGGAAAAGGCGGCGCGCTCCGCCGGTGCCCAGCTCGTCATGGCCAATTCGCACGCCGCCGATACGGCGCATCGCCTCGGCTTGCCGCTGCTGCGCGCCGGTTTTCCGCAGTACGACCACGTGGGCGGTTATGCCCGCACCTGGGTGGGCTACCGCGGCACGCGGCAGGCCCTGTTCGATCTTGCCAACCTGATGCTGGGACAACACCATGAACTCGCACCCTATCGATCAATCTACTGGGCCGACGACCGAGACGGTTCCGGCAACCAACATGTCATCGCGTCGTCTGCAGCTGGTCTGGTCCATTAAGCAGGAGCCGGATGCCGTGATCAAGGTCGCCTTCGCCTCCACTGACCGGACCCGCGTCAATCAGCACTTCGGCGCCGCCGAGGGCTTCGCCGTCTATGAAGTGACGCCGGAGAAGGCGACGTTGGTCGGCGTCGCCGAATTCGCCGAAGAGGCGATGGACGGTAATGAGGACAAGCTGACGGCCAAGGTCGATTTCCTTGCCGGCTGCGCTGCCGTCTATGTCATGGCGATCGGTGCCTCGGCGATCAAGAAGCTGATGGCCGCCGGCGTCCAGCCGATCCGTATCAACGAGGTCGATGCCATCGACGAACTGCTGCTGGAAATCTCGAAAGCCATGAGCGAAGGCGGCGTTGCCTGGATCGACCGGGCCATCGCCCTGCAGGAAAAGGCCAAGTCGGCGGATCGTTTCAACGCCATGGAAGAAGAGGGGTGGGAAGGATGAGCGCCAACCTGATCGAACACCGCGGCGTCGTCCAGCGCGTCGATAACGGCCTGGCCATCGTCGCCATGGAAACCGCCGGTTGCTCTTCCTGCGGTCAGGGCGGCAGTTGCGGCATCGGCAAGATCGCCGCCGGCCGCCCGGCAACCCTGCTGACCCTGCCGGTCAGTGCCAACATCAAGGCCGGCGACGAAGTCAGCATCGCCCTGCCGGAAAGCAAGCTGACGCTGTCGGCCGTGCTCGGCTACCTGTTCCCCGCCTTCGCCATGATTTTCGGCGCCTGGCTCGGCGCCGCCCTGGAAGGCAGCGACGGGGCCACCGCGCTCGGCGCCATGATCGGTTTCCTCGGCGCCCTGGCCATTGCCCGCGTCGTCATCGGCCTGGTTCCCGGACTGTTGCCGGCGCCGCAACTGATCCCGATTTCCCGTCAATCCAACCCATTCCCCAAGGAGTAAGACCATGACCGAAGCCATTGCCGCCGATCCCATCTTTGAAACCGATTTCGTCAAGGAGATGGCCCGCCAGATGCGCGCCCTCGACACCTACGGCACCTACCAGGGCTGGACCGTCGAAAAGATCCTCGATCCCTACATCCTGACCAAGGAACGCAAGGCCAACATTCCGCTGATCGGCGATCCTGATGACGAGACCATCTCCCGCGTCAAGGCGTTCTACAACGCCATCGCCGTGTTGATCGAGAAGGAATGCAAGTTGCTGGCCGTGCCGCTGGTGCACCTGACGCACGAAGGTTTCGGTCGCGCCATCATCACCGTCGGCAAGCTGGTTGCCGTCGAGAAGACCCTGCGCGACGTGCATCGCTTCGGCTTTCCCAGCCTGTCGAAGATGAAGGATGACGCTGACAAGATGCTCGGCATCGCCCTCGAGCGCATCGGCCAGTATCCGGACGTCGCCGGGCTGTAAGGACAGGGGGCAATCATGACTGATGAAGAACTGGCCGCCCTCGACAAAGAGGTCAAGAAACTGAAACGCATCGCCTCGGAATGGGCGTCGCAGATGCACGACCTCGTGGAAGACCGCCTGCCGGCGGGCTATCACGAAATTCCGGCGCTTTCCCAATCCACCTACGAGGCCTGCCAGGCCTGGGCCGATGCCAGCGCCCGTCTGGCGGCCGCACAGAAAGGACAACCCGCATGATTACCGGTCTCACCCGTGGCGGCACCGAATGGACGCCGCAATTCGCCACCGAACTGGATCAGGCCAAGTGCATCGGCTGCGGTCGTTGCTACAAGGTCTGTCCGCGCAATGTTCTCGATCTGGTCGAGCGTGAGCTCGATGACGACGACGATAGCGACGACGACAACATGATGGTCATGTCGCTGGCCAATCCGGCCGATTGCATCGGTTGCGGCTCCTGCGGCCGGGTCTGTCCGAAGAGCTGCTACACCTACGCGCCGGCCTGAAAGATGCGCTCGCTGAGCGAAGTTCCCGACCTGGCGGAGCAGGGCGCGGCAGTCTGCGCCGCCTTGCGCCGGCAGGTGGAAAAGCTCGGCCTGTCGATTGGCGACGAGCCGGTCTGGGCCGGGTTGAGCTTCGTCGAGACGGTCGATCCGTTCTCGCAGGAGACCACTCTGGTCGGCACCTGGCGTGGCGGTGAGCGCTACGGCACGGTCACCTTTTTTGCCGACGGCCGCATCTTCGCCGAGTACCAGGTCTTGCTGCCACATCCGGCCAAGGCCGAGTACTACGTCGAGGCCGTGCAGGTCTGGGGCTCACCCGAGCAATTGCGCGGCGACGCGGTGCTCGCCGAATACGCCCGCTGAGCATGAGCGTCAGCCCGCGCCTGATCCTGTTGCACAAGCAGGCGACCAGCGGTCGCGTGCGTTTCCTCTGCCTCTCGTCCGGCGTTGTCGCCTTCAGCCCGCTGCCGGTGCTGGCGGCGCTGCGCGACGAGGATTATTCGCCGACGGTGCAGGTGCATCCGACGGCGGTGCTGCGCGAAGCCGAGATTCACCTCGGCCTGCCGGAGGGTGCCATCGTGCCCGAGGCTGACTTTCAGGCCTGGGTCGATACGCCGGCAGGCGACGTGCCGGTGCTGCTCGCCGCCTTCGCCGGCATCGATCCGCCGTTTGCGGCGGCCGAACGCAGCGGCGGTCGCTTCATCGCGTTGACTGAAGCGCGGGCATTGAGCGAAGTCGAACGCGGTCTGTTGCGTCGCGCTTACGAACATGTGTTGGGTTGATTGTCGCAAAAGCGACAACGTGCTGCGGCGCAACAACTACGTATATTCAAGTACTTGATGTTTTTTTCCGGGATGGCACAGGCCTTGCAGTAGGTAGTACATCACCTCTGGGAGAATCGCCATGATCAATATGACCCCCGCTGCCATTAAGGCTGTTCAACGTTTTATCCGCGGTTCTGAGACGCCTGTGCTCGGTCTGCGCCTGACCATTTCCGGTGGCGGCTGCTCCGGCCTGCAATACGGCATGAAGCTCGAAACCGAGAAGGCCGAGGACGACTGGGAGCTGGAAGTCGACGGCGTCAAGGTGCTGGTCGATGCCATGACCTTCCCGATGATCGACAACGTCACTGTCGATTTCGTCGATACGCTGACCCACACCGGTTTCAAATTCGACAACCCCAACGCCAGCGCCCAGTGTTCCTGCGGCTCTTCGTTCTCGGTATAAGGAGCGCACAGCATGTGGGAATACTCTGACAAGGTTCGCGAACACTTCTTCAACCCGCGCAACTCGGGTCCGCTGGAAGAAGCCAACGGCATCGGCGACGTCGGTTCCATCCAGTGCGGCGACGCGCTGCGCCTGATGCTCAAGGTCGAACCGGAAACCGAGATCATCCTCGACGCCCATTTCCAGACCTTCGGCTGCGGTTCGGCCATTGCCTCGTCGTCGGCGCTGACCGA
>DDWF01000010.1:1311-7059 GCA_002345845.1 Betaproteobacteria bacterium UBA2293 | reverse complement strand
CGCTGCTTGCCGGCAACGATGCGGCACGCTTTCCCAAGCGCCTGGTGCGGGGCGAAAAACTTGCCCAGTCGGCGAGCGCCGGCTATGACGCCACGCTGCGTGGCGAGTCGCTGTTCATGCTCGCCGGCCAACCGGCGGCCGGCAAGTCCATCGCGGAACTGGAGGTGGCCCTGAAAGCGGAAATTCGCCGCATTCAGGAGGAGGGCGTGACCGCGGAAGAATTGAAGCGCGTCAAGACGCAGACCATCGCTGCACAAGTCTATAAACGTGATTCGCTGATGGCGCAGGCGATGGAAATCGGTTTTGCCGAAGCCACAGGTGTGCATTGGCGCGACATCGACAAGCTGCTGGAAAAGATTCGCAGCGTGACAGCCGAGGAGGTGCAGGCCGTGGCGAAACAATACTTCAGCGACGATACGCTGACGGTATCCGTGCTCGATCCGCAGCCGATTGATTCAGCAGCGCAGCAGAAGCCCGCATTCGCGGTGCGTCATTGAGGAAGCCCGTCATGCGACCGATAAAACCCGTCATTCCGGCGGTAGCCGGAATCCACAGCCTTTGTGGCCAATTGAAATTCCTGGATTCCGGCCTGCGCCGGAATGACGAACTTCCGCGATTGCGGAGCTTTGCCCGCATCTGGCTGATTCTGCTCGCCGTCACGATTGCCTTGTTTTCCGGTCTTGCCCGGGCCGGGGTGCAAATCCAGCACTGGGTCGCGCCGTCCGGGGCGAAGGTGTATTTCGTCGAAAGCCGCGGGCTGCCGATTCTCGATGTACAGATCGACTTCGTCGCCGGCAGCGCGCGCGATCCCGCCGAGAAATCCGGCGTCGCCAGCCTGGCCGCCGGCCTGCTGGAGTCAGGCGCGGGCGAGGGCGCCGGGGCGCTGGATGAGGAACAAATCTCCGCCCGGCTGGTCGATCTGGGCGCTCGCCTGTCGTCCTCCGCCGATCACGATCGCGCCAGCCTTGGCTTGCGCACCCTGTCCTTCGCCGCAGAGAAAGCCGGCGCGCTGGCGCTGCTGCACGCCGTCCTGTCAGCGCCGACTTTTCCCGAAAACGCCTTGGCGCGGGAAAAGACGCGCACGATCGAAGCGCTGAAAGAAGCCGCCACCCGCCCCGACAGCATCGCCGCCAGGCGCTTCGCCGCCGCCATCTACCTGGATCATCCCTATGGTCGCGTGGCCACCCCGGAGAGCGTGGCGCGCATCACGCGCGATGATCTGGTGGCCTTTTACAAGACGCACTACACGGCCCGCCACGCGGTGGTGTCGATCATCGGCGATGTCTCGAAAGACGAGGCGGCAGCCATCGCCCAGCAGCTCACAGCCACCCTGTCGGCGGGGGAGGCCAGCACCGCGCTGCCGGCCATCAAACAGCCGCAGCGCGATACCGTCAAGGTAGCCCACCCGGCCACCCAGTCGCATATCCATATCGGCCTGCCCGGGATGAGCCGCACCGATCCCGATTACTTTGCCCTGCTGGTCGGCAACTACACGCTCGGCGGCGGCGGCTTCGTCTCGCGGCTGATGAAGGAGGTGCGCGAAAAGCGGGGTTATGCCTACAGCGTCTATTCCTACTTCGCACCGCGCGTGCAGGCCGGCCCGTTCCAGATCGGCCTGCAGACCAAGCGCGAGCAGGCGCAGGACGCCTTGCAGGTGGTCGATGAAGTGCTGACGACATTCCTCGCCGAAGGTCCGACCGCACAGGAACTCGCCGCCGCCAAGAAAAACCTCATCGACGGCCAGGCGCTGAGGATCGACAGCAACGCCAAGCTGCTCGGCTATCTGTCGCTGATCGGCTTTTATGGCCTGCCGCTCGATTACCTCGACCAGTTTCCGCGCAAGGTGGGTGCAATTACCCGCGACGACGTCAAGACCGCATTCCGGCGGCATGTGAAGCCGGAAAATCTTGTGACGGTAATCGTGGCGGCGGATTGAGCGAAATTCGGCGCTGGC
Source organism: Betaproteobacteria bacterium UBA2293 (assembly GCA_002345845.1). The sequence goes on along the minus strand of DDWF01000010.1, from coordinate 5,105 downwards.
GGGACAAAGTGCCCCGCAGCGGGTACGGCGGCCGCAGGTGATGAGGGCCGCCGTGAATCGGGTTTAGTGCTTGAACAGCCGGTAGCCGGGGTCGTCGAAATACTTGCCGTACTTGTCCAGCGCAACGATCACATTGACGGCGCCGTCTCTGGGCTTGGCCTGTTTCGCCTTGCCGGTCATCTGTTCCGCGCCGGCGAGCAGGTCGGCGATGATGATGTGCAGTTGCGCGTCGGCCTGGGTGCCCAGCTTGCAGTTGGCGACCATGTCGCCGACGGCGCTTTCCACCTTGTGCGCAAGGGCGCCGTAGTCTTTTGCCGGCAGGCGGTTGTTGTGGATGGCGTCGAGCGATGCCGCCATCGACTGGCGAATTTCGCCGATCGCCTTGCGCAGCGGCGCATCGGTTTCCCATTTCTTGCCGGCGTTGAGTTGCAGGTTCGCCGGTTTCCCGCCGTGATCGTGGCTGTGGTCATGCGCCGCGTTGTTGGCGGCGAAAGCAGTTCCGCCGGCACCCAGGGAAAGCACGATCAAGGCGGTCAGGATGGTTTGTTTCATGTTCTCGATTCTCCAGTCTGATGGTTGAAGGGGCCGGCGCTTGCCGGCCTTCCCGCTTCAACGAATGGCGGAGAGAAATGTTCCGTGCCGTGCGTCAATCGCGATGCAAAAGCTCGATGGTCGACAGCCCGGCGGGCTGGTCGAGCAGCAGTTGCGCGAGTTTTGCGCGCTGTGCCGGGGAGAGCAATTCGCGTTCGCGCATCAGTTGCTGGATGACCCGTTTCTGCTGCTCGTCCTGCAAGTGCGCAATCGCGGTGCGCTCGGCGTCGATCAGCGCCGGGTCGGGCGTGTCGGCAAAAATCGCATGGATCATGCGGTCGCGATGCGTGCGGATGGCTTCGGCGCTGGCGCCGAGCTGCACGAGAAAATCCTGTTCCGAGGCGTGCCAGTCGCGCACCTGATCCGCGCTCAATTCCAGATAGCGCGGCAGGCCGGGAAAGCTGTCCGTGCCGGCCATGCGATATGCGACGGCACCGATCACGCCCAGGTTGATCAGCAGCGAAACGGCGAGCAGGGCTCGCAGGACGGTGGATTTCATTTTCTGGCTCCCTTGCTGTAGCAGGTATCCGGGCCGAGGCAGAGACCGCCCGGCGGCAGCGTGTCGAACACGCTCATCGCCGCCAAGCGCGGCATGGCCGCACCGCCGCCGATCAGCGCCGAGCCCATGCCGATGCCGAGCGTGAGGGCCGCCGCCGCACCGAGTGAGGCCGGCAGCAAACCCCACCAGCGCGGCGCTGGCCGCTCTTGCGGCGAGCGTGGTTCCGCAGCCAGCCGGCCCGCGATGACGCCGGCCAGATCGAAGCCCAGCGTGTCCTGCGGCAGTGCGTCGAAAGCGGCCGTCAGCGTCCGCAGTTCGGCGAGGCGTGCCGTGCAGGGCGGGCACGTCGCCAGATGAATCTCTGTTTCGCGCTGCGTGGCGGCGTCGAGTTCGCCGTCCAGATAGGCGGAAAGGCGGGTCATGTCCGGCAGGTGCGGGCGAATGGGTTCAGTCATGGCAAGACTCTCCGGCATGGTGTCGATAATGGGCAAGGACGGCGACGCGTGCGCGGGCAAGGCGCGACTTGACGGTGCCGGACTCGATATTCAGCGTTGCCGCGATGTCGGCGTAGCTCATGTCTTCCAGTTCGCGCAGTAGCAGAATTTCGCGCTGCTCGACGGGCAGGTCGCGCAGGGCGCACTCCAGCAGGCCGATACGCTGCTTGTCCGCCAGCCGTTCTTCCGGCAGCGGTGCGGTGTCGCATGGTTCGATGGGTTCTTCATCGGGGCCGGCCGTCAGCGAAACGAATTCGGTATGCCGGCGGCGGCGTAGCGCATCGAGTGCGACATTGCGCGCGATCTGGAACAGCCAGGTGGAAAAGCGGGCTTCCGGTCGCCAGCCGGGCAGCGCCCGGTAGGCTTTCAGAAAGGTTTCCTGGGTCAGATCCATGGCTTCGTCCCGGTTGCCGATCATGCGCAGGATGAAACGGAACACCCGATCCTGGTGGCGTCGCACCAGCCGCTCGAATGCCAGCCGCTCTCCCAGCCGGGCCCGGGCGGCAAGCTGCTTGTCTTCTCCATCGTCGATCTCCGCTGTCATTCGTTTCGCTCTCGGCTGCTCCGGAGTGAAACGAACCGGGGCGGAAAATGTTCCGCGCTGGCGTGCATGCGGGGCGCGTCAGCGTGTTCCGGGCAAGCTCAGGATGGCCCGCAGCCCGCCCAGAGGGGAGTCCGCCAGCACCAATTGACCGCCATACATGCGCGCCAGGTCGTCGGTGATGGCCAGGCCCAGCCCGCTACCGGGTACCTGCTGGTCGGCGCGGACGCCACGTTGGAGCACTGTGTCGCGCTGATCGGGGGCGATGCCCTGGCCATCATCGTCGATGCTGATCGTGAGCCGCTCCGGTTCGGCGCGGGCCTGAATCTCGACCCGGGAGTTGGCCCACTTGCAGGCGTTGTCGATCAGGTTGCCGAGCATTTCCTGCAAATCGTGCGTTTCGCCGCGAAATGTCAGCGCGGCAGGAAAGGGGTGGACGACGAGTTCCAGATTTCGCTCGGCATGAATGCGGCGCATCGCGCGCACCAGGCCATCGGCAACCGGTTGCAGCAGCGTGCGCGCGCCGGGCAGATGTGCCGCGGCGGCGGCCTGGGCGCGCGCCAGATGGTAATCCACCTGCTTGCGCGCCATCTCGATCTGGGAACTCACCAGATGGGCCAGTTCGTCATTCCTGCCATCGGTGGCGTTGGCGAGAACGCTGAGCGGCGTTTTCAGCGCATGGGCGAGATTGCCGGCCTGGGTGCGCGCGCGGTCCACCACCTCGGCGTTTTGCGCCAGTACGCTGTTGAATTCCGTTACGAGCGGCATGATCTCGGTCGGAAAGCCGCCTTCCATCTGCCTTGTTTCGCCGCTGCGCACCTGCCCGAGTGCCGTCTGCAGGCTGCGCAGCGGCGCCAGGCCGACAAATACCTGCACCAGCGCCGCCAGTGCCAGACCGCTTCCCAGCACACCGAGGGACACCCATAGCTCGCGATTGAAATGTGCGACCGGCTCAAGCAACAGGCTTTCGTTGGCGGCGACGATCAGCCGTAGCGACTGGTCGTCGATGGTCACGCTGCGTTCCACCATGCCCAGCCTTGCGCCTTGCGGTCCCGCGACCCGATGCTGATGGATTTCTCCGGTGGCGGGTTCGTCGCCGGGGACATGCAATACCTGATCCCACAGGGAACGTGAGCGCAACACGGCGACTTCCGCAGGAAAGTCGGCGCTGGCGAGACGGTCGATCTGCCAGTACAGGCCGGAGAACGGCTTCTGGAGACGGGGGTCGCTCAGCGGGAGCGCCAGCACTGGCCGAGCGGACTCTGCCAGCGCCAGCTGGGCGGTCAATTGGTCGAGGTGGGTATTCAGTTCCGCATGAAACTGCGTTTCCACATGCTGGCGAAACAGTTTGCCAAGCCCCCAGCCAGCCACCAGAATCGAGAGGGTGATCCAAAAGAGCGTCCCCACCAGAAGACGCACGCGCAGGGAGTTGCGTAGAAAGACAGAATTCATTGCGTTCTGTTGAGTCGATAGCCAAGTCCGCGCACGGTTTCAATCAGGCCCGGTGGCAGCTTCTTTCGCAGGCGGGCGATAAACACTTCAACAGTATTCGAATCGCGGTCAAAGTCCTGAGCATAGATATGTTCGGTCAGTTCTCCGCGGGAGACAATTTCACCCTGATGGTGCATCAGGTAAGCCAGCACGCGATATTCATGGCTCGTCAGCGTCA
>DDWF01000010.1:147-1215 GCA_002345845.1 Betaproteobacteria bacterium UBA2293 | reverse complement strand
TGTGAAAGGGCTTGGTCAGGTAGTCGTCCGCACCGGCATCGATACCGGCCACCTTCTCGCGCCAGGTATCACGTGCAGTCAGAATCAACACCGGCAATGTCTGACCTGATGCACGCCATTTCTGGAGAACCGTAATGCCATCCATCTGGGGCAGGCCGATGTCCAGCACGATTGCGTCGTAGGGTTCGGTTTCCCCCATGAAGTGACCATCGATGCCGTTGTGGGCAACATCGACGACATAACCAGCCGACTTGATGCCTTCAGCAAGTTGTGCCGCCAACGTGGGCTCGTCTTCGACAACCAGAATGCGCATCAGCGGGTTTCTCCTGGACGAAGCCGTCTTTCATGCTTTTCCTTGAGACCGAGAATGGTGCCGTCCCGCGCATGAATCTTCAACTTCATCAAAGCCCCTCCCTTGCGCAATACCTTGACTTCATAAACCCATTCACCCTTTTCGCGGTCGAGTTCAACCTCCATGACCTGACCGGGATACTCGCGCTCGACGCGTTCAAGAATCGCGCGCAGCGGCAGCACCTCACCCGCCTCAACGGCTTGGCGGGCACGCTCATGGTCGCTGTTATCCCCTGCGTAACTATCCCCGGTACCTGGCATCACAAGCATGACCAGGCTGGCCAGTGCGACACACCATTGGGCAGTGATTCTCGACAACATTTTCAACTCCGCAGGTTTTCCAGACTGATCTTTTAGCGTTTTGAATCTGAACGCAGGATGAACAAGCGATTCAGCATCCATTCAGATGGGCTGGCGCATAGTGCGCCCCACAGTTCGCTAAAGGCCAGGAGAAACGCATGAAGAACATGTTGGTAGTTACCGCGGGGATTGTCGCCATGATACTCAGCACGGCCACACTCGCAGGCCCACGCGAAGACCTGCTGGCTCAGTATGCCGCAGCCGCCAAGTCAGCGGGATTTTCAGCGGCACGCGGCCAGGCCTTGCATATGCAGAACTTTTCTGGCGGCAAGCCCGACACGCCATCTTGTACCACCTGTCACGGCAAGGATACCCGGGGTGCCGGACGGACCCTTGCCGGCAAGACCGTCGAACCGG
>DDWF01000010.1:0-134 GCA_002345845.1 Betaproteobacteria bacterium UBA2293 | reverse complement strand
GGTTCAAGCGCAACTGCACCGAGGTATTGGGGCGCGAATGTACCCCGCAGGAGAAAGGTGACTGGCTCACCTTTGTGATTGGTCAGTAATTTCAACCTGCCAGGAGACCTCCGTGCGCATTCCCTATCGTCCGC
>DDWF01000296.1 GCA_002345845.1 Betaproteobacteria bacterium UBA2293 | reverse complement strand
GCGTGCATCTTGTCGTCGACCAGGTGGTGCAACTTCAGGTAATGCATATAGCCAACGGTGACCGGGCGCTCAAAAGCTTCGCCGGTGCGACCGTCGAACAGCGTCATCTGACCCGAGGACGGCATGCCGGCCAGCGCCAGCATGGCCTTGATTTCCTCTTCCTTGGCGCCGTCAAACACCGGCGTCGCGAAGGGCACGCCACTGGTCAGGTTTTCGGCCATTTCCATCACTTCGACATCGTTCAGCTCTTCCAGGTTCTCGGACTTGCCGCTGGAGTTGTAAACCGTGTCCAGGAAACCGCGCACTTCCTTGACGCTGGCCTGAGCGCGCAGCATGTCGCCGATCTTGTAACCGAGACCCTTGGCGGCGAGGCCGAGGTGCACTTCGAGAATCTGCCCGACGTTCATCCGCGACGGCACGCCGAGCGGGTTGAGAACGATGTCCACCGGACGGCCATCGGCCATGTGCGGCATGTCTTCAACCGGCAGGATCAGCGAGACGACACCCTTGTTACCGTGACGACCGGCCATCTTGTCACCCGGCTGCAGGCGGCGCTTGACGGCAACGTAGACCTTGACCATCTTCTGCACGCCCGGCGGCAGTTCGTCGCCCTGGGTCAGCTTCTTGCGCTTGGCTTCGAAAGCGATGTCGAAGTCCTTGCGTGCCTGCTCCAGGCCGTCCTTGACCTGCTCCAGTTGCAGGGCGGCATCGTCATCGGCCAGGCGGATGTCGAACCAGTGGTGCGGATCCATGCCGTCGAGGTAGGCCTGGTCGATGACCGTGCCCTTGGCCAGCTTCTTCGGGCCGCCATTGGCCTTCTTGCCGACGATCAGACGACCGACGCGCTCGAAGGCGTCGCGTTCGACGATGCGCATCTGGTCGGCCAGATCGAGCTTGTAGTGACGCAGATGATCTTCGATGATGGCCTGGGCGCGCTTGTCGCGCTCGATGCCTTCGCGAGTGAACACCTGGACATCGATGACAGTACCGGCAATACCGGACGGCACGCGCAGCGAGGTGTCCTTAACGTCGGACGCCTTCTCGCCGAAGATGGCGCGCAGCAGCTTCTCTTCCGGTGTCAGCTGGGTTTCGCCCTTGGGCGTGACCTTGCCGACCAGCACATCGCCGGCTTCGACTTCGGCACCGATGTACACGATGCCGGAATCGTCCAGACGAGACAGCTGGACTTCGCCCAGGGAGGCGATGTCGCGGGTGATTTCCTCAGGACCGAGCTTGGTGTCGCGGGCGACGACCGTCAGTTCCTCGATGTGGATCGAGGTGTAACGATCTTCGGCAACCACCCGTTCGGAGATCAGGATCGAGTCTTCGAAGTTGTAGCCGTTCCACGGCATGAAGGCGATCAGCATGTTCTGGCCAAGCGCCAGTTCGCCCTTGTCAGTCGAAGCACCGTCAGCGACCACGTCACCCTTGGCGATGATGTCACCAACCTTGACCATCGGCCGCTGGTTGATATTGGTGTTCTGGTTGGAACGGGTGTACTTGACCAGATTGTAGATATCGACGCCGACTTCGCCAGCGATGGTCTCGTCGTCATTGACGCGGACCACAACACGGGCGGCGTCAACATAGTCCACCTTGCCGCCGCGCAGGGCGACGACAGCGGTGCCGGAGTCGACGGCGACGGTACGTTCGATACCGGTGCCGACCAGCGGCTTTTCCGGACGCAGGCAAGGCACGGCCTGGCGCTGCATGTTGGCGCCCATCAACGCGCGGTTCGCGTCGTCGTGCTCAAGGAACGGAATCAGCGAGGCGGCAACGGAAACGATCTGGCCCGGGGCAACGTCCATGTACTGGACACGGCCCGGCTCGGCGAGAATGGTTTCACCCTTTTCCCGGCAGGTCACCAGATCATCGGACAGCCGGTTGCCGGCATCCAGCGCGGCATTCGCCTGAGCGACAACGTAATTGCCTTCCTCGATGGCCGACAGGTATTCGATTTCATTGGTCACCTGACCGTCATTCACCTTTCGGTAGGCGGTTTCGATGAAGCCATAGCTGTTGACGCGGGCAAACAGGGCCAGCGAGTTGATCAGACCGATGTTCGGACCTTCCGGCGTTTCGATCGGGCAAACGCGGCCGTAGTGGGTCGGATGCACGTCGCGAACTTCGAAGCCGGCGCGCTCACGCGTCAGACCACCCGGGCCAAGAGCCGAGACGCGGCGCTTGTGGGTGATTTCCGACAGCGGGTTGGTCTGGTCCATGAACTGCGACAGCTGGCTGGAACCGAAGAACTCCTTGATGGCGGCGCTGATCGGCTTGGCGTTGATCAGGTCGTGCGGCATCAGGTTGTCGGATTCGGCCTGGCTCAGACGCTCCTTGACGGCACGTTCGACGCGGACGAGACCGGCGCGGAACTGGTTTTCGGCCAGTTCGCCAACGGAACGCACGCGACGGTTGCCGAGGTGATCGATATCGTCGATGTCCCCGCGACCGTTACGCAGCTCGACCAGGATCTTGATGACATCGACGATGTCGCGCGGCGACAGGGTCAGCTGTTCGCGAACCTCGACGTTGGCGCCGAGCGGCTTGATCTTGCCGGCCAGAGCTTCGGCATCGGCCTGGGTCATGTTTTCGCACAGGGCGCGCGGACCGTAGGGCAGCAAGCCGACCAGATCCTGAATGGCGGTCAGCGGGAAGCCGGAGCCATCGGCCAGATTGCGCAAGGCAGCCTCGGCACGGGAGGCCAGGCTCTTGACCATGACCTTGTGCTCGATGACGTCGGGACGGGCCAGACGACGGTTGAACTTCATCCGGCCGACGCCGGACAGGTCGTAGCGCTCGTCGGAATAGAACAGGCCGTTGAAGAGGATCTCGACAGCTTCTTCAGTCGGCGGCTCACCCGGACGCATCATGCGATAGATGGCGATGCGGGCAGCCTGGCGCGAAGCCGTTTCGTCGGCGCGCAGCGTATTGGAAATGAAGGCGCCGCGATCGAGTTCGTTGGTGTACAGCGTCTCGACGGTGGTGATGCCGGCCTCGCGCAGCTTGGCCAGCAGCGTCTCGGTGATTTCGTCGTTGGCATTGGCCACAACTTCACCGGTGGCGGTATCGATGATGTTGCGGGCGATCACGCGGCCGAGGATGAAATCTTCCGGCACGGCGATTTGCTGCAGACCAGCAGCACCGATGTCACGGATGTGCTTGGCGGTGATGCGCTTGTCCTTGGCAACAATGACCTTGCCGTCCGGGGCGACGAAATCGAAGCGGGCGACTTCACCCCGCAGGCGCTCAGGAACCAGGGCGAACTCGACATGCTCCTTGGTCAGCATGAAGGTATCGAAGTCAAAGAAGTCGGCCAGGATTTCCTCGACCGACATACCGATGGCCTTGAGCAATGCGGTAACCGGCATCTTGCGGCGACGGTCGACGCGGAAGAAGAGCGTGTCCTTCGGATCGAACTCGAAGTCCAGCCACGAACCGCGGTAGGGAATCACGCGCGCCGAGAAGAGCAGCTTGCCCGAGCTGTGCGTCTTGCCGCGGTCATGCTCGAAGAAGACGCCCGGCGAACGATGCAGCTGGGAAACAATGACGCGCTCGGTACCGTTGATGACGAAGGAACCGTTGGTCGTCATGAGCGGAATCTCGCC
>DDWF01000015.1 GCA_002345845.1 Betaproteobacteria bacterium UBA2293 | reverse complement strand
AAGGCATCATCCCGGCGCTCGAATCGAGCCATGCGCTGGCCTATGCCGCCAAGCTGGCGCCGACGCTGCCGAAAGACAAGATTCTGCTGGTCAACCTCTCCGGCCGGGGTGACAAGGACATGCACACGGTGGCCGAAAAATCCGGGATTACCTTCTGATGTCGAGAATCCAGAAAGCTTTCCAGCGCCTCGACGGCGAAGGCCGCAAGGCGCTGATTCCCTTCATCACTGCCGGCGATCCCGAGGCGGCGTTGACCGTGCCGCTGATGCAGGCGCTGGTCGAGGCGGGCGCCGACGTCATCGAGCTCGGGGTGCCGTTTTCCGATCCAATGGCCGACGGCCCGACCATCCAGCGCGCCTCCGAGCGCGCCCTGGCGCGCGGCATGACGCTGCGCAAGGTGCTGCAACTGGTCAGCGCCTTCCGTACCGTCGATGACCGCACCCCGGTCGTGCTGATGGGCTACGCCAATCCGATTGAAGCCATGGGGCTGGAAAAATTTGCCGAGAAGGCGGCGCAGTCCGGCGTCGACGGCGTACTGGTGGTGGACTACCCGCCGGAAGAAGCCGAGAACTTCGGCGCCGCGATGAAGGCACACGGCATGGATCCAATTTTCCTGATTGCGCCGACCTCGACGCCGGAGCGCATTGCCCAGGTGGCGGCGATTGCCAGCGGCTATGTCTATTACGTGTCGCTGGCCGGGGTCACCGGTTCCGGGGCGCTCAACGTCGACGCCGTCGCCGAGCGCCTGCCGGCGATCCGCGAGAAGACCGGCCTGCCGGTCGGTGTCGGTTTCGGCATCCGCGACGCGGCCACTGCCGCCCGCATCGCCGCCTTCGCCGACGCCATCGTCGTCGGCAGCCGGATTATTGAAGAAATTGAAAAATCGACCGGCGAAACCGCTTGCACCAACGTCAAGGCGCTGGTGGCGGACATTCGTCGCGGTGTGGATGAGGTGAAGAAATGAGCTGGCTGACCAAACTGCTGCCCCCGAAGATCAAGCGCGAACAGGGCGCCCAGCAGCGCCGCGGCAATCTGCCGGAAGGCTTGTGGAGCAAGTGCCCGTCGTGCGAGGCAGTGCTTTATGCCACCGATCTGCAGAACAACCTGCAGGTCTGCCCGAAGTGCGGTCATCATCACCGCATCAATGCGCGTCAGCGTCTCGATGTCCTGCTTGATGCGGAAGGCCGCTACGAGATCGGTGCCGAGGTGGTGCCGGTCGACAGCCTGAAGTTCAAGGATTCCAAGAAGTATCCGGACCGCCTGATGGAAGCCAACCGCGATACCGGCGAAAGTGATTCGCTGGTCGTCCTGCAGGGTGCCATCAAGACCATGCCCGTCGTTGCCGCCGCCTTCGAGTTCGATTTCATGGGCGGTTCCATGGGTTCGGTGCTCGGCGAGCGTTTTGTCCGTGGCGTCCAGGTCGCGGTCGAGCAGAAGATGCCGTTCATCTGCATCACCGCTTCCGGTGGCGCCCGCATGCAGGAAGGCCTGTTCTCGCTGATGCAGATGGCGAAGACGACGGCGGCCCTGACCAAGCTGTCGGAGGCCGGTCTGCCGTTCATCTCGATTCTCACCGACCCGACCATGGGTGGTGTTTCGGCCTCCTTCGCCTTCGTTGGTGACGTAGTCATCGCCGAGCCTAAGGCATTGATCGGCTTCGCCGGCCCGCGCGTCATTGAACAGACGGTGCGCGAAAAACTGCCGGAAGGCTTCCAGCGCTCCGAATTCCTGCTCGAGAAGGGCGCCATCGACATGATCGTCGACCGCCGCGAACTGCGCGACCAGGTGGCACGGACGCTGGCCTTGTTGCTGAAGCAGCCAGCGGCTGCTTGAGCTAGCTGTTAGTTATTAGGATCAAGGATCGAGCAAAACCGATCACGGAAGTGCCAGGTGCTGCTGGCTCGCCCCTCGATCCACGATCCTAGGCAACTCATGAACCTCACCGACTGGCTGGTCCACCTCGAAGGCCTGCATCCGAAAGGTCAGGCCGGCATCGAGCTGGGCCTCGAACGCATCCGTGCTGTCAAGGCGCAACTCGGGCAGGTGCAGCACTGCCCGGTGATTACTGTCGGCGGTACCAACGGCAAGGGTTCGACCTGCGCCTATCTGGAAAGCATCATCGGCAAGGCTGGCTACAAAGTTGGCTGCTACACCTCGCCGCACTTGCTGGCCTACAACGAGCGCGTCCGCCTGAATGGTGTGCCGGCCAGCGATGCGGCCTTGTGCGCTGCCTTTGCCCGGGTCGAGGCGGCGCGGCTGCAAACCGGCGTGGCGCTGACCTATTTCGAATTCGGCACCCTCGTCGCCTGGGAAGTCTTCGCCGCCGCCGGCGTCGAAGCAGCAGTTCTGGAAGTGGGCCTTGGCGGCCGGCTGGATGCGGTCAATGCCTACGAGCCGGATGTCGCCATCGTCACCACGGTGGCCCTAGATCACACTGACTGGCTCGGTCCAGACCGCGAATCGATCGGTTTCGAGAAAGCCGGTATCTACCGCGCCGGCAAGCCGGCCTTGTGCGCTGATCCGCAGCCGCCGCAACGCCTGCTTGATCACGCCGCGGCGATTGGTGCCGACCTGCGTTTGCTTGGTCGTGATTTCGGCTTCGAGCGGCCGGGGGCGGAGGCGGCCGAAAACCGGCTGCAATGGCGTTGGTGGTGCCGCAACGGTGAACAGCTGCTCCGCCGCTCGCTGGCTTACCCCGGCCTGCGCGGCCCGGCCCAACTGTACAACGCAACGGTGGCGCTGGCGGCGCTGGAAGCGATCGGCGACAAGCTGCCGGTGACCATGCAGGCGATCCGTCCGGGGCTGATCGAGACCGAACTGGCCGGGCGTTTCCAGGTCGTCCCGGGCAAGCCGGCCATCGTTCTCGACGTCGGGCACAATCCGCAGGCGATCAAGGTGCTGGCCGAGAATCTGTCGAACATGGGCTTCTTCGACCGCACCCATGCCGTGGTCGGCATGCTGGCCGACAAGGATATCGCTGGTGCCCTGGCGCCGCTGCGTGGCCGTATCGATGTCTGGCATGCGGCGACGTTGGGTGGTCCGCGCGGCACGCCGGCTGCCCGACTGGCGGCCATCATCGCCGCCGGTGAGCTTGGCGGCGAGGTGGTTTGCCATGATTCGGCCGGGGCGGCGATGCTGGCGGCCAAGGGGCAGGCTGGCGAAAGTGATAGAATCGTCGCCTTTGGTTCGTTCTATACGGTGGCCGAGGCGCTCTCGGCGCTGCGGAAGAAGCCCTGATTCATGGAAGATAACGACGCTCAGCTGCAACTGGAGAAGCGCGCCCGACGCCGCCTGGTGGGGGCGGTCGCCTTCGTTTCCGTCGTCGCCGTCGTCTTGCCCATGCTCATGGACAATGAACCGAGGCAGGCGATGCAGGATGTTGAAATCCGTATTCCCGGTCAGGACGACAAGCCTTTTGCACCGAAATTTGCCGTCGAACCGGTTGCCCCGCCGGTAGCCAAGCCAGCTGCAGCGGCCAAGACCGATGTGCAACCGAATGCCCGTGTCGTCGAGGTGGTGCGCGACAAGGAAGTAGACCAGCCGGCGGAAAAAGTAGCGGAGAAGCCGGCCGCCAAAGCGGCCGACAAGGTCGCCGAGAAGCCGGTCAGCAAACCAGTCGAGAAGCCGGTCGAGAAGCCGGTCGCCAGGACCGATGATGCCAAGCGTGCGGCCGCCATCCTTGCCGGCCAGTCGGGCGAAGCACCAGCGGCCAAGGGCAGCGAATATCTGGTGCTGATTGGTGCCTTTAGCAGCGACGCGAACGTCAAGACCCTGAAGGCGAAGTTGGCCGAGCAGGGGATCAAGGTGTTCACCGAACCGCTCGATACGCCGCAGGGCCGCAAGACGCGTGTGCGCGCCGGCCCTTTCGCCAGCCGCGAGGCGGCTGACAAGGCCTTGGTCAAAATGCAGAAAATCGGCGTCTCCGGCGTCGTCGCCGCGCGACAATGACGGTTTTCGATTATCTGGTCATCGCCATCGTCGGGTTTTCGCTGCTGTTCGGACTCTGGCGCGGCGTCATCGGCGAGATCATTGCGCTGCTCGCTTGGGGACTCGGCATCTTTGCCGCCATCGAGTTTGGCGCGCAAGTCGGCAACCAGTTGTTCACCGGTGTCAGCGACCCGGCCGTGCGCGTCCTGGCCGGCTGCGTGCTGCTTTTTGTCGGCGTGCTGTTGGTGATGGCGCTGATCCGCCTGGTGATCAGCCGTATGGTCAAGGCGCTTGGATTGACGGTTTCCGATCGTCTGCTGGGCATGATTTTTGGTGTCGCTCGTGGCTTGCTGGTGGTCATGGTCCTGGTCGGACTCGGCGGCATGACGGTGGCGCCGAAGCAGGCCTGGTGGCGGGAGGCGACACTGGCGCCGCCGCTGGAAACGGCGGTGATGGTCGCCCGGCAATGGCTGCCGGACGATCTGGCAAAACGAATTCGATTCAGTTAGGCAGGAACAGACTATGTGCGGGATTCTCGGTGTAATGGCGACAACGCCGGTCAATCAATTGCTTTACGACGGCCTGATGGTGCTTCAGCACCGCGGCCAGGATGCGGCGGGGATTGCTACGGCGGAAGGCAATACCTTCCACCTGCATAAAGGGCCGGGGCTGGTGCGCGACGTATTTCGTACCCGCAACATGCGCGCCCTGCCGGGTAACTGGGGCATCGGCCATGTCCGCTACCCGACTGCCGGTTCGGCCTACAACTTCGCCGAAGCCCAACCCTTCTACGTCAATTCGCCGTTCGGCATCGTCCTCGGCCACAACGGCAACCTGACCAATGCCGAGCAGCTGAAGGGCGAGATGTTCCGCCTCGACCGCCGGCACATCAATACCAATTCCGATTCGGAAGTGCTGCTCAACGTGCTGGCGCACGAACTGCAGTCGGCCTCGCATGGCTATGAACTGGATGTGGACAGCATTTTCCAGGCGGTGGCCGGCGTCCATCGCCGCTGCCGTGGCGCCTATGCCGTCGTTGCCCTGATCGCCGGCTATGGCCTGCTCGCTTTCCGCGATCCGCACGGCATTCGCCCGTTGGTCTATGGCGAGAACGAAACGCCGGAAGGCATGGAATACCTGGTCGCCTCCGAATCGGTGGCCCTCGATACGCTGAATTTCAAGGTCGTCCGCGACATCGAGCCGGGCGAGGCAGTGTTCATCGACCTCAATCACCAATTTCACAGCCGCCAGTGCGCGCAACAGGCGATGTACGCGCCGTGCATCTTCGAATATGTCTACCTGGCCCGTCCAGACACGGTCATTGACGGCGTTTCGGTCTACGAAGCGCGCCTGGCCATGGGCGAACTGCTGGCCGACAAGGTGGTGAAGCATATTCCCGTCGACGAAATCGACGTCGTCATCCCGATTCCGGATTCCAGCCGGCCGTCGGCCATGCAGCTGGCGCAGAAGCTGGGCATCCCGTTCCGCGAAGGCTTCGTCAAGAACCGCTATGTCGGCCGCACCTTCATCATGCCCGGCCAGGCGATGCGCAAGAAGTCGGTGCGCCAGAAGCTGAATACGGTCGGCCAGGAATTCAAGGACAAGCGTGTACTGCTGGTGGACGATTCCATCGTCCGCGGCACGACCAGTCGGGAGATCGTCGAGATGGCCCGCGCCGCCGGCGCGACCAAGGTCTATTTCGCCTCCGCCGCGCCGCCGGTGCGCTACCCGAATGTCTACGGTATCGACATGCCGACCCGTGCCGAGCTGATCGCCACCGGCCGTTCGGATGCCCAGATCGCCGCCGAGATCGGTGCCGATGCACTGGTCTACCAGGATCTTGATGCGCTGAAACAGTCGGTGACCATGCTGCGCAGCGACCTGACGGTGTTCGATGCCTCCTGTTTCGACGGCTGCTACATCACCGGCGACATCGACAGCTATTACCTCGATGCCGTCGAGAGCAAGCGTAGCGGCAAGCCGGCCAAGAGCGACGAGGAAAACGACAGCCGTGCCTCCGAGCAGATGGTGCTCGGGCTGGCCAACGGCGGGCAGGAGTCATGAGCGAAAAGCTCAACTATCGCCCGGAAACGCTGGCCGTCCGTGCCGGCCAGGAGCGCAGCCAGTTCGGCGAGCATTCCGAGGCGCTGTACCTGACTTCCAGCTTCGTTTTCGCCAGCGCGGCGCAGGCTGCCAAGCGTTTCTCCGGCGAGGAGGAGGGCAACGTCTACGCCCGCTTCTCCAATCCGACGGTGACCATGTTCGAGGAGCGCCTGGCCGCTCTCGAAGGCGCCGAGGATTGTGTCGCCACCGCCAGCGGCATGGCGGCGATCATGGCCCTGTGCCTGGCGCACCTCAAGCAAGGCGATCACATCGTCGCCTCGAACAGCCTGTTCGGCGCCACCGTGCAGTTGTTCAACAACATCCTGTCGCGCACCGGCATCAGCACGACCTTCGTCTCGCATACCGATCCGGCGGCCTGGGCAGCGGCGATCCGGCCGGAAACGAAGCTGTTCTTCCTCGAAACGCCGTCCAATCCGCTGACCGAAATCGCTGACATCCGGGCGCTGGCCACCATCGCCCACGCCAAAGGAATCCTGGTCGCCGTCGACAACTGCTTCTGCACGCCGATCCTGCAAAAACCGCTTGAACTCGGGGCCGACCTGGTCGTGCATTCGGCGACCAAGTACATCGACGGTCAGGGCCGGGTGCTCGGTGGCGCCGTTTGCGGTCCGAAAAAGCTGACCGAAGAAGTCTTCAAGTATCTGCGCACGGCCGGTCCGACCCTGTCGGCCTTCAACGCCTGGGTGCTGCTCAAGGGTCTGGAAACCCTGAACATCCGCCTTGAGGCGCAAGCCGCTGGTGCTGCCAGACTGGCTGCCTGGCTGGAGGCGCACCCGCAAGTGGCGCGTGTTTTCTACCCCGGTCTGCCGTCGCACCCACAGTACGAATTGGCCAAGACCCAGCAGAAATCCGGTGGTGCCATCGTTTCATTTGAGATCAAGGGCGGCCGCGAACAGGCATGGACCGTTGTCGACAATTGCCAGTTGCTGTCGATCACGGCCAATCTCGGCGACACCAAGACCACCATCACTCATCCTGCGTCTACCACGCACGGCCGTATCTCCCCGGAAGCACGGGCGGTGGCTGGCATCAATGAAGGCCTGCTGCGCATCGCCGTCGGCCTGGAAGCGCTTGAGGATCTGCAGGCCGACCTTGAGCGCGGTCTGTCGCGGCTCGGCGGATGAAGCACACGGTACCGGTCGATCGCCTGCAGCCTGGCGTTTTCATTTCGCTGGGAGAACTGCGCTGGCTCGACCACCCGTTCCTGTTGAACCGTTTTTTGCTGTCCAGCCAGGAACAGATCAAGGTTCTACGCAGCCTCGGCCTGACCACCGTCGAGTGGGATCCGGAACGCAGTACGGTTCGGCCACTGCCGGAAGCCGCCACGCCGCCGGCTGATGAAGAAGTCGATTTCTCGTCCTCGGTGCTCGATTCGATGCTCGACGCCAAGCGCTCGCGGACCGAGCGCGTGCGCGCCCAGCGCGAGGGCCTGGCCCGTTGCGAGCGCCTGTTCGAGGAAGAGGCGACCGGCGTTGGCGATATCCTGCGCAATCTCGGCTCCCGTCCGCTCGAGTCCTACGGCCGGGCCAAGGGGGCCGTCGGCCGGATGGTCGGCAGCCTGCTTGATGCCGAAAGCGTCGCCGTCCATCTGGTCAATATGAAGATCAAGGAGCCGGGGCTGGCGCATCACGCGATGAACGTCGTCGTCTTGTCACTGCTGCTCGGCAAGGCAGCCAGGCTGGGCGAGGAAGAAATGCGCTGGCTCGGCCTCGGTGCCATGTTCCACGATCTCGGCAAGATCGATGTGCCGACGCGGGTGCTGCGCAACGCCCAGAGAACCGCCGCCGAGGAACAGTTCTACCAGGCGCATGTCGGCTATGGCATCAAGCATGCCGCGACCATCAACGAGCTGCCGGTCGCCGTCAAGAACATCATCGCCTGCCACCATGAGCGCTGGGATGGCAAGGGCTTTCCCAACCACCTGGCCGGGGCGAAGATTCCCCGGCTGGCGCGCATCGCAGCGATCGCCAACCGCTACGACAACCTGTGCAATCCGTTCGACCTGAAGACGGCAAGGACGCCGGCCGAAGCCGTGTCCTTCATGTTCAAGCAGGAAGGGGCAGGCTTCGATCCCGAACTGCTGCAGTTGTTCGTCAAGGCCATCGGCGTCTATCCACCGGGGAGTTTCGTCGCTTTGAGCGATGGCAGCATCGGTCTGGTCGTCGAGAACAACAGCCGTGACCTGTTGCATCCACTAATCATGCTGCATGACCCCGGCGTGCCGCGCAACGAGGCACTGCTGCTCGACTTGCGCGAAACGGACGCCACCATCACGGCGGCCATCAGCCCGGCCAAGCTGCCGGTCGAGGTCGTCGAATATCTTGCCCCGCGGGGCCGCGTCGATTACTACATCGAAGGCGTCCGCTGAGTTTTCCCGCCGCTTGCACGGCGCTCACCCCATTTTTCCGGAGTACCCCATGTTGTTTTCCGAACTCGGCCTGAAGGCCGAAATCCAGCGCGCCGTTGCCGATCAGGGCTACGACACGCCGACGCCCATCCAGCAGCAGGCGATTCCTGCCGTGCTGGCCGGCCACGACCTGATGGCCACGGCGCAGACCGGTACCGGCAAGACCGCCGGCTTCACGCTGCCCATCCTGCATCTGCTGATGTCCGGGTCGAATGACCGCCTGACCCGGGTTTCCAAGACGCCGCGCGTGCTGGTTCTGACACCGACCCGCGAACTGGCGATTCAGGTCGAGGAGAGCGTGCGTACTTACGGCAAGCATCTGCCGATCAATTCGCTGGCCGTTTTCGGCGGCGTCGGCATCAATCCGCAGATCGCCAATCTGCGCCGCGGCGTCGACATCCTGGTCGCGACACCGGGCCGCTTGCTCGACCATGTGCAACAGCGCACCGTCGACCTGTCGGCGATCGAGATTTTCGTCCTCGACGAAGCCGACCGCATG
>DDWF01000209.1 GCA_002345845.1 Betaproteobacteria bacterium UBA2293 | reverse complement strand
CCAGCAGGTTGGTCTGGTCGGCCACATCCTTGATCACCTGGACCACCGAAGAAATACGGTCTGAGTGCTGGCCCAGCTCGGTGATGGTCCCCCCGACCGCGCGCACCTGCACGGCAATCTCCGACATCGCCTCAACGGCGCTGCCGATGACGGCGCCGCCGGTTTCCGAGTGCTCACCGGCGGTGTTGGCGATGTTCAGTGCCTCGCGGGTATGGTCGGAGACCGAGGTGATACTGACCGACAGCTGTTCGACCGATGCCGCCATCGACGAGGCCGACTCGCTGGTTTCGTTCGAGGCGCGGGCAGCCTGATCAGCAGCGCTGGCCAAGCCGCGGGTAGCATCGTCCACCTTGGCGATGTCGTTGCGGATTTCGCCCAGACTCTGCCGCAGTGCCGCCAGCAGATCGTTGAAGGCATCTGCCGTGGTGCCGACTTCATCATGGGCATGAACGGTAATGGCACCGCGGAAATCCTTGTCGCGGGCTGCGTGGGTAATCATCGCCTGCATCTCACCCAGCGGTCCGGTCACCGAACGTATCGTCTGGAAGGCGAGGCCCAGGCCGATCAGCAGGCCGACGACGAGGGTGACGATGGAGATGGTGCGCATGCGCTCGTCGCGAGCCACCGCGCTCTCGTAGGTATCCTTGACTGCTTTCTGCTGCGCTTCGGCCATCGACTGCAGCAGGGGATTCATTTTTTTCTCGAAATCGCCGTTTTCCTTGAGGAAGCGGGCCACCATGGCCATCGAATAATCATCGGCCTTGAGCGCCTTGATCGTCGGCAGCAGAACCTCGCTGGCGTAACTTGCATAGAGCGGCTCGAACTGGACAAGAATCTTCAGTTCCTCGCTACCGGGCAACAGATGCGACTTCAGCGCGACAATGGTTTCCTCCATCCAGACGATGTTTTTTTCGACGACGTCCAGATGCAGGGCAACCGGATGGTTGTGCAGGCGGGCATATTCAAAAGTCGGACTGTGCTGGATCGCCCGGAAGATCTGTCCGGAATTTTCGATGGCCAGGCGCCGGATGCGCGCCACTTCACGCATCGGGACAACCCGATTCTCGAAAATCGCCTTGATTTCTTCATCAGCCTGCTTGGCCGTGTAGATACCTATTCCGCCAACGACAACCATTGCTGCCGCCAGAAATGCGACCAAGGCAATCAAACGCGCCCGTATGGTGAAGCTGCCCATGATGCCACCTCATTGTTATTAGTAATTTCGGCATTTATGCCAAGTACCAGTCTATAACTAAAGTGATATTCGGCATAGGCAAAAAGTAGGTAGCGCCGCCGCATTCAGCGCATTTCGAAAGCCTCCTGATGAAAGCGAACGCGTCCCGGCCACTGTTGACGCAGTCCGTCGCGCAAGGCTTGTGCCAGCCCCTGCGGTCCGCAGAACCAGATTTCGCTGCGCCGCGCTGACGGTTTGCCCTGCAACAGCCCCGCCGCATCGAGTTTCTCACCGCGGCTGGCATCATGAACGTGCACGCTGATGGTCGGCAGGCGCTCGCAAAGCATCTCCAGTCGAGCGATGAAAGGATCGTTTTGGCCATCGCGGGTGCAGTAATGCAGTTCGGCCGCCGGGGCCGCGGCCGGCTCGCCCTGCAGCGACTCCAGCCAGGCCAGGAAGGGCGTCACACCGACGCCACCGGCCACCCAGAGCTGTCGCGCGCGCTGGTCAAGACGGGAGATGTCGAAACGTCCGTACGGCCCTTCCACCTTGACTGACTGCCCGGCCCAGATACGGCTGGCCAGATGCCGGGTGAAGTCGCCCAGCGCCTTGATCTGGAAGGTGACGATGCCGTCGCCGCGATCGGCGCTGGCGATGGTGAAGGGATGCGCCGGCTCGCCGGTATCGAAGGTGACAAAGGCGAACTGCCCCGGCCGATGACCGCGCCAGCCATCCAGGCGGCAACGGACGGTGGTCAGATCGCCACTCGGCTGATCGACCGAGAGGATTTCGCCAACCGCCTGACGCCGCCGACCGATGCTGCCAAGCAGCGAGCGCATGGCACCGTAGCTGCCGCCAACCAGGAACAGCGCCAGCAGGGCGCCGGCCGGCTGCTGCCAGTAATCGAGCGGTGACAGCAAGGCGGCGTGGAAGGCCAGCATCAGGTAGAGCACCGGCATGGCCCGGTGCAGGAAGCGCCACGGCCGATAGGGAAACTTCTTCCACAGGGCGATCAGCAGCATGGCGATGATGACGTAGAAGGCCCATTCGCCCATGTCTTCGGCCAGGTCACGCAGCGATTCGAGGACGCCGGCAAATTTCTCCTTGGGCAGGCGGCCTTCGCGGCCAATGCTCGCCTTCAGGATGTCGTCCGCCATCTCGATCAGCCAGTGCAGGATGGCAAACAGCCCGGCCAGCAGGCCCGCCCACTTGTGCGTGCGATAGACCCGGTCCATGCCGCCGAGCGGTGCCTCCAGCCAGGTTGGCCGTGTCGCCAGCAGCATGCTCACCGACATCAGGGCGATCGCCAGCAGCCCGCTCAGGTAGAGCGCCTCCTGGCGGCCCTGCCACAGCGGGTGGACGCCGGGCGGCAAGGGGCTGGCGGAGACATCGATGCCCCAGGCGAGGACGACGGCGGCAATGACCGCAGAAAGCAGGATATTCATGAGGTGTTCCCGAAAACGTTGCCGCCGGAGCGGCGATTAGGTAGAGCCAGGCCTTACTTGGGTGCAGCGGGCGACGGCGTGGCAGCGGTCGGCTGATCGTCGCGGCAACGACGCTTGTTGCAGTCGCCCGAAGCATCGCGCGCGCGAGGCCCGGAATCGTCGCGCCAGCGCCGCTCCTGGCGCTGATCGAGCAGTTCGCCACTGTGCGGATGCAGGTAGAGCTTGACGCGAGCGCCCTGGCGATCAGTGGCGCGCACCTCGTAGCGGCCGCGCTCGCGCTCGATCTTCTCGATGTCGCGATAACCCGCCACCTCCAGGCGTTCGATCAGTTTCGGCAGCGGCAGCCACTGCGTTTCACTCACCGGAACACGCCGATCATCGGCAAAGGAAGGCGCCAGCGTCAGCCCGGCGGTGAGCAGGCCACCAGCGACGGCCAGGCCCAGGAAGGCAGTTGATAATTTCATGGCAAGTACTCCAGCAAGTTGATGGCAGCGTTCAGTCGTCGTAGTAACCGCGTTCGGCGTCGGCATGGCAGGCGACGCAATTCGCCCGCGTCCGCACATCCTTGTGCCGCCACTCCCAGTCCGGCACCTTGCGGTGTTCGCGCACCCATTTCGGCAGTTCGGTGATGCGCAGCGGCGCGCTGCTGGCGTCGACACCGCGAATCAGCTTCTCGCCGCGGCGCTGGCCTGCGTTATCAGCGGCGTTGGCCACCAGGTAGTCGGTGATCTTGGTGGCCAGCTCGGGCTCGAGCGAGGCGTCATCACCGAAGTGATTTTTCAGGTCGCCCATCATCCGTTGCCAGGAACGGGCGGGCAGCATCGACGGGGGGAAGGCCAGGTGGCAGCTACCGCACTCCTCCTTGACCTGGAGATCGGCCACCGGCGGGAAGAAATGACTGCCGCCGGCTTGGGCGCGGCTCAGCACCAGGGCCGAGAATGCCAGCGCCAGGCCGGCGAGGACGATGGGGCGGACGGGAATTTTCATGATGTTCTCCTGTGGCAATCGGGCTTACTGGCCGCTGACGAAGGTCAGCCAGTCGCCCTTTTCCAGCGGCGTGCAGACGCGACCGAGGACTTCGTTGCAGTTGCGCTTGAACCATTTATCGACCTTGGCCGGATCGGCGTAGCGCCCCGGACTCGCCGACAGGGCGACCGGCTCGATCACCTTGCCGGTCGGCGTCTTGCCGGCGCCACGTGGATCCAGACCATGGCAGGAAGTGCAGGCGGGCGTGTCCGGCTTGCCCAAGGCGAAGGCCTTGGTATGCAGCGTCTTGCCGCGCGCCGCCGAGAAACCGGCAAAAGCCGGGTCAGCTGCTTTCGCCGCGGCGGCATAACTCGCCAATTGGTCATTGAGCGGGGCGGCGCCGGCGGCCAGAGGGGCGAGCAACAGTGCGGCGAGCAGTCGTGTGGCGAAGCTTTTGGTCATGGCGGGCATCCCGGTGGTTGTGCGATGGGACGCAATTTGACAGGCCGCGCCTGAAGCAAACCTGAAGACGGTGTTCACCTGAGGTTCATCGTCAGCGGACTACAAACAGAGTGTCAGCGTGACGGGCGTCGGGCAGTCTGGCCGGCCCCCGGATTGCGTGACATCATTGAAGTGCAAAAGGAGTCGATCATGTCCAAGAGCAAACTGATGCATACCTTGCTGGCCGCCTGTTTCATCACTGCCACCGGCGGCGCGTTAGCCGCCGATAACGGCGAAACAGTCTTCGGCAGCCAGCTGATGACCCAGCAGGAACGCAACGAGCATCGCCTGAAGATGCAGTCGGCGAAAACCGCCGAAGAACGCGAAACCGTGCGCAGCCAGCACCACCAGCAAATGCTCGAGCGCGCCCGCCAGCAGGGCGTGACCTTGCCGGAAACTCCGCCTGATCGCGGCACCGGTCGCGGCATGGGACCCGGTGGTGGCCAGGGAATGGGCGGCGGAGCGGGCATGGGTGGCGGTGGCGGGCGCTAGATGAGACGCCGG
Organism: Betaproteobacteria bacterium UBA2293; assembly: GCA_002345845.1. The sequence continues at coordinate 17,927 of DDWF01000209.1, read as the reverse complement.
ATGCGTCGCCATGTTCACTTTGCCCGCCCGGTCCTGCTGATGCTGTTGGCTGCCCTGGCCGGGCCGGCGCTGGGCGACGACCGGCGCGATCATGAACTGGCCCGCGAGGCTCTCGCCAGCGGCCAGATCCTGCCCCTGCGCACGGTACTTGAGCGTATCCGCAAGGACTATCCCGGCGAGGCCCTGGAAGTCGAGCTGGAAGAGAAGTCCGGACGCTGGGTGTACAAGGTCAAGATGCTGCGTCCCGACGGCGGCGTCAGCAAGCTGCGGCTCGATGCCCGTGATGCCTCGCTGCTTGGCCGCCACCACAAGGACGAAGACTGATGCGCATCTTGGTCGTCGAGGACGAGCCGACGCTGTGCGCCCAGTTGTGCCGCAGCCTGGAAGCCGCCGGCTACGCCGTCGATTCGGCAAGCAATGGCCGCGACGCCCAGCACCTCGGCAACGAGGAAGCCTTCGACGCGGTGGTGCTCGACCTCGGCCTGCCGATCGTTGACGGCCTGACCGTGCTCAAGCGCTGGCGCGCCGCCGGTCGCAACATGCCGGTACTCATCCTGACCGCCCGCGGCGAGTGGCACGAGCGCGTCGCCGGCATCGACGCCGGCGCCGACGATTATCTGGTCAAGCCCTTCCACATGGAGGAGTTGCAGGCCCGCCTGCGTGCCCTGATCCGCCGCGCCGGCGGCCAGGCGGGCAACGAACTGGTCTGCGGCCCGCTGGTTGTCGACACGCGCAGCGCCCGCGCCCATGTGGACGGTCAGCCGCTGACCCTGACCAGCCACGAATTCCGTGTCCTCACCTACCTGCTGCACCACTGCGATCAGGTCGTTTCGCGCAGCGAACTGTCCGAACACATCTATGCCCACGACAGCGACCGGGACTCCAACACCATCGAAGTCTTCGTCGGCCGCCTGCGCAAGAAACTGCCGCCCGACATGATCGAGACGGTGCGCGGCCTCGGCTACCGCCTGCGCGCTCCGGCATGAGCGGCGACCGATCGTCGCTCCGGCAGCGCCTGCTGCTCGGCACACTGGTCTGGATCCTCGGTAGCATCGGCCTCACCGGCTGGCTATTGAACAGTCTGTTCAGCCAGCACCTGAGCCGCCAGTTCCACGCCGAACTGCAGACCCATCTCAACCAGCTGGCGGCCGGCCTCGAATTCGACGAGGCGGGACGGGCCGTGATCGCCAATCCACTGAGCGACCCGCGCCTGGTCCGCCCCTACTCGGGACTCTACTGGCAGGTTGACCGTGTCGGCGACGGCGCCCGGCCCAGTGAGGTCGCCGTGCTGCGTTCGCGCTCGTTGTGGGACCAGGAACTGGCTGTGCCGGATGATCGCCCGGCGGACGGCGACCGGCACGAACATCGCGTTGCCGGCCCCGACGGCAAGCCGTTGCTGCTCATCGAACAGGTGCTGCGCCCGACCGGCCGGCCCGAGCAAACGGCCCGCCTGATCGTCGCCGCCGACGAGGAACTGCTGGCCGGGCCGTTACTGCGCTTCCGCGGCATGCTGCTGACCGCCCTCGGCCTGCTCGCCGCCGGCCTGGTCGGCGCGGCGATCGTCCAGGTACGCGGTGGCCTGCGCCCGCTCAACCGCCTGCGCGACGAGCTAGCGCAACTGCGTGACGGCAGCCAGGCCAGCCTGGGCGGCCACTATCCCTCGGAAGTGCAGCCGGTGGTGGACGAACTGAATGCCGTCCTGGCGCGCAATGCCGAATTCGTCGAACGGGCGCGCAGCCAGGCCGGCAACCTGGCCCATGCCGTGAAGACGCCGCTGAGTGTGATGGCCAACGCGGCGGCCAGCGAATCCGGCCCGCTGGCCGAACTGGTCGGCACCCAGGTGGTGCTGGCCCGACAGCAGATCGACCACCATCTGGCCCGCGCCCGCGCTGCCGCCGCCGCTCAGCTAAGCGGCCAGCGCTGCCGCCTGCGCCCGGCGCTCGACGGGCTGTTGCGCCTCATGCAACGCCTGCATGCCGGGCGCGCCGTACAGATCGCCGCCGGCGGCTGCCCGGAGCAACTGGTGTTTCGCGGCGAAGCCCAGGATCTGCAGGAAATGCTGGGCAATCTGCTGGATAATGCGGGCAAGTGGACGGCCCGGCGGATCGAGGTCAGCGCCGCCGCAGTCGGCAAGGAACTGTGCATCGATGTCGATGACGACGGCCCCGGCATTGCCGCCGGCCAACGAACGGAACTGCTGCAGCGGGGGATGCGCGGCGATGAGCAGGTACCCGGTTCCGGCCTCGGCCTGGCCATCGTCGACGATCTGGCGCGCCTCTACGGCGGTCGCCTGGAACTGCTCAAGGCGCCGCTCGGCGGCCTGCGCGCCCGGCTATGGCTGCCGGCCGGCCGGGAAACGGACAACTTTGTGGGGGAAGACACAACATGCAACAACGTAATTGGCGGAAGCGGGCAGCCAGCGCCCTGATCACCAGCCTGCTCGGCCTGAGCGTGCTGCCAGTCGTGGCCGACAACATGCCGCCGACACTCAATCACCGCTGGCTGCAGGACCTGCGCGACGGCAAGATTAGGCTGGATACCGATCATTCGGCGGTGGAGACCTTGATCCTGCAGCGCGACATCCCCATCCCCTACGACTACATCGCCACGCTGATGCGCACGCCGAACGCCTTCGGCCAGGGACCGGCCTGCATCGTCTGTCACTCCTCGGCCAACCCGGCACACAGCTACCGCGGCCTCGACCTGTCGACCTGCGACGGCCTGCGCGCCGGCTCCCGCGAGGCACCGTCGCGGCCGATCTTTCAGCCCGGGCAGAAGGCGCCGGGCAAGAGCATCCTCGGCCGGCGGATGCGCAACAACCGGATGCCGCTGGGTGTGCATTTCGCCGTATCCACCGATACCCCGGCCTACGCCACAGTGCACCGCTGGATCGCCGAGGGTGCCCCGAACGATACCCGCTTCACCAAGAATGTCCTGCCCCTGTTCAGCCAGGACAACGTCTTTGCCCCGAACACCCCGGCGTGCACCACCTGTCACATGTCCAACCAGGAACCGCCGAGCTTCCACGAACTCGACCTGTCCAGCTACGAAGGCATCATGCTCGGTGCCGATTCGGTGGCCAAGGGCGTCAATAACGCGACCAAGGTCGTCATTCCCGGCAAGCCCGAGGACAGCGGCCTGTTCCAGCATCTGGTCGAGGACCGCATGCCGCCGGGCATCTCGCCGACGGAAGATCGCGATCACCCGAACACCCTGATCCTGCTGCGCTGGATCGAACAGGGCGCACGCTGCAATTGATCAACCGGCGGCGCTTTCTCGGTGGTGCCCTGGCCCTTGGCCTGGCCCCCCCGACCAGCGCAGTAGAGAAAACCGGCAGTCGCCTGCAAGTCACCGGCCGCTGGCTCACCGGCAACCGCCGCCTGGCCCCGCCCACCCTGCTCGACGGCCGGGTGCTGTACGCCGGCGACACGACCCTGGGTTTGCTTGATCCGACCCAGGCGCAAGCACTATGGTCGACACCGCATACCCTGCCGGGCGCCGCCGTCTTCCGTCCGCGCGGCGTTGCCGACCGGGTCATCGCCGGCAGCCTGCGCCAGCTCGCCGCCTGGCGCCCCGGCCACGACAAGGCCATCTGGCGCCACCCGGCAAAAGAGCAGATCGGCGCGCCCTGCCTGGCCAGTAACAGCCTCTACGTCGGCGACGGCCATGAACTGCTGGCCTTCGACGCCGATAGCGGCAACATCCGCTGGCACTTCGCCGCCGTGGCCGACACGCGCATCAGCTACGCCCCGGTCGTCGCCGGCGAGACGGTCTTCGTCGGCCCCGGCGACGGGCGCCTCTATGCGCTGGCAAGCGATGACGGCCAGCCGCGCTGGGTCGTCGAGCGCATGGCCGAGTGGCAATACCTGCGCCAGTTGCAGGTCAGCGGCGAGGTGCTGGTCGCCGGCGGCTACAAGGAGAAGCTGTACGGCCTCGACCTGGCTGACGGTCGGCAACGCTGGGCCTTCAGCGCCGGCAATTTCATCAATTCGCAGCATGTGGCCGATGGCGTTGCCTACCTGTGGTCGCCGACCGGCTGGCTGTACGCCATCGACACCGCCTCCGGCGCCGTGCGCTGGCGCCAGCGCACCACTGATTACCGCGGCGGCAGCGCCAACTGGGCCTCGGTCATGGCCGAACTGGTGACCGCCGAGGGCAAGCTGTATGCCCTCGATCTGGCCAATGTGCTACACGTGCTGGCCGTGGACAGCGGCGAGGAGATCGCCCGCGTGCCATTGCCGGAGTCGGTGCAGCCCTGGCTGCTGCCGCTGGCCGGCGGCGAACTGCTGTTCGGCAGCCGGGACGGCTTGCTGTTCTCCGGCCGCCTGATCAATGCGTAAATAAACCGACCACCGGCACCACGGCGACGCCGGCGGCGATCAGCAGGCTCTGCTGGACGAAGCTCTCACGCTGCCGATGCAGCAGCGGAAAGATGTCAGCCAGCGCCACGTAGATGAAGCTGGAAGCAGCGATCACCAGCACATACGGCAACACCGAATCGGCTGCCGACAGGGCGAAGAAGCCGAGCGCGCCGCCGAGCAGCGAGCTCAGGCTGGAGCCGGCATTGGCGATGAAGGCCTTGGTGTTGCTCCAGCCGGCGTTGCGCAGCAGCACGAAATCGCCCATTTCCTGCGGCACCTCGTGGGCGATGATGGCCACCGTCGTGGTCACGCCGAGCATCGGGTCGGCGATGAAGGCGGCGGCGATCAGCACGCCGTCGACGAAATTATGGAAGGCATCGCCGAGCAGGATCAGCGGTGGCGCCGTCACCGTCGCGTGATGCCCCTCATGCGAACTGCAATCGCCATGCGAATGGCGCCACAAGGCCAGGCGCTCGAGGGCGAAGAAGACGAACAGGGTGACCAGCATGACGGCGAACAGCGTCGCCGCTGGACCGCCGTGGTTGTGCCCGGCGTGCGCCTCTTCCTCTGCGGCGATGGCCGCCTGATCGCCGGGGCCGTGATCATGGCCGGCATGGATATCCACCGGCGGCAGCGAGTTGAAGGCCTCCGGCAGGATGTGCAGGAAAGCCGAGGACAGCATGACGCCGGCCGAGAAGGCAACCAGCACGGCGGTGGCCTGGCGCGACAGGCGGAAGACGACGGTGGCCGCGGCGGCCATGCTGATCAGGCCGCCGGCCAGGCAGGCGAGCAGGATCATGGTCAACGTGTTCATTTCTTTTTATCCTTGAATTGATAAGGTTCGACGCGCTCGGCGACGATCCGGTAGGCGTAGATGCCCATGCCGCTGTCGCCCCCCTGCAGGCTCAGCGTGCCGTTGACCCAGAAGGTTTCCATGCTCTTCATGCCCTTGACCGGCTGCTTGAGCACCACATGCACCACCTGGTTCGACGGCGGTGGCGGCACATGCACGCAGGCACCGAAGTACGGCACCAGCAGGAATTCGCTGACCAGGTCGCCTTGACGTTCGAGCGGGATGACGAAGCCGGGCAGGCGCACCTTGCGCCCGCTCATTGCCGGCTCCACCGGCGCCTTGTCCCACTCGGCGCGCGCCTTCTCCAGCGCCTCGATGGCGCGCGGGTCGCTGTCGCTCATCTTGGCGAGATCGATGCCCTTGAAGGCGGCCATCGGGTCCCAGCCCTTGGGCATCAGGTCGTCCCAGCTGATTTCCTGGAAGCCGGACTTGCCGCCTTTGCTCGCCGGCAGGCGTTCGCCGACGCGATAGTCGGTGGCGGCGGCCGGCCAGGCGAAGGCCAGCGCCGCCAGGATCAGCAGGATGCGCAACATGGATGTCCTTTTCACAAGCGGGGGATCAGCCCGTCGGCCAGCGACAGGCGATAGGCGCGCCAGGCCGGCAGCAGACTGACGAGCAGACCACAGACCAGGACCACGGCGAGAAGTTGCATTTCGGCCGCGCTTGGCGCCAGCGGCATGGCCGCCAGACCGAACGGAGCCAGGCGGTCGGCGGCGCTGGCCGCCAGCAGCGTCACCAGCGCCAGGCCAAGCACGGCACCGAGCAGGCTGACGACAAAGCTTTCGAGGGCCAGCAGAAACAAGATATGGCGCGGCCCGGCACCAACCGAACGCAGGATGGCCATTTCGCGGCGGCGCTCGTTCAAGCCGGCCAGCATCACCGCCACCAGTCCGGCCAGGCCGACTGCCAGCACCAGCCAGGAGACGGCCTGCAGTGCCCGCTCGACGACGCCGACGGTCTGCCACAACTGGTCGAGGGCGACGCCCGGCAACACGGCCAGCAGCGGCTCGCCGCGGAATTCGTTGATCTCGCGCTGGAGGCGGAAGACCGTGGCCCGCTGATGCAGGCCGACCAGGAAGGCGGTGATGGTCTTCGGCGTCAGATCGAACTTGCTGACCATCTCCGGGGCGATCGACATACCGGGAATCGGCGCCCCGCCCAGCCAGTCGAGATGGATGGCCTGCAGCGCCGGCAGGCTGACATGGACGGTACGGTCTACCGGCGTGCCGGTCGGCGCCAGGATGCCGACGACGGTGAACGGCTTGTCGTCGTGCTCCAGCCCGGCCAGGCCGCCATCGCCATGGGTCAGGGCAATGCGTTGACCAAGGCGGTAGCCGAGCCGCTCGGCGACTTCAGCGCCGAGCACGGCATCGAACAAGTGGACGAAGGGTTCGCCCGCGCTAAAACGCAGCGGCCGTTTGTCGGCGTAGCGGTAATGGGTGAAATAGTCGGCCGTGGTACCAAGTACCGCGTAGCCGCGGTGTGAATCGCCAAGCGCCAGCGGCACGCTCCAGGCGATGGCCGGGTTGGCGGCGATGGTCTGGTAGCTCTGCCAGCTGACCGTATTGGTCGCCTCGCCGAGATGGAAGATCGAATAGAGCACCAGTTGCACCGGACTGGTCCGCGCCCCGACCACCAGATCGGTGGCCGATACCGACTGGGCGAAGCCGTCGCGCGCCGCCTGGCGCACGCGCTCGACCGAGAGCAACAGGGTCGTCGCCATGAGCACGGCGAACACGGTCAGGCCGAGGCTTAGGCGGCGGTTCCAGGCGCTGGCCAAGGCCAGGCGCAGCAAGGCCCTCAAGGCGCCACCCCCGCTTCCGCCAGTTCCAGCGTCAGGTCGAAATGCCCGGCCAGCCGCTGGTCATGGCTGACGAACACCACCGCGCTGCCGGCGGCCTTCGCCTCGTTCAGCAGCAGGTCGATGAAGGCTGCCTGGCGACTGGCGTCGAGGGCCGACGTCGGCTCGTCGGCGATGATGATCTCCGGCCGGCCGATCAGCGCCCGTGCTGCCGCCACCCGCTGCTGTTGGCCGACCGACAGTTCGGCGGCCGGCACGTTGGCCAGCGCCGGTTCGAGATCAAGGGCAGCGAGCAGGCGCGCCGCCTCCGCTGCCGGATCGCCGGCCCGTTCAGCCCGACGCCGCGAAAAGCGGCAGGGCAGCAGCACGTTGTCGCGCACCGACAGATAGGGAATCAGGTTGAACTGCTGGAAGACGAAGCCGAGATGATCGGCGCGGAAGGCATCACGCCCGGCCGCCGACAGCTTGCCGAGCGGCTGGCCGAGCAGTTCGACGCTGCCGCGCTCGGGCAGCAGCACGCCGCCGATCAGGTTGAGCAGTGTCGTCTTGCCGGCGCCACTCGGCCCGTGCAGGAACAGGCTGCAACCGGCGGCCAGCGTCAGATGCTGCAGGCGGACGCAGAGCGGCCCGGCCTTCCGCCAGCGGAAGGCCAGGTCATCGATGCGGATCGCCGCCGGGGTCACGCCTTACCAGGCGAAAACCGGGTTCTTGCCATCGAGCTTGCCGGCCTTCTGGCCTTTCGGTCCGGCAAAGCTGACCGTCAGTGAGCGAACCCGCGGAAACTCCTTGAGCACATTTGCCTTCAATTCGTTCAGCGCCGCCGGGCTGGCGCAGCGATAGACGTAGCGCGCCTCGACATCGCCATGCCCGCCGGCGGCCGGGCCGCCGGTCAGCAAGGGCGCCGTGACGCTCTTCTCGGCCAGCACGCACTGGCCGGCAGCAGCCGGGGTGAACAGGCGTTCCGGCTGGCCCAGTTTTTCCAGCACCGCCTGCACCGTCACCTGCTCGCGCGCCGTCTTCGCCGCCCGCTCGAAACCGACCAGGTCGTGCTGGGGAATTTCCAGCAACAGGGTCAGTTGCTCCTGCTCGAGGACGATGCCGAGCTGGCCGACGCCGTGGCTGTGATGGTGATGCTGGGCAAGAGCGAAGGACGAAGCGAAGGCTAGGCAGAGGGCGGCGAGGATTTTCATGGTCAGCGGCAAGACAAAAGAGAGGAGCGATGTTATAACATTACACCCATGCCGCCAAACGCCTCCCCTGCCGCCGTGCTCGACCGTGCCGCTGCCGCCTGCGCCGCCCGCGGCCTGGCCTTCACGCCGATCCGCCAGCGCGTGCTGCAACTGCTGCTGGAGCACGAAAAGGGCCTGAAAGCCTACGATCTGCTGGCGCTGATCAAGGCCGAGCAGCCGGGCGCCACGCCGCCAACCGTCTATCGCGCCCTGGATTTCCTGATCGAGCACCACCTGGCGCACAAGATCGAGCGCAACGCCACCTTCGTCGCCTGTACCCAGGAAAACCACGTCGAACCGAGCCTCTTTCTGGTCTGCCCGACCTGCAGCGCCATCACCGAACTGCAGGACCGCTCGGTGATGCAGGCGCTGTGCCGCGCCCTGGCCGCCGCCGGCCACCAGCTCGACAATCCGGAAGTGGAAATCGGCGCCACCTGCCCCAACTGCAAGAGCAGCTGAGTCAGCCCCGGTCGTGGCGCTCGCGCTCGAGGCGGGCGATGTAGCGCTGCAGCCGGTGTTCGGCGCCGGCCGGCAGCTCCAGGAAATGCACGCCGACGCGCCACTGGCGCACGCCGCCCCGCACTTCCTTCTCGGTGATGTGCTGCACGCGCGCCGCCAGGTGCAGATCCTGGCTATCGTCGGGCAGGCGAAAACGACAGCGCTCCAGCACCATGCCCGGCGCCAGATGTTCCGGCGGCGTCGCGGCCAGCAAGCCGATGCCGGTCACCGAAATGTCGAAGGCCGGCAACTCGAGCGCCGCCCCGTCCGGGGTGCGGCCGAAGAAGCGCAGGGGATTGGCGCGCGGCGTGGCGATACGGAAGCCATCGCGCCGCTGCAGGCGGACGATGAATGCAGGCAGCGCCATGGCGAAGGCCGGCCGGCCAGCGTGCTTGACCTCGCTGACCGGCCCGCCGGAAAACTGCACCTGAATGCCCTCTGGCCGCCCGGTCAACAAGCACTGGCCAGCCTGCAACAGGCGCTGGTTGAGCGCGGCGGCGCCGCTGCAATCGAAAATCAGCTGCTGGCGCTCGGGCAGTACGGCGAGCAGCGTAGTGACCAGCAGCTCCTCGCCGAAGTGCACGGAAAACGGCACGGCATCACGGGCATAGCCGGCCAGCGTCAGGGCGACAACCCGCTGGCCGGTAATGTGGAAGCGTTCCTCAATGTCCGCCTGCGACAGTTGGGCGAGGTGGCTCATCACCCCTCCAGCACGCGCAGCAGCGACGACGTGTCGTCCTTGCCAAGCCCCGTCGCCATCAGCGCGTTGAGCTGCTGGCCGACGCTGGCCGTCAGCGCCAGCGGTACCCCGCTCTGCCGCGCCGCCTCGAGCACCAGGCCGAAATCCTTGTGATGCAGGCGGGCTTCGATGCCGGCGGCGAAATCGCGCTCGACCATGCGCCGGCCCATCACCTCGAGCACGCGCGAAGCAGCCGAACCGCCGGCCAGTGCCTGCCGTACCTTGGCACAGTCGACGCCGGCCGCAGCCGCCAGACGCATGGCTTCGGCCACCGCCTCGATGGCGGCGACCATGATCATCTGGTTGCAGGCCTTGGCCACCTGGCCGGCGCCGTTCGGGCCGACATGGACGATGCGCTGGCCGAGTTTTTCCAGCAGCGGCCGGACGCGTTCCAGCACCGCCACCTCGCCGCCGGCCATGATCGCCAGCGTCGCGTCGATCGCCCCCTGGGCGCCGCCGGAGACCGGGGCATCGAGCATATGGATGCCCTTCTCGCCGAGCCGGGCGGCAATGCGCCGGGCGGCGTCGGGGGCGATGGTCGAGCAGTCGACCAGCACCGAACCCGCTGCCATGCCGCGGATCAGGCCATCGGCACCGAGGGCCACGGCTTCGACGTCGGCACTTGAGGTAATCACCGTGAACACCACCGCGCAGGCGGCGCCGAGCGCGGCCGGGGTGGCATGAACAATGGCGTCCAGGCCGTCGGCACTCTGCGGCCGCCGCGCCCAGACATGCAATTCGTGACCCGCTGCCTGCAAATGCAAGGCCATCGGACGTCCCATGACGCCCAGACCGATAAACCCAACGTTCATGACTGTCCCGACAACTTTTCCAGTAGTTTCAGTACGGCGATCGAATCTTCCTCGCCCAGGCCGGAACCGACCATGGCGTTGAACATCTGCGCCGTCGCCGCCGAACCGGGCAGGCACAGCCCGAGTTCATGCGCCGTCTGCATGACGATGTTCAGGTCCTTCTCATGCATCCAGCTCTTGAAACCCGGCTTGAAATTGCGGTCGAGCATGCGCTGGCCGTGGTTTTCCAGGATCTTCGAGTAGGCGAAGCCGCCAAGCAGCGCCTCGCGCACCTTGGCCCGGTCCACGCCGTTCTTCGAGGCGAAGGCCATGGCTTCGGCCACCGCCAGCACGCCCATGCCGGTGACAATCTGGTTGGCCGCCTTGGTCACCTGGCCGGCCCCGGAAGCGCCGACGTGGACGATGTTCTTGCCCATGCACTCGAACGCCGGCTGGGCGCGGGCGAAGGCCGCCTCCGAGCCGCCAGCCATGATCGACAGCGTGCCGGCGATGGCGCCGACCTCGCCACCGGACACCGGCGCATCCATGAAATCGACGCCGGCCGCCGCCAGTTCGGCGTGGATGGCTTTCGCTGCCGCCGGGGCGATGGTGCTCATATCGACAGCAACCAGGCCGGGCGTGCCGGCACTGGCGACGGCGCGCATCACTTCGGCGACGTCAGGCGCATCGGCGACCATCGAAATCACCAGTTCGACGCCGCGCGCCGCTTCGGCCGGGCTGGCAGCGCCGGTGGCCCCGGCAACCAGCAGCGGCTGCATCGATTCGGCGCGGCGCGCCCAGACGGTCACCTGATGACCGCCTTTCAACAAATTCAGCGCCATCGGGCGCCCCATGATGCCGAGGCCGATAAAACCGATCTTCATGTCCGACTCCTCAAGAAGTAAGCAGCAATTTTAGCCGCTCGCCGCCTCGCCAGCGCCCGCCACCACGGCAAGCGCAGAAAGCCGGTGAATCTTTTTTTCAATGGCGACTCCAACACGCAGTGATCGGCTGTTCTGCCGATCCTTAGCGCGCCGCATTGCGCGCTGTCTGACCGCTTCAAGGTTTTCCGGCTTCCCTCACGGTCAGGGGAAGCCAAAAGGCGACAACGATGGCAGATTCACTGTCAATTTCGCCCGTTGCTCTTTCCGGTCCGGCGGGCATTTTCCCGGTAGCCTCGGCGCTACCGGAGACAGCCAGGTTCGCGGAGGACAGTTCGCTGTTCGCCGAGGAGCGGAGCGTCGTCGATTTATCGACCGAAGGCCAGTTGCTGTCCGCACTGTCGAGCTTCCGCAGCGCCCTGCCGCCCCAGCCCGAGGCGACACCGGTGGCCAGCGAAACCGCGACGCCGACACCGCTACCGCCTGACGAGACCATCGCTGCCACCGCGCAGAGCCTGCTTGATGCCATCAACACCTTGCTCGCTAGCGTCAGCGCTTTGCCGTCCGGCGCCGTCCCGCCGACCGCCGACACCATCAGCGAACAGTTGCTCGCCACCCTGACGGCCCTGAGCACAACGCCCATTGCCGCCGCCGACGACGCCCTGACCCTGCCCGCCATCGGCATCGCGCCGCCGCCGGCAAGCACCGGCAGCCCACCGCTGCAACTCGACCAGACGCTGCTCGCCGCAGCCATCACCAGCGCCCCGGCCGCCACGCAGGCCGTGCTGGCCGAGGCGACCGAGGCCGTGGCCGCATTTGCCGCAACGGCGGAAAGCCAGCTGGCCACTGCCACCACCGCGCCGCTACCGCTTGCCGACCTGAACCTGCTCGGCACGGCGACACCGCTGGCAGCGGACCCCGGGATCCTGCCGGCCCTGACACCAGTACCACTGCCGCTGCCCGGCGCCGCCGCCGAACTACCGAACGCCGGGATCATCCTGCCGGCCGATGCGGCAATCCTCGCCGCCCTGCAGGCAGCCGGTTTCGCTGGCGCGGCAGAGACCGCCAGCGTGGCCGCTCCGCTGACCACCGCGCGCACCGCATCGCCCGCGCTACCCGGCCTGGCGCCGCCGCTGACCGGCACCGCCAACACCCCACCGACGACGAGCGCCGCTCCCCCCGTTCCGGCAACCGCTCCCGTCACCATCACCCCCGCGCCGGCGGCCGTCGATGTGCTCGCCGCCGAGCAACGCAGCACAACCGCCAGCCTGGCGCTACAGACCGCGCTCGCCGCCCCCTGGCTGCGTGCCCTCAACAACCAGGCCGACCCGGCCTACGCCGCTGTGATCGCCGCCAGCCACCTGAGTGACTTCGATTCGCCACGCCCGTTCACCGATGCGCGGACCCTGGCCAGCGACACCATCGGCCCCGTTTCGGCGCTGGTTCGCGCCCGCGCCATCGCCGACTACCGGGAGGCCGCCGGCGAAGCCGAACAGCGCACGCTGATCGGCACCAGCACGACGCGCCAGTACTGGGTCTAGGTGGATTAGCCGCCGCTCAGCGCCTGGACGATGTGCAACTCGCCGTCGGCTGGCAGCGGATGATCCGGATCGAACAGCATCTCGCCACCAAGAAACAGCCGGATGTGCCGACGGATGCGCCGCTGCTCGTCGACCATGCGAAAACGGATGCCAGGAAACTGCCGGTCGAGATCGAGCAACACCTGATCGACCGTACGCCCCTCGGCCACGACCCAGGGTCGGCCGGTGTAGGACTGCAGGGCGCTGGGGATCAGAACACGCATGGCGCCTGCCCGCACTACGTCGGATAGGCCGTTTCGACCGCGTAGATTTCCGGCAGATGGCGTGCCAGGCATTCCCAGTGCAGGCCCTCGTCGCGGCTCTGCCACAGCTCGCCACTGGTAGTCCCGAAATAGAGGCCGAGGCAGTCCTCGCGGTCGCTCGTCATTGCCTGCCGCTTGACCGTCCACCACGCCTGGCTGGCCGGCAGGCCGATGCCGTGGCGCTGCCAGGTCTCGCCGCCATCGCAGGAGCCATAGACGGCCGGCTGGCCGCCCGGGCTGGTCCGCGGCCAGACGTCGGAGCCATCCATCGGGAACACCCACAGCTTGTTGTCGTCGCGCGGATGCAGCACCAGCGGGAAGCCGATATCGCCGACGTCCGCCGGCATGTTGCGGCCGATGCGCTGCCAGCGCCGCGCCGGCCGGTCCAGCCGGTAGATGCCGCAATGGTTCTGCTGGTACAGCCGATCCGGATTCGACGGACAGAGGCGCAGGCAGTGCGGATCATGGAATGTCACCTCGTTGACATCGAAGCCACCGACCACCTCCATGCCCTCGACCAGCGGCGAGAATGTCTGGCCGCCGTCGAGCGACTCATGGACGCCACCGCCCGACATGGCGAAATACAGGTGCTGTGCATCGCGCGGATCAACGGTGATGGAATGCAGTTTCGGCCCGTCCGGCGTGCCGTCCTGCACCGTGCCGAACCACTGGCGATACTGCGCGTCGTCGTTGATGCAGGAGAACGGCGTCCAGTTGATGCCCCCGTCCTCGGAACGAAACAGCCCCTGCGGCGAGGTGCCGGCGTACCAGACGCCTGGCTGGTCGGCATGGCCAGGCGTCAGCCAGAAAGTGTGATCAACGGCGCGCGCCTCCAGTCCGTTGATCGGTGGACCAAAGGCCGGCGGCTTGGCCGCCTCCTGCCAGGTCTGGCCAAGGTCGGTGGAGCGAAAGATGGTCGGCCCCAGGTGCCCGGTCGACGCTGCGGCCAGCAGCGTACGTCCGTCGCGCGGGTCGAGCCGCAGATGATTGATGATGTGGCCGAGAAAATGCGGGCCATCGACCCGCCAGTTCTGCCGCTCGCTGTCGCCGTGGTAGATCCAGGCGCCCTTGCGCGTCGCCACCAGAATGACCGGATTGCCCCGGCTGGCATCCTGTGTATCCATGAATCCCTCCTTGCTCCGAAGAGCGCATGGCCGGCGATCAGCCCGCCTGTTTCGCCTTGATCGCCAGGCCGGCGAGAAGTTCCGTTGCCAACCGGCGAGGAATGCCGGTCACCATCACCCGGCTTGCCGGCGAACCGAGGCGCATGGCCGGCAACTGCCCAGCACCAGCGGTAGTGGGCAACGGGTACGTTTGTTGCATTGAAAGGGGCAAAGGCAAGCGGCGACCAGCCGTCTACTTCACCGGCAGGAGGCAACATGGCGATCAAGACAATACTCGAAACAGGCTTCGACTTTTCCCGGCTGCAGGGCAAGCGCGACGAGCGCTCGGCGCCCTCGGCGGCAGCCGGCAGCGATTTTCTCGCCCAACTCCGCGAACGGCTGGCCGACTTCAAGTCGCAGGCCCTTGGCACACTGATTTCGACGGCGATGAACGATAACGGCGGCCGCGGCGTATCCGATTTTGCCGCCCTGTTTGGCGGCAGCCAGAGTCCGACAAATTCCGTTGCCGAATTGCTGGCCGGCCGCGGCACCTCGGGCACCCTGTCAGCCAGCGGCCGCAACAACGCCCTGTTCGACCCGGAATCGGGCTACCGGATGATGAGCGAAATCAACCGACGGGATGTCAATTACCGGGCCGAATTTGCCGAAATGACCGACATGGCGTCCTATGTGACGACCATGCAGCAGGAAGCCGGCAAGCTCGGCGAGATCGACGGCGCCAGCACCAGCGCCGACATCCGCAGCCGCCTGAACGAATTCGTCGCCGCCTACAACGGCTGGATCGACCGCTTCGACGAAGTGCTGGCCAACGGCGGCCTGCTCGCCGGTACGCATGCGGCGACAGCATCGCAATGGGAACTGGAGCAGAGCGTCGAGAACATCTTCAACGGCGCCGGCAGCGGCGTGCGCGGAATGACGGCGCTGGGCCTGACGATCGACCCGGTAACCAACATGGCCAGCCTCGACACGGCCAAACTGGATTCCGTCCTGGCCGCCAACGCGAACGGCGCGGTCACCACCATCCGCGAATTCAGCACCCATTTCGCCAAATCGGCGGAACTGCTCAATTCGCCGAATAACTTCATTCCCAACCGGATGAGCAACCTGTCCCGCGTCATCGACTATATCGACAGCAACAAGGCTGACCTGCAAGTTGAGTTCGGCCTCGGCGACGCAGCCAAGCCGAGCGGCGACGTCGCTCGCGCCCTTGCTGCCTACAACGCCATGCGTGGCACCAGCACCTGACGCCTGCCGGGCGCTGCTCTCAGGCTACCTGGGCGAACTGCTCGCGCAGGCTGTCGATGGTCGCCGGCTCGCCACGGATGCTGAAGAAGGCACCGTCTTCGTCGGCGCGTTCGGCGAGGACCTGGCAGCGGGCGTAGATTTCGCCGCGCAGTTGCTGCGCCGACCAGGGCAGAAACAGTTCGGCCTCGACCAACCCCTGCTGGAAGAACTCGATGATCTTCAGGCGCAGGCGGGCCACGTCTTCCGGCCGGCGGGCGCTCATCACCACGCAGTCCGGATATTGCTCGTATAGCCGCGCCGTGCATTCGGCCTGGGCGACTTCGTCGCCGACGTGGTCGATCTTGTTGAAGATGCGCAGGCGCGGCAGCGTGTCGGCGCTGATCTCGGCCAGAACATGGTCGGTGACTTCCAGCTGGCGTTCGAAACCGGGGTCGCTGGCGTCGATGACATGCAGCAGCAGGCCGGCATCGAGCGCTTCATCGAGCGTCGACTTGAACGAGGCAACCAGACCGTGCGGCAGATTCTTGATGAAGCCGACGGTATCGCTGACCAGCACGCGCGGCACGCTTTCCGGGTGCAGGGTGCGCACCGTCGTGTCGAGCGTGGCGAACAGTTTGTTGGCGACCAGCACTTCGCTGCCGGTCAGCGCCCGCATCAGCGTCGATTTGCCGGCATTGGTGTAGCCGACCAGGGCGACGCTGGCCAGGCTTTGACGTTCCTGGCGACGGGCGCGCTGGGTCTGGCGCTCGGCATCCATGGCGACGATTTCCAGCTGCAGTTCGGCAATGCGGTCACGGATCTTGCGCCGGTCCAGTTCGGTATGCGATTCGCCGGCGCCGCGGCCGCCGACACCGCTGCGCTGGCGCCCCTGCGGCCCGGCCAGCTTGGCCGCCTCGCGCAGGCGCGGCGCCATGTAGCCGAGGCGGGCGATCTCGACCTGTGCCTTGGCGGCGCGCGAGCGGGCGTTGTTGTGGAAGATTTCGAGGATGACCATGGTCCGGTCCATCACCGGGCAGCCGGTCGCCTTTTCCAGGTTGCGCGCCTGCGACGGCGAGATTTCGTGGTCGACGAGAATGGCGTCGATCTCACGGTCGGCCGTATGCTCGACGTAATGGGCGATTTCCTGGCACTTGCCGACGCCGACGTAGGACGTGGTGTCGAAACTGCCGCGCTTCTGGATGAAGGTTTCAACCACCGTGTAGCCGAGCGTCTTGGCCAGCTCGCGCAGTTCGGCCAGCGAGGACTCGAACTCGACATCGCTGACACTGGGCAGTTGAACGGCCGCGATGACGGCGACGGCGGGCTTTTCTCTTAACTCGATGGACATTCCGGAACGGTTTCCCTGCTATTTGGCGAAGGCGGAGTGTACCCGGCAATCGGGCTGGCCGGCGCTAACTTCCGACAGCAAGCACTCAGCCGGCCGGCGCTTCTTCCGCACCGAGCAGGAAGCAGCCCGCCCGGGTGTTTTCTTGGGTGCCGACCGCCACCAATTCCGGCGCCTCGTCCTTCAGGGCCACGCCGGACAACTGGCGCACCAGCGCCTGGCCCATCAGATAGTGCAACTTGTGCGCCGCGGCGGCGTAGCTCAGCCCGGCGGTGCGGATATTCGACAGGCAGTTGCGCCCGGCATCGGTATTGCCGACGCGCGGCCCATAGGTCAGGTACGCGCCCAGGCTGTCCGGCGAACTGAGGCCGGGCCGCTCGCCGATCAGGATCACCGCCAGGCGGGCGCCCAGCAAGGCGCCGATCTCATCGCTGATGGCCACCCGCCCCTGCTCGACCAGGCACAGCGGCGCCAGCCGCCAGGCGGCCGGCAGTTGCGGCAGCAGCGCCTGCAACAGCGGCACGGCATGCATTTGTACCGCCGGCGCCGACAGGCCGTCGGCAATGATCAGCGCGACGTCGGCCGGCTCGCCGGCCAGGGCACGGAGCCGGGCAGCCGATTCGCCGTCGAGGCAGCGGCCGAGGTCGGGGCGCTGCAGGTAGGTCCGCCGCTCGCCGGCGGCGCTGCGCAGCAACACCGCCGGCTGGCCGAGCGCCGTCAGTTCGGCTTGCAGGCGAGTCACGTCAAGCGGCGTCAACACGGCATCGCGGGCGCGCGCCTGGTCGAGCTGGAAGGCCAGATGATGGCGCGTCGGCTGGCTGGCGCCGGTGCGGCCCAGGCCGATGCGCGCCGTCGTGTGGCAACGCAGCACCGACCACGGATCGTCGGCAACGAGAGGCAGTTGCTCGCCCATCAGCGGCTCCCCGGCAGCACGACAGCAAAGGCGGCCGGCAACATGCCGCTGTCGCCGATACCGATACGCTGCAGCCAGGCCTCGAATTCCGGCGCCGGGCGCAGGCCGAGCAGGCGGCGGACGTAAAGCGCATCGTGAAACGACGTGCTCTGGTAATTGAGCATGATGTCATCGCCGCCGGGCACGCCCATGATGAAGTTGCAGCCGGCGGCGGCGAGCAGGGTCAGCAACGCATCGAGATCGTCCTGGTCAGCCTCGGCGTGGTTGGTGTAGCAGATGTCGCAGCCCATCGGCAGGCCGAGCAGCTTGCCGCAGAAATGATCCT